>DAOTUI010000075.1:0-67229 GCA_034437035.1 Chloroflexaceae bacterium
TTACGCGGTGGTTCATCAAACCGGGCGTTTCACCCGGTGAACGGCAGAATCGCCTGCGGCAGCATGGTACGTTTTGATCTTTTTCACAAAAATTTTGCACTTCGTGCAAAATTTTTGTGAAAAAGAATGGAATCTTCCGCCCTGCCGGAGGCGAATCGGGCCGTTCATCCAGGCAATCACCTGGTTTGGATACCCACCGCGTAACTTGTGTAATTTATACCCAAGGGAGAGAAGAGCCATGACCCACATGTTACTCCTGGTTATTTCAACAATATGGGCCGCAACCCTGATTATTCACACCCGTCGGCTATTTCGGCTGGCAAAGGTCGAACAACTCCAGCGTGACCTCCGCTTCCGCGTTGGGTTAAACCGGATCTGGTGGTGGCTGGGGCAGGATCAGTTCTGGCAGGATGTGCAGATGGATGGAGCGCGCGCCGTGCAGCTTACCCTGAGCATTTTCCTGGTTGCCTGGGGTGTCAATCTCTAACTATCTGAAACGGGTTCCCCACAGATCACACGTCAGTGCATTAACTATTCCTGGAGTTCACGCCGGCAGCGTGATCTTCGGGCTTTTCAGACAGGTTCTAACGTACCAGGAGTTACGCAGTCCCCTTCCTGGAAGGCAATATCGCCTCCGGCAAGGCAAAAGAATGAGAAAGTACCATGCTGCCACAGGCGCATCTACCTGTCACCTGGTCAGACGCCCAGTTTGAACGTCCACCGCGTAACGCGTGTAACGTAACATGCGTTACGCGGTCACTGACCCGAAAGGACATTTCGCCTCCGGCAGGATGCAAGATTCCATCCTTTTTCACGAACATTTTGCACAAAGTGCAAAATGTTCGTGAAAAAGAACAGCATGTACCACGCTGCCGCAGGCGAATCGGGCCGTTTATTCAGACAACGCCTGGTTTGCATGCCCACCGCGTAACGCGTGTAACGTAACAGGACTTACGCGGTGTGCGTGCAAACGAACCGTTTGCTCTCGATAACGGCGTATTTCGCCTGCGGCAGCATGGTACGTTTTTGTCTTTTTCCGAAACATGTGGCGCTCCGAGCCACATGTTTCGGAAAAAGACTGTCCCATTCCACCCCGCCGGAGGCGCATCGGGCCAGTTGTCCAGGCAGAGGCCTGGGTTTGGAACCGACCGCATAACGCATGTAACGTAAGCGCTGTTTGTACAGGTTGAAACAGCAAACAGGCGATGGTATCATAGCGAGCGGTTTATATCAGGAGGAAAGGGAAACTGCGCTATGGAAGTCCGCTGGTCGGCAGTATTGCTGGGGTTATTGGTTGATTTTCTACTTACCATACTCATTCAGGGTAGCATAACCTGGCTGGATTTGACAACATTTCTGAGTTCCCCTGATCTATCACCGGATCTCAACCGGCCGCCGGATCTTATTCTGCTTGTGCTGTTCTTACTCGCAACCGGTGTCGGTGGTTATGTTGCGGGGCGTCTGGCCCACCGTTCGCACACCCTCAACGGCTTTATGGTAGGCGTTGTGGGGATTATTGTGGGTACATTTCTCAGCTTTGGCGCACCACCTCCTGCACCACTCGTTATAGTGGGTCAAATTGCGGGATGCGTTCTGGCTGCCCTGGGTGGCTTCCTCAGTACCTTCTCCGTCGTTCGTAGTGCATAACCAGGCACTGTAGGGTGTAGGGAGCGCGGCATGCTGCGCCCCTACTGACCGATAATTGCCGTGAACAGGTCCGGCAGCGGGGCATGGATCTCCAGGGGTTGCCCAGTAATCGGGTGCCGCAACGCTAACCGAGCGGCATGCAAGAGATGCCCCGGTAGCATGCGGTTACGAAACTCCAGTGGACCACCATAGCGCGTATCACCCAGCAGCGGATAGCCCCACCGCGCAAGATGCAGGCGAATCTGATGGGTGCGACCAGTGTGCGGAAATGCGTGGATAACGGTGCAGTCACCCAGGCGCTGCGCTACCTGGAATGTGGTGTGCGCCAGACGGACGCGCCCCCCTCCCGGCAACTCCGTACCTGCCTGCTCCAGCGGGTAGAGTCGCCGGCATCCCCCCCGGGCCCGCCCATGGCCGGTACGCATCTCGCAGGTCTCCTCGGACGGTTCGCCCCGGCAGATACCGATGTAGGTTTTATCAACCGCGCGGTTGGCAAAGGCTCTCTGCAGCGGCGCGTTTGCGCGGGGATCAAGCGTACAGAGCAGCACTCCCGAAGTATCACGGTCGAGTTGGTGGGCCAGGTGCAGTCTGGGTTCGACGCCATCACGCGCAGTCAGCATACGGTTCAGCGCCACCCGCATGTTGCCCTCAGTATCCCAGGGTGTCGGTCCGGTATACCATCCCAGCCGTTTGTTCAGGGCCAGCAGCCAGGCATCCTCGTAACAGATATCCTCCGGAGTAATCGTCAGCGTGGTGTAACACCCATCCGGTGGACGCCGCAGGCGTATCTGTGCCCCTACCGGTGCAGGCATATCCGGGTCGAGTAGACGCCGGCGCTCCAGCCAGACACCGCCATGCGCGAACAACTCCCCGGCAACCTCCACACCAACGGCGGCCTGCACCAGACGCATGAGTGGCTGCCCGGCAAACTCCGCCGGGACATTCAGGGTTATGGCGTGAATATGCGAAAGATCTCTCGTCATAGAATAATGCACCTTGAAAAATATTCCGAGTATGGAGGATCAGGTAAGCTCCTCTGGGACAACTGCTCTGTCAGGTATTGTACCCGCAGTTATGCTTCCCGGCATGCGCGCACAAGCGTGGTGCCATCGTGCATAGATGGTACGCATGTGGTAATAACCGGGTGCTATGCTCCAGACGAACGTGCTTCCTGCTCCATGGACAGGACGATCAGGGCCACGGTACAACAGATGGTCCAGGCTGGTTCTCATCCTGAGTATTCGCTCAGCGCCGGTACATTGTTGTCTCATTCAACTCAACCAGGAGGACTGTATGAACAGGGAAGAAGCCACCGCATTTGTCATTCGTGAACTGGGCAAACATCGTGGTCCGGAGGATATTACGCGGGAGTTGAGCATGTACGCCGGGTGTTCCTGGCCGGAAGCCGAAGAATTTGTCAATCGGGTCCGGTTTCAGAAACGCACCACAATTGCGGCCCGCCAGGCGCCGCTTCTGCTCTTTCTTGGAATTGTAACGCTGATCATAGGCATTGGGATGAGTGGATATTCGGGCTATGGTATCGCATATCTGATAAGTAATGACTATATTCCAGGTACCCGGATCATTGGAGCATTCCTGACCGGCCTGGCAATGGTCGGCGGGTCGAGTATTGGCCTTGTTCAGTGCGTCAGGTCAATGTTTCGCTAGTCCAGGCATGCACGGCTGCCGCCACCTGTTCAACCTCGGTACGGGTTAACTCCGGGAAGAGCGGCAGTGAGAGGATACGCCGCGCCTGCTGTTCAGTCTGGGGCAGCGTACCCGCCGGGTAATTCAGATACATATACGCCGGTTGGCAATGGGCGGGCAGCGGGTAGTGAATATCACTGCCGATACCCGCGGCCGTCAGGTAGTTCCGTAACGCATCGCGCTGCTCACTCTCCACGGCATAGAGATGATAGACATGGCCGGGAGCATCAGCCGGCAGAGCGAGCGGCGTACCGGCAAGCAAGCCGGCATACCAGGCAGCCCGCTCACAGCGCGCGGCATTCGTGGTATCCAGGTAGCGGAGCTTGACCCGCAGCAGGGCGGCCTGCAGTTCATCCAGGCGGGAGTTACGCCCACCCGGTTCCGTGGTGACATATTTGCTGCTCCAGCCATACTGCCGCAGTTGGCGCACCCGCTCCGCCAGGGCTGCATCGTCCGTTACCACCGCGCCGCCATCGCCGACTGCGCCCAGGTTCTTCGTCGGGTAGAAGCTGAAAGCGGCACAGGTGCCCCACGCCCCGGCCTTACGCGGTTGCCCCGTGGCATCCGCAATCCATGCTCCATGCGCCTGCGCTGCATCCTCCACCACAGCCAGACCGTGCCGCGCCGCAATTGCGGTTATCGCAGGCATATCCGCCGGCCGCCCATAGAGATGCACCGGCAGAATGGCCCGGGTACGCGGCGTGATCGCCGGTTCAAGCCGGCGTGGGTTCAGCGTGTGCGTGTTCGGGGCGCTATCAAGCAGAACCGGCCGCGCGCCGGTCTGAAGGATCGCCATCACCTGGTAGCTGCCCGCATTGGCAACGGTAATAACCTCGTCGCCGGGACCGATCTTCAGGGCAGCCAGCGCCAGGTAGAGCGCATCGGTACCACTTGCCACCCCAACGGCATGCGCCACCCCGCAGTAGCGCGCAAACTCCTGCTCGAATGCGCGGACCTCTTCACCCAGAACATACCAGCCACCCGTCAACACACGCGCTATGGCGGCCTCAAGTTCGGGGCGGAGTTGGGCATGCTGCCGCTGCAGATCGCCAAACGGCACAGATATGCCGGTCATAGAAGTGACCTACGCGCCCTGCGCATCTTCGTGTGGCCTGTCCTGGACAATCCGGCTACTGAGCCACTGCGGGATCAGACTCAGCGCATCCGGATGAATGCCGTGACCGATGGGATATTCGCGGTAGGTCAATTGCACCGGCAGCGTTTCCAGGTAATCGCGGATACCCCGTCCACCCTCCACCGTGATCAGATCATCTTCAGTGCCATGCATCACCAGGAAATCCAGGTGCGACAGGCTGTCGGGCTGGACGCGTGGCAGCACCTTCTCGTCGAGGTAGCCGCTGGCGACTATGGCCCCGGCCACCAGATGCGGAACCGTTAACGCCAGGTTCAAACTCATCACGGCACCCTGGCTAAAACCCAGCAGGTAGAGGCGGCGCGGGTCCGTACCCAGCCGGCCGGGTAGGTCGCCAATAAATTCACTCAGGACTTCCAGGCTTTTGGCGCGGGTAGCATCATCCGAAATCAAGTTGCCGGGGACGCCATAGAGATAGTACCAACCAAAGCCAAATCCAACATCGAAAATGGCCCGGGCGCTGACGATATGCAGGCGTTTGTCCAGATAGGGCGAGAGGCCCATCAGGTCATGCTCATTGCTGCCGAATCCATGCAGCAGCAGCAGCAGTGGGGGGGCTTCCTCGTGTGGTATTTGCGGCGGTCGTTCTATCGTGTGAACGGTCGTCATGAAATACTATCCCTTTCTAATGTGCGGAGTTGTTGCATGACACTTTACCATTCAAAGCGCAAAATGCAAAGGGCAATCCGGCACTACGGAATGACCAACTCCTGCCCAACCCGCAGTGCATCGGCCTCTTCCGGCGTCAGGTCATTGGCCTCCAACAGCGCTTCCACTGAGACATCAAACTGCGCGGCAATACTGCGCAACGTATCACCCGGCTCGACGGTATAGGTCCGGGGTTCCGGTTCGGCCGGCGGTTCCGGTTCCGGTGTGGCGCTGGGTGGCTCCGGTGTGGCGCTGGGTGGTGCGGCGGTGGCGGTGGCGCTGGCGGTAGATACTGCCGTTGCTGTGACGCCGGGTGGTGCGGTGGCCGTGGCCGTCCCACCGGAAGTTGCCGTGACGCTGGCGGCGTCCGTCGCGGTTGTCGTCACGTCAACTGATGCAGTTACAGTGGGAGTGACCGGGGTGGACGTTACAACAGCGGGCAGCGTCGGCGGAGGCGCGGCGGTCACGGGTGGCAGTTCGGGCGGCGTGACCGGCATGGCCGGCTCCGGTTGCGTGGCGCTGACTGGCCCGGTGAAGGGCAGCAGCAGTTCAAGATTGCCCACACTCAGTTTTTCCACATTACTGAAGGCCAGCACCAGCACGCTGGCTATCGCCAACAGAAAAAACGCCGCCGCTCCCCGGATCAACTGAACCTCCGAGAGCCGGTCGCCCAGCAGGAAGCGTAAACCCAGCACGCCCAGCACCGGGACAATCAGGGCGCAGACAAGCAGCGTATAGACCAGAACCTGCGACATAATTAACGCTCCACTATCTTTGCCACGGTGACACCTTCCCCGCCGGCCTGCCCGCCACTCGTGTGCGACATCACCAGCGGATGTCCGGTCAGCACATCGCGCACAACCTGCCGCAGTGCGCCGGTGCCCTTGCCATGCACCAGGCGTACCTCCGGCAGGCCCGCCAGATACGCATCATTGAGATACCGGTCAAGTTTATCCGCAACTTCGGAGGTGCGCCAGCCACGCATATCTAACGACATCGAAACATCCGGCGCGGCGGGAATATCAATCGAACGCGGCGCACGGTAGCGCTCCTGGCGCTCGGCGGCCGGGTCACGCCTGGCGCGGCGCAGTTCATCCAGCCCGACATGCATGCGAAAGCCACCGACCTGCACATCGGCCGTCTGATCTTCCTCGTCAATGATCACAATCTCCCCATTCAACCCGATGGAGCGGACCTGCACCGTGTCGCCCACCTGAAGCGGGCGCGGCGTTTCCGGAGCCGGTCGCGCCGGCGGGGTGGGCTGCGCCTTGCGCGTTGCGGCCTGCGCCTGTTCCTGGGCCGTCTGCATGCGCTGTTCGGCCTCTTCCAGCCACTGGCGCGAGAGCGACACACTGCGGAACTCATCCCGCAGCCGCCGCAGTTCTCCCCGCACCTCGCGCAGTTCGTCCTCGAGGTTCTGCCGGGCCGCCTCCAGTTGCGCTTCGCGGGTGGTCTCAAATTCATGCAGTTCATCGGCCAGCCGGTCGCGGTACTTCTCGGCGTCGGCGCGTAGCTCCTCACTGCGTCGCAGTTCGACAGCAGTAGCTTCCCGCTCCTGATGGATCTGGGCCAGCAGATCTTCAACCTGGATATCCTCGCGGGCCATGCTGCTGCGCGCGTGTTCAACCAGCGCGCTATCCAACCCCAGGCGTTCCGCGATGGAGAGCGCATTCGAGCGCCCCGGCAGGCCAATCGTTAGCCGGTAGGTTGGCGCCAGCGTTTCGACATCAAACTCAACCGAGGCATTCTGCACGCCGGGCGTGCTGTAGGCAAAGGCCTTCAGTTCGGCATAGTGCGTTGTCGCAATGCCCAGGCAACCCCGCTCCAGCAGGCGCTCCACGATGGCGCGCGCCAGTGCCGCACCTTCCACCGGATCGGTTCCGGCACCCAGTTCATCCAGCAGCACCAGGGTTGCCGGTACCGCCGACTGCGTGGTGGTTGTCAGGGTGTCAACCGCTTCCAGGATGTGAATAATCGTCGTCATGTGGGAGGAGAAGGTACTGAGGCTCTGCTCAATGCTCTGCTCATCACCAATATCGGCAAAAATCCGGGTAAAGATCGGCAGACGGGAGGGAGCATTGGCCGGGATCTGCAGCCCCGCCTGGACCATCAGTGCCAGCAGGCCCACCGTTTTGAGTGCCACGGTTTTACCACCCGTATTCGGGCCGGTAATCAGCAGTAGTTGAAACATGCCACCCAGCCGGATATCAATCGGCACCACCGTTCGCTGGTCCAGCAGCGGATGCCGCGCGGCGGCCAGCGCGAGTACGGGTTCGTCCGCAGCACGGCGCACCTGACTATTTTGCGTGTTGACCAGATCCGGGGCCACACAGCGCAGTTCCAGCGCATACTTCGCCTGGGCCAACGCCAGATCGAGCAGGGCCAGCGCTTCAACCCCACCCGTAATCTCGGGAGCCGC
Source organism: Chloroflexaceae bacterium (assembly GCA_034437035.1). Lineage (GTDB taxonomy): Bacteria > Chloroflexota > Chloroflexia > Chloroflexales > Chloroflexaceae > CAKZQX01. The sequence continues at coordinate 7,575 of DAOTUI010000075.1, forward strand.
CGCGCCGACCTGCTCGGCCAGCGCCGCCAGGACACGCGCGACCTCGTCCTCCTCAGCCAGTTGCAGTTCACGCCAGCGGTTGTTCAGTTCCAGGGTTGCCAGCGGCTCGATGTAGAGCGTCGCCCCACTGCCGGACTGGTCATGCACCACGCCGCGAATTGTGCGCCGCTGTCCTGCCTTGACCGGCACAACATACCGCCCGTTACGCACCGTGATGATCGGCTCTTGGAGCGCGGGCGCAAACTGCGGTGAGTGAAGCAGGTTCTGCAACCGCTCCTGCAGCCGCTGAAATGCCACCCGCACCTCCCCCCGAATGCGGCTCAGTGTTGGACTGGCGCTATCGAGCACGCTGCCATCATCGCCGATGGTGCCGGCGATTTCCTCTTCGAGGGTGGGCAGTTGGGGCAGATCAGCGGCAATCTCGCCAAACAGAGGGAACTCTTCCGGATCGAGTTTGAAGAGGAGACCCCGCAACCGGCGCATACTCTCCAGCGTTGCGGCAATTTCGAGAAAGACCCCGGCCTCCAGCGCCCCCCCCCGGGCGGCGTGGCCCACGACCCCACGGATATCCCGCGCGCCACCGATAGTGACATCGGGATGCAGATCCAGCAGGCGCCGCGCCTCGCGGGTTAATTGCTGCCGCCGGGCAACTGCCGAAAACTCAGTACTGGGGAGCAGATTCAGTGCCAGTTCGTGTGATGCCGAAAATGCGGTATACCGGGCGAGTTGCGCGCGGATCTTCGGGAATTCCAGGGTTTCAAGCGTTTGTTCAGCGATTGACATACAGGCAGAAATAGTACCTTTATCGTTGCGAAGGTATCAGCAAGATGCGTTCGGCGGACGACGGCAGGACCGGGTCGAGCACCGCATAGGTTTCGGGCAGAATTACCTGCGAAAAGTAGCTCAGCAGGAACGAGTTGCGCACACCCCGCCCCAGTGATCCCATGAAGGGCCAGTTAATATCTTCGGCCCCGGCCACAACCATAATATCCCAGAGCAAAACCGAAAAGATGCCGATAAATAACCCGGCCATCAGCACACCGAGCAGCACACCCACAAAACGGTCCACGTACTGAAGTTGTCCCGGCATTTTGGCATAGCGAAAGGTGTAAAGCCCGGCGACCGTCAGTAGAATAAAGCTGACCATCAAGACAAGCGCGAAGCCGACATACTCGGCAGTGACGCGATCGGTGCCAAAGCGCCGTATAAAAAACCCCGCCACAACGTTGAAATAGACACTTGACAGCACAACGCTCAGGTAGAACGCCACAAATACCACCGCCAGACGAATCATACCCTGGAAAAACCCAACCGCCAGCATACCGATCAGAAGTAAGAGGAATAGTCCATCGATGAAGTTCACGAAAAACTCCTTCAGGTACGGCAACCCAGCAACTTCAACGGTTACGTTGGTAGCATAGCCCCGCTTCAGCGGCTGTCGCCGACTCTGTTGCATTACATACATATGACTGGAGCACTGGCTCAAGCGGCTGATCGCCTCATCTATGCAAAATAATAGCACAGTATTGTACCATACCCGGCAGCAGTGTGCGGCATGGTTGTTTGCATCCGGGATGGATCACGCCTTATCACCGGCAACTCTGCAAAAAGGCGTCATAGTCCGGGCACATTATAGCATCATTTCTCCGGCATCTGCACCCGGTAAGAACATAGCGCCCGCCGGCTTCTACGGTTCTCACTCTAACATGAGTTACGCGATAGGTGTGTAAATGAGACGCAGACTCCCGTGAAAGCGGTCTTCGCCTGCGGCAGCCCTGCTGGAGGCAAAACTCCCTGCCGGTTCAATGACACGCGTTACACGGTTGACATGCAAACCGGACATTTTACCCAATGGAAGCATGATACGCCTGCGGCAGCATGGTACTGTTTTTCTTTTTCACGAAAATTTTGCACTTTGTGCAACATGTTCCTGAAAAAGAAGAAGATCTTCCGCCCTGCCGGAGGCCTAACGCTCTTCCGGTTCAGTGACCGCGTAACTCCTAATCAATGACCGCGTAACTCGTGTCACTTCGGCGAGCCTGGCGGATCGGGCGATTCGCCACGGCTAGAGCGGCGTGCTATACTGACCCTGATATAGTACATTCCTGCACCGGGGTGCGCGCAACGCCCTATTGCATCGCAGCACCCGGGCATGTGGGTAGAAGGGGGGAAATAGTTATGGATACCCGTGAGCGCCGTCAACTGCGCAAACTCGCCAAAGAGATGAGTGAAACCGGCGATATGGAGCAATATGTGCTCGCCAGTGGTTGTATTGAACTGCTGGATTATCTTGATGCACTTTTACAGCGCGAGGAGACCGAAATGCCGCAGGAATCAACTGCTGCACCGCAAGCGGCTCCTGAACCGGCCGCGCCACTCGAGCCGGACATGGTGCCGGTGACATGCTGGTGTCGCGGTGAGCAACTCTGGCAACGGCGCTGATCCGCTTTTTGATTTTGCAGAAGGAACGTAGGTATGCACGAACGGTCGCCGCAGGAAGTGCTTGATCTGGCCCGGCAACGCATGACGCTGAACCGCCGGCAGGAGCAGACGCGGCATGCCCAGGAGCGCCAGACCCGCGACCAACCCTGGCGCATACTCTGGGTCGGCGTCGTTGGCATTTTGCTGCTGACCCTGCTTGTGCCGCCCGCCCCCCTGGATTGGAAGATGTATGCGGTGGTGCATGGGCTGGTGGCACAGCAGCATAACGTGTTTCTGGGGGAGATGCAGTTCCCGCTCTGCGCGCGAAATATCGGGATTTATAGCAGTTTCCTGGTGACAATCACCTGCCTTCGGGCAATCGGACGGTGGCGCGCCGGACGTATCCCGCCCCGCCCGATCATGGGTGTGTTGATTGCGCCGGCACTGATCATGGTTGTGGATGGATTTAACTCGATGTTTGCGGAGTTGGGCCGACCGCATCTCTACCCGCCCCACAATGCCCTGCGGATTGTCACCGGCATCGGTATGGGAACAGGGATGGCGATTGCGATTCTACTGGCCTTTAACTATGGTCTGCGTCAGGATACGGAACGGCAGCAGCGGGTTGTGGCAACCTGGCGCGAACTGGGGCTTATTCTGGGGCTTAATCTGCTCATTCCGGTAGCCATCTATGCCAATCTGGACTTTCTTTACTGGCCGCTGGCAACCCTGGCCTTTGTCGGTATTCTGAGCGAACTCTATGTTGTCAATGTGTTGATGGCCGGTATGCTGATGGGCTATCGGCACTCAATTACCCATCTGGCGCAACTGGCGCGACCGGCGACAGTTGCGTTTATCCCGGCATTTGGTCTAGTTGCATTTCTGGCCCACCTGCGCTTCTGGCTGGAAGGGTATGGCCTGTTCGTCGGGTTTTGATCAATTGGGGCGGCGCACCACTTGCTGATGCGCCGCCCCGGACCCCTAATTTGACACAGTTACGCCGTGGGCGTTCAAATCGGGCCTTTGACCAAGTCAAAGGCCGACTCGCCTGCGGCAGCATGGTACGTTCTCTTTTCTTTTTCCGGAAATTTTGGCTCACAGAGCCAAAATTTCCGGAAAAAGGATATTCCTGTTCCATGCTGCCGCAGGCGATACCTCCTTCGCGGAAAGCAACCGCGTAACTCCTGTAATCTGACATGAGTTACGCGGTGCGGACTGTTCCAGTCCTCCTGCCAGACCCGCAGGCCGGTTTCGCCTCCGGCAAGGCGGAAGAGACCAGATCTTTATTCACAAAAAATTCACAAAGTGAATTTTTTGTGAAAAAGATCAAAAGTACCATGCTGCCGCAGGCGAATCGGGCCGTTCATCCAGGTGAACACCCGGTTTGAACACGCACCGCGTAACTCGTGTTATCTGAAAGATCGCCGGTTCCCATTCCCCATTCCTCATTCCCCAACCCAGTTGTGACGGTAGATGTCGCACCTATGTGCTACACTCATACCATCGTGAATGCGATTGCATCAGCAGGAAGCATACCAGAGCGAGGTGAAGTATGGCACAGCGAGTGAAAGAACGCGCAAATGTGCAGAATCTCCAGGCGGCGTGGGAGCAACGAGTGCGCACCGGGAACTTCAGCGCGGCGATTACCGGCACGCGCGAGGTACGCGTGTTTGGCAAGGCGGGTGATGCACCGGTAACATTTCCCCAACTCCGCGCACCGGCCCCCGGCGAAACGCTTGATGACCTGCTTGAAGGGCTGGCTCCCGATGAGCGCTGGGCGCTGACCCATGTTCAGCGCGTCATCGACGTGCATCGCGCCGGCGGCCGCCAGACATTCACAGTCCCGCGCGGGCAGGGCGGCATGGGGACGACAATGCCGCAGTTCGATCCCTGTGCAAACAGCGATATCCTGATTGTCTCGCAGATCACGGGTGGGTAACGACCGGTCAGTCGCAGAACCACCGATGCATACGGCTCGTCGTTCCAAACATCGGTGGTTCATAACTATTCGCCAGGTTATTTTGAGGAGCGGAAGGAGCAGCTATCCATGCCCAGTCTGCGCGCCGGTGATTACGATCTCGTTACGGCAATCCAATCCCCGCGCGATGCTGATCGCTGGTATCGCGTGCTCGCCCGCCGGCACACCGCTACAACCAGCCTCTCCTGCGACTGCCCAGCCTGGATCTACAATCGCACCGGCAATCGTATTTGCAAGCATACCGCCTTTGCCGCGGAGCGGTTACAGCCCACCACCCCAACGCCAACCCTGACCGTCCCCCGCATGCGGCCGGATCATCCGTTCATCGGCGCAATCCGGACGCAGTGGGCGCCCCTGCGCCAGTTTGTCCCCGATGATGGCTGGGAATTGCATGTGGCGCGGGTGCAGATTGGCTCCGATGCGTTTCGCCTGATTGAGATGCGCGCCACTGGCCCGGACGGCATGCGCGCTACCGGCACCGTGGCCCTGGCCGAACAGCATCGCCTGACAGTTGGCGCGCAGGCTACCGCTGTTGCCGGGTGGTCCGGTTACGCAATCGCGGCAGCATTCTGTCGTCAGGCCGGGGTACCGCTGACGGGGGAACCGCCGGCACACTACCGGCTTGATTATCCCGCATCAGACCGCCGGCAACCTGGGGATCAGCCGGCAGCCGACGACGCCCGCGCTATTCTGCAGATTGGCAATCGGCGCGACCTGGGCGATGGTCTGACACCCACCCAGCGGGCCGAAAATACCCTGCGGCTCTTCCTGGGCGCAACCACCTACGCCCTGCTTGAACAACGACACTTTCTGGATGTTTCGAGCGGCCTGCGACCCGGCCGGGTCTACCGCGTACGCCGCGATCCCCAGAAGCGCTACGAACGTCGCATCCGCGTCTTTGAGGGCGGACGATATGTTAACGACTTCTGCGTGGTACGGGCGCAGTCGGTTCCGGAAGCCGATCACTACCTCACGGTCTATTTTGGCCTGATTGCAAATGAGGCGTGGGTCTTATCCGTGGTTGGACGCAGCAATGTGTTTTCCCCCTGGAGCGATGGCAGGGAGCGCGAAACCGTTCCCGCCGTCTGGCAACCTCGCGCGGCTCCCGCAGCGGCTATGCAGACAGGTACATAACCTGCCGGTCCGTGGCAAATTTTGACCGGAAGATGCGCGCTCCTCTTCGCCATAAGGCACCCGAATGGCCTATCTCGCCATATCTGAATTACACGACTTACGCGGTGTGCGAGCAAACGGTTCGTTTGCTCGCGATAACGGCGTATTTCGCCTGCGGCAGCATGGGACGTTTTTGTCTTTTTCCGGAACATGTGGCGCTCCGAGCCACATGTTCCGGAAAAAGAATGTCCCATTCCACCCTGCCGGAGGCGAAGCGGGCCAGTTGTCCAGGCAGACGCCTGGGGGTGGAACCGACCGCGTAACTCCTGTACATTACACGACTTACGCGGTGCGGACTGTTCTGGCCGCGTGCCAGACCTGGAAGCTAGTTTCGCCTGCGGCAGCATGGTACTTGATCTGTCTTTTTCCAAAACATTTGCACTTTGTGCAAATGTTTTGGAAACAAAAATAAAAAATACCATGCTGCCGCAGACGAAGCGGGCCATTATCGGGCACAAACGCCCAGTTTGCCGACCCACCGCGTAACGTATGTAAGTGAGCAACTGCTTGACAGATTCGCCGAAACCCAGCATATATAGAGAGAACATAGAACAAAGGAACACAGAACAAAGCGCATCTGGCGCATATTTATTGAACAACATGTTTGTTCTTTATCCTTTGTTTGTCTCTTCTGTGGGTATTCATGCAGCACATATTGCCTATCCGTAGATCAGTGCCATTTTAGTTTTGGGAGCGTCAACAGTGAAGTCAAAGTTGAAGATTGCCATGATCAGCTCGGAGTGCGTTCCCTTCGCCAAAAGCGGCGGTCTGGCCGATGTGGTGGGGGCGCTACCGAAAGCATTGCAGGCTCTGGGGCATAAGGTTATCGTTATTTTACCCGGATATACCCATGTTAATGGTCATATGGATAATTTGCGTCCATTTCTCAGCCCCATGGGCGTCTGGATGGGAGACATTGAGGAGTGGTGCGCCGTGCAAACAACCGAGCGCGACGGCGTTACCTTCTACTTTATTCAGTCGGATAAGTATTTCGACCGCTATGCGCTCTACCATGACGCCGATTTTAATGATTATCAGGACAATCCGCGTCGCTTCGGATTCTTTACCCGCGCGGCGCTGCAACTCTGTCGGGATATTGGCTTTGCTGCCGATATCATCCATGCCCACGACTGGCAAACCGCCCTGGCTCCAGCCTACCTCAAGATCCGGCATTGGGACGATCCGATCTTGAGCGAGGCGGCCGGCGTTCTGACTATTCATAATATTGCCTACCAGGGTGTCTACAATGCCGCACACTACGGCTATTTGGGGTTGCAGTGGAGTAATTTTACCCCCGATAAATTTGAGGACCATGGTCAGATTAACTCTCTGAAGGGGGGCATTTACTACGCAGACCTGGTCAACACCGTCAGCCCGACCTATGCCCAGGAGACACGCACGTCGGCGTTTGCCCATGGTTTGGCTCCCTATCTGAATAAAAAAGGTGATGACTATATCGGGATTCTCAACGGCGTTGACTATGACCACTGGGACCCCTCCGTGGACAACCTCATCCCGGCACGCTTTTCACGCCGCAGCCTGGCGGGGAAGGCGACCTGCAAGCGCGAACTGCAGCGACGCTTGCTGCTCGACAATGAACCGGATGTCCCAATTATTGGCATTATTAGTCGGCTGGTGCATCAGAAGGGGCTGGATCTGCTGGCACAGGTTATCGAGCCGATTGTGCATAACATGCATGTACAGTTTGCGATCCTGGGGTCGGGCGACAAAGCTCTGGAGTGGTATTACGGCGGGTTGCCGGCGCGCTATCCCGGCGAGATTGGCAGTTTTATCGGCTACAACAACGAACTGGCCCACTGGATCGAGGCCGGGTGCGACTTCTTCCTGATGCCGTCACTCTTCGAGCCCTGTGGCCTCAACCAGATCTACTCGTTGCGCTACGGTACGTTGCCGATTGTGCGCGCAACCGGCGGCCTGGAGGATACCGTGCAGCAGTATGATGAAGTCACCGGAACCGGGACCGGCTTTAAGTTCTGGGAGCCGAGCGCGCACGCGGTCTACCACACCGTCGGATGGGCGGTCAGCACCTACTACGACCGCAGGCACCACTTGCAAGAACTGGTCCGTAACGCGATGGGGCAAAACTTCTCCTGGAAGCGAAGTGCCCAGCGCTACCTGGAAGCCTACTCCCAGGCGACGGTGAATAAGATTTTGACGTTGGGATAACGCTCTGGAGTGCGGCAGCCATGCTGCCGCACTCCAAACCTACAACGTGATGAAACAACTCAGCCGGATTTACCCGAGTTATTTTTGCGCCCCGCCGCAGCGGCATCGCCCCGGTCCTGCCGATTTTTCTGCTCTCTGAAACTCGTCACGTCAAGCATCTGCTGCTCATCCAGGGTTTCGTCTCGCAGTAGCGCCTCCGACAGGGCCTCCAGGCGCTGACGTTCGCGTGTCAAGAGTGTCACCGCTTCGTTGTAGCACTCCTCGACGATGCGACGGGTAGCATGATCGCTGGACCGGGCCAACTCTTCGCTATACTGACGCGATCCGCCTCCCAGCATCTGCTCGCCACCACCCTGACCGTTCTGATTGTCGAGCGCCAGCAGGCCCACCTCTTCGCTCATCCCCCAGCGGGTCACCATGGCGCGTGCCAGGTTGGTCACCTGCTGCAGATCATTTTCCGCGCCATTGGTCACGGTATCGAAGCAGACCTGCTCAGCAGCACGCCCACCCAACGCGTTGATGATGCGGACGCGCAGGTAGGCTTCATCATAGTTGTAGCGGTCAATCTCGGGTAGCGCGAGGGTGACGCCCAGTGCCCGGCCGCGCGGCACAATCGTCACCCGGCGCACCGGGTCGCTTCCCGGCACCAGCAGGCCGATCAGTGCGTGCCCCGACTCATGCACCGCAATCCGGCGGCGCTGGTCGGGCGTCAGGGTCAGCCGCCGCTCCGTGCCCAGGGCAACCTTCTCCAGGGCATCGGCAAAGTCTTCGTGGTGAACAGCGTCATGCCCCTTCCGCGCTGCAAACAGGGCGGCCTCGTTTGTCAGGTTGCGTAGCTCGGCCCCGACCAACCCCGGCGTCTCGGATGCGATTATGTCAAGATCAACATCGTCCGCCAGCGGTTTATCCCGGGTATGCACCTTGAGAATTGCCGCGCGTCCGGCTTTATCCGGATGGTGGACCTCAATGCGCCGGTCAAAGCGCCCAGGCCGCAGCAGGGCCGGGTCAAGCACATCGCCGCGATTGGTTGCCGCAATGACAATCACTGCCTGGCGTGGGTCAAAGCCATCCATCTCCGACAGCAACTGGTTGAGTGTCTGCTCGCGCTCCTCATTGCTGCCGGGCATGGAACTCGTCCCACGCCGGCGACCAATCGCATCCAGTTCATCGATGAAAATAATGGCCGGTGCGGCTTTTTTGGCTTCGCTAAACAGATCGCGCACCCGCGATGCGCCCACCCCGACAACCATCTCGGTAAACTCCGCGCCACTCTGGCTAAAGTAGGGCACCTCGGCCTCACCCGCCACCGCGCGGGCCAGGAGCGTTTTTCCAGTGCCCGGATCGCCAATCAGCAGCACGCCTTTGGGCAGCGTTCCGCCGAGACGCTGGTATTTCTCCGGATGCTTGAGGTAGTCCACCAGTTCCACCAGTTCATGTTTGACCTCGTCAATCCCGGCCACATCATCAAAAGTAGTATCGGGACGCTCACCAGCGATATCATACCGCCGGGCCCGACTGCGGCCCAGGTTGAACATGCCACCTGCTGCACCGCCGGCGGCCTGGGTTGCCCGACTGCTCAACCAGAGAAAGCCACCTACCAGCAGCAGTGCCGGGCCAAACGACAGCAGCAGCGAAACCAGCAGCGACCGCTGATTCGCAGTTTCCTGCACCGTGATCGGGACATCATGCACCTCGAGCAGATCCAGGATCTCCGCATCGGTGGCAAAGACCGGGCTGCGCGTCGAGAAGCGGGTGACACTGGCGGGCTCTTCCCCCTCCGGCGGATCGGGGTCTTGCACCGCTTCGGCAAAGCTGCCCCGGATCGCCTGCCCCTGGCTGGTAATCTCCGTAACATTGCCGGCCTGCACCTGCTCCTTGAAAAAGGTATAGGGCACCGCAACCCGGCCGCGATCTTCGGAGAGCAGCGTAGTCGCCAGCGACCAGTTGACGATCAGCAGCCCGATGAAGAGCAGCCAGAACCAGGGCTTCCGCCACTGCTGTGGGGGTTGCTCCGAGGCATTGGCATCGTCTCCTCCTTCCGCGCCGGCATGCCGCCGTTCGCCGGCATGATGCGGTTGATCGTTGCCGGCCTGAAAGACCAGCGGCGATTGCCTGGTTTGCGTGTCGCGTTGGTTGCTTTGAAAAGAGTCAGTCATCTAATTTCCCTGATATTCAGCGCGATAGCGTTTGAACAAGCGCACAAAATAGTATCATTCGGTTCCAGTGTACCGCAATTACGCGATTTCCTGAAATAGATCGGGAAGGCATCTGAAGATCAGGGGATAGCGCCAGGGGAAGACAACGGCATGCCGCTGTGTAATGTTACTACAGCGCGTAGCAGATGGATACGGCATCTAATGGAAGAAAGCAGTTCGATAGTCGATTAGAGGGAGCGCAATGTGCCGGCGCTCGCGGCTAATTCCGCGCCGCCATTCCGGCCGTCAGCACCCCGACATACTGCTGAAGTTCGGTCAGATCGGGCGCATGGGGCACCGTTTGCGTGTACTGTTCGAGATCTTCCAGGCCATGCACCACCTGGCCCACCTGCACCCGCAGCAGGCCCCGATCCCGCACTTCCAGAATATCGTCAGGGTCAAGCAAGAGCAGCCGTTCAACAGTTGCCAGCGCGCGGGAAAAATCTTTGCCGGTGAGGTAGGTCTGCTTGAGGTTGCGCAGCATGCGCGCGAGAATGACCCGTTTGGAGGGTGGCTCCATCACCTGCTGCATCAGCGTGGGCGTCGCACCGCCATAGGCCGTCGAGACCTGCTGCTCGCACTCGCTCCAACTCCAGAGCCGCCCACCGTTAAACGGATCAACAAAAATCTCTTCGTTGCAGGTGCTGTAGCGCGTAATAAAATGCCCCGGCAATGCCACTCCACTGATCGGCAGTCCCAGCCGCCAGCCAACCTCCATATAAATCACCGACAACACAATCGGCAACCCGGTGCGCGTCTCCAGCACCCGGTCAAGAAAGCTGTTGGCGGGGTTATGATAATCGGCGACATTGCCCCGAAACCCCAGTTCCGTGAAGATATATGCATTCAAGGCGGCAATCACCTCATGCGGCCGGGTTAAATCTTCAAGCCGCAACCGCACCGTGCCGGCAATAGCATCAAGTTGCTGCAGGACAGCTTCCGGCTCACCTATCCCCTGATCCTCCCAGGCAATACAGAAGGCTGCATCGGCCAGGGGCAGTTCTTCTTCCGGTAAATGGATAAGCGTCCGAAAGCGCCGACGGGCAGGTGATTGCTGCATACGCAATGTGTCTCCGTAGGGAAATTACACAGGTTCTGCTTCCATTCTACTACAAAGGGGACGTTCTGTGGACAAAAAAAGTTTCACCAGGAGAGTGGCGTCAACATCGCTGTAGGTGCGGCTTGCAACCGCACACCCGGCTCAACCGTTGCCGTAGTGCTGCCTTTGGAACATTGAACATTAAATCCGGACATCGCCGGATCGGAGTCCCGGCTTCAGCCGGACCAGGCTTTCCCGACAGTAGGCCACTGTCCCGGCAGGCATCCAACCAACTCAAGCCGGGACTCCCGGACATTCCATAGCCTGACTATTTTCAAAATTCTGAAGGCGGCACTACGTGAGCTACTACATTTCTTTGATCATCAAAAATATCCACACCGGGGTGGTACCGGCTACATCCGCTCCGGCGCTTTAATCCCCAGCATGCCCAACCCGTTGCGCAATGCCTGAGCCGTTGCCGCGACCAGCGCCAGTCGGGCGGCGCGGAGTTCCGGCGTCTCGGCCCGCAAAACCGGGCACTGCTCAAAGAAAACACCAAACTCGCGCGCGGTGGTGTAGCACCAGTCTGCCAGGACAAAGGGCGCATAGCGGGTACCCGCCTCACGTACCGCCCAGGGCATCTTCGCCAGATGCTTGATCAGGCTCTGCTCCGCCGGGTGGGTCAACGCTGCATACTGCACGGGCGCGTCGGCAGGTTGCCCGGCGTCGGATAGCTCTGCGGCGCGGCGAATGATCGAGCAGCAGCGGGCATGCGAATACTGCAGATAGGTCGCGCTGTTGCCCTCGCGCGAGAGCATCCGGTCCCAGTCCAGGGTAATATTGCGGCGGGTGTCCTGATAGAGATCATTGTAGATCACCGCGCCGATACCCACCGCTTCGGCGACGGTGTCTTTCTCAGCATCCGACAGATCCGGGCTCTTCTCGTCAACAACCCGGCGCGCGCGGGCCGTAGCTTCATCCAGCAGCGTCTCCAGGAAGATCATGTTACCCTTGCGGGTTGAGATGGTCTGTCCGCCGGCGTCAAACACGGTGCCAAACGGCACATGCACCAGTTCAATCTCCGGCGGCACATAGTTGACTGCGCGGGCCAGGGCAAAGAGCTGGCGGAAATGCAATTCCTGGGGCTGTCCAACCACATACGCCATTTTGGCCGGAGCAAAAGTCGCCTGACGATACTTGATCGTCGCCAGATCCCGCGTCAGATAGAGCGTAGCTCCGTCAGAGCGCTGGAGCAGAAAGGTCGGGATACTCTTGTCCATGGCGTCTACGACCACTGCGCCATCGGCATCACGCCGCGCTACTTCGGCATCAAGCGCATCCTGGATTACACCGGGCAGCATATCCTCGTAGAAGCTCTCACCCAGCATATGGTCAAACTGCACCCCCAGCCGGTTATAGTTGCGCTGGTTGGCGGCCAGGGTCATCTCCACACACCACTGCCAGATCTGCCGCGCCTGCGGGTCGCCCTGTTCAAGCAGCAGTGAGCGCTGCCGGGCGATTTCGTCCAATTCCGGCTGCTCTTTCATCTCATCGTTGTAGCGGGCATAGAGTTCCTCAACCTGGGCCAGTTCCGCTTCGCCTGCGGCCTGGGGCCGACCATAGCGCTCAATCGCAGCAATGATCACGCCAAACTGCTTGCCCCAGTCGCCCAGGTGGTTGTCGCCGATGGTCTGGTAGCCCAGCGCGCGAAAAATATTGACTAGCGACTGCCCAATGATCGTGCTGCGGATATGCCCGACATGCATACGCTTGGCAACATTGGGCGAGGAGTAGTCAACTACCACCCGCTGGTCGTGGCCCTGATCGTCATGACCGTAGCTATCACCCAGGTGGGTAATCTCGGTAATGACGGCGGCCGCCAGGCGCTCCGGGTGTAGCGTGAAATTCAGGAACGGCCCGGCCGTCTCCACTGTGCCTACCAGCGCGTCGGGCGCAAACTGCAGCGCGGCAGCCAGATTCTGCGCCAGTTTGGGCGGTGCAACGCCCAGTTCTTTGGCCACGCGGAAGGTGGGAAACGCCATGTCGGCGGGGATATTTGGTTTGGGTGTCTGCAGATCGATCAGCGCCGCCGGCACCTGATCGGTTGCACTGAGTGCCGCCTGGATTGCGGCGACGAAGCGGTCAAGCGCATATTCCATGCCGAAACTCCTGGTATGAGCATCCCTGTGGCGATGAATAATTCGCAATAAAAGAACTGCTACAATTTGTAGGTAATACACCATGCTGCCTGGCAGACCTGATTTTACCGCCTGGATGCAGCGCGGTGACAACAGCGCGTTGGCAGCCTGTTCACCTCCATCCCAAGTATATGCGTAGTGCGCTTCTGATGCAAACTGACGTGACTCCGGCTCATTGTACTGTAAACCGAATTTTATCTTTACCGCTTGATAAGACCTGTTTGGATATGTTAGCATTGTCGTGTTCACATTCCAACCTGCTATCACCCGTCTGACATCCGGTAAACCGTCATAACTGAAGTGGAACGATATGGGCCGCCTTATTTCACTGCGGTCGAGCATCCACAAGAAGATTTTGCTCCTGATGCTCGGACTGGCACTACCGCCAATGCTGCTCGTCGGCTGGATGGGTCTGATGAGTCTGGAGCGCGCCCGCGCGCTGGTTGTCGCCGCCGGCTCGGAAGCACTACGCGCGCAGGCAGAACAAACGCTGGAGCAGCGGGCTGCCGATAAAGCCCGGCTCTACGATCAGTCACTGCACGCGATCCAACAGCAGGTTGCGGGCGTGGCACGCTATGCCGAACATCTCCTCGCTACGCCGGCACACCCAACCGGCAACGGTCAGGTCTGGATTGCGCCGGATGGTCCCGACGAGCGCACACTTGCGCAGCACAGCGCGGCTGTTGCCCACGCACGCCACCTGATGCCCCTGCTTAACACCACCGTCCAGAATAATCCGCTCCTCACGCTGGGCTATATTGCCCTTGAGGATGGCGGGGTGCTGGCCTTCAATGATGAGGCGGTCATTGCGCAGCTCCAGACGATTGCGCCCTTCGATCCCCGCGAGCGGCCCTGGTATCGGGGCGCGCTGGAACGGGGCGAAACATTCTGGACGGATCTCTATATTGATGCCAATACGCAAACCCCCACGATTACCTGCGCCGCTCCGGTGCGCAACCCGCAGGGGGAGATTATCGGCGTGGTGGGCTTCGACATGCTGCTGACGACCGTCAAGCAAGATTTGCAAGATGTGTTGATCGGAGACATCAGTGCCAACGGCTATGCGCAGTTGCTCGACCATACCGGCGCGCTGCTGGCTCACCCCGAGCTGGCGCCTGCTGCTACACGCTGGAACGAGCCGGTTATAACCGAAAACTGGCAGACCTCGTCCAACCGGGAACTACGCGCCGTGGCGCAGCAGATGCTGGCCCGTGAGTCGGGGACAGTTCAGATTACCCATAATGCAGAGCGGGTCTATATTGCCTTCGCTCCCATTACTGCAACCGGGTGGAGCATTGCCATGGTGATCCCGGCCGGCGATATTGAGCAACCGGCGATCAACACCGGGCTGCAACTCGCGCAGAGCCAGGAACAGTTCCAGACCCGACTGCTGCTGCTGCTGGTTGTGAGTGCCCTGCTGATCTGCGGAGTTGGCATTCTGATGGCCCACTCCTTCACCCGCCCAATTCGCGCTTTATGCCATAGCGCACACCAGGTCGCCGGCGGGCATCTGGATCAGCGGCTTCCCCCGACAGGCACGGATGAGATTGGCGAGCTGGTTCAGGCATTTAATACGATGACCAGCGCGCTGCAGCAGAAAGTTGCGGAACTGGAGGCGAATGCGCGTCAGCTTATGCTGCTCAGTGCAGTTTCAAACCAGCTCAAGACAATGCTAGACTTGCCGCACCTGCTGGAGATGATTCCCCGCATTGTTTGCGAGCAGTTCGGGTTTGCGCGCGCGGTGCTCTACCTGGTGGAAGACGACATCCTGCGCGTCGCGGCCGCCTCCTTCGGACCGGGCAACGCGGCGCAGGCCCGGCACTTTGTAGAAGTCGCCAATGCGACCCTGTTCTCCCTGGATAGTGCTGCCGGCATGGTCGAGAGTATGCACACCGGGCAGAGTGATCCGGCCATGCGCAACAGCCGGCCCGGAGTACAGATACCGATTGTGGGGCGCGACGAGCGCGTCATTGGTCTGCTCTCCGCCGAGAGGGCCGATCCGGACGCCGGCATCCCGCCGCAAATGCGGGGACAACTGCAGATGTTTGCAAACATGGCCGGGTTGACGATCGAGAATGTGCGGCTCTACGATGACCTCGAACGGCAGGTCGCCCAACGTACCGCGGAGTTGCGATCAGCGCTGGAGCGGGTGCAGCTTGCCGACCGGCGCAAGAGTGACTTCCTGGCTGCGGTATCGCATGAACTGCGCACCCCGCTGAACGCCATCATCGGCTTCTCGGCGGTGCTGCTTGACGATCCCGACCATCCGCTTACGCCGGTGCAGCGCGAGGACATGCAGAGTATCTATAGTAACGGCCGCTTCCTGCTCAACTTGATCACCGATCTGCTCGATCTGGCCCGGATTGAAGCCGGACACCTGAAGTTGGATCGATCACCTGTGGCGTTGGCCCCCCTGATTGACGAAGTTGTGGGTACGGTGGAGGGATTGCGCCAGGACGGCGATGTCCATCTGCTGCTTGATCTTCCGGATGATCTACCCCATGTTGACGCGGATACCGATCGGGTGCGCCAGATATTGCTAAATTTACTGTCAAATGCCGTTAAATTCACTGAACGGGGATCAATTACCATCAGTGCGCACCAGACGCAGGCGGCATACCTCACAATCACGGTTGCCGACACAGGTATTGGCATTCCGCTGGAACGTCAGCATCAGCTTTTCGATGAGTTTAGCCAGTTTCACGGACGGCGCAGCAGTACACACGGAACCGGGTTAGGGCTGGCAATTACTCGCCGCCTGGTCGAGGCCCACGGGGGCACAATTCGGGTAGAGAGTCTCCCTGGTCGGGGAAGCAGCTTTACCTTTACGCTGCCCACATGCACGCATATGTTGCTGGTAGGAATGGTGACGGAGCCTGCGCCATGCTCCGCTCCACGCCGGCTTGACGGCGATAGATAACCCTGGATAACAGGAGTTACGCGGTGGGTATCCAAACCGGGTGTTATCAGGCTCAAACGCCCGGTTTCGCCTGCGGCAGCATGGTACTCGTTTTATCTTCTTTGCACAACATTTGCACAATGTGCAAATGTTGTGCAAAGAAGATGGTCCAATTTCGATCTTTGGAAAAAAACCGTGGCGCGGAGAGCCACGGTTTTTTTCCAAAGGATGTCCGGTACCGCCCTGCCGGAGGCGATAGTTCCTTCCGGGTCAAGCACCACGTAACTCATGTGAATAAGATACCGAGCAGATACAGCGATAACAACTATGACAGAACAACCAGTTATCCTTTATATCGAAGATAATCCCGACAATCAACGCCTGATTCAGCGTATTCTGACCACACGCGGCTACACTGTGCTGATCGCGCGTGACGGCCCGGAGGGACTGGCGCTGGCCCGCGAAACCCAGCCGGTGATAGTGCTGGTCGATCTCAATATTCCCGGTCTCGACGGCTACGAGACAACCACCCGCCTGCGCAGTCTGCCCCATCTGCAAACCACACCGATTGTGGCCCTGACCGCCGATAATCGGTCCAGCGCGCGGGAGCATGCCCTGGTCGCCGGGTGCGACGGCTACATCTCCAAGCCGGTCGATGTGCGCCGGCTGCCGGGTCAGATTGCCGAGTTTATCGGCGGGAAGCGCGAGTTTGTGCCCCCCGTTGTTGAGACCGCCGTGCTACGTGAGTATAACCATAAGCTGGTTGAGCGCCTGGAACAGCGTGTGCGCGAACTGAGCACAGCCAATGCGGAACTTCAGGAACTTGATCGGATCAAAAGCCAGTTTCTCTCGACACTCTCGCACGAACTACGGACACCCCTGACGTCGCTACTGGGCTATCTTGAACTCTTTTTACGTGGTACGCTAGGGCCGCTCAACGACACCCAGCACGAGGCAGTGGCACTGATGCGCCGCAATGCCGAGATACTGAGCCGGCATTTGAACAATCTGCTCTATCTGCAAGAGGCGCGCTCGACCAGCCTGAATCTAACCAGCGTGTACCTGACCGAATTACTCCAGCAGGTCGTAGATGCGATCCAGGGCCAGATCCGGCAGCGCAATGTGCAACTGGATCTGCTGGTCGCAGAGGTTGCGCCACTCCAGGCCGATGCGAAGGCGCTTCAACTGGTGGTGCATAATCTGCTGGACAATGCGCTTAAATTCACCCCGTCCGGTGGGCAGATTGTGCTGTCGGTCGAGGATGAACCATCACGCGTGCTGCTGCGGGTGGCCGATACCGGCTGTGGCATTCCTGAGGAAGCCATCGAGAAGATCTTCCTGCCCTTCTACCAGATTGATAACTCGCTGGCACGGCCTTATCCCGGCAATGGCGTGGGCCTGGCGATTGTGCGGCACATTGTCGAGGCACATGCCGGGCAGATAACCGCGCGCAGTGTCCCCGGTCAGGGTACAATCTTTACCGTGATGCTGCCCCGCACGCCGGCAACCGGCGAAACCACGAACGGAGCCGGCATCAGCATCTAACCGGAGACAACCGCTACTCATCCCCGGCGATGAGATAAACCTCAACCTCCACGACGCCGCGCAGTTGCGGATCACCCTCGATCCGGTGGAAATCGCGCATCACCGCATCGCCAAAGACATCCGGCAGGGTGTCCTGGAGCAGATCATTAACCGCCTGCGAAAGCCGCCCACCCTCGGCCGGCGTCGGTGCAACCCCAAATGTTAAAACAATCCCGGCACGCTTGCCCTGCAGATTGCCAAACTGCTGCCGGATCTGGTTACGCAGGCGCTGCTGCTCCTGCTGCCGCACATTGGCATCGGCACTAAAGAGCGCATCGGCATTGGCGGCAAGCTGGAACTCCATCGCTTCCTGCGACAACACCACATCGTCAAAGGCGATAATGCGCCCGGTTGGACTGGGCCCCGGCGTGTACGTTGGGAAAGGCGTATAAGTCGGCGCGGGCGTCGGGCTGGGACCAACGGTAAACGTCGGAAAGGGCGTATAGGTCGGCGCGGGGGTCGGACTGGGCCCCGGTGTGTAGGTCGGCAACGGCGTATAGGTGGGCAGCGGCGTCGGACTGGGGCCAACGGTGTAGGTGGGCAGCGGCGTCGGGCTGGGACCAGTAGTAAATGTCGGGAGCGGCGTGTAGGTCGGGCCGGGGGTGTAGGTCGGCGCGCGCGTCGGGGTTAGCGTTGGCGGGAGTGGCGCAAATGAGCCACTCGGCGCGGCGACCAGAAAGATAACCGCCAATCCCAACAGCAGATCGGCAAAAAGCCAGCCACTCAACAGCGTTGTATCGCGGACACGCGGCTGTGACCTGCGCTGCCGCATGATCGTCTCCTTCAGGTATTCAATGGTTCCGGTACGGTTCAGATGACCAGGCGTTGTTCCTGCGTCAGCAGGGTATCACCGCTCGGCATCCGGGGGCACCTGCGCCAGATTTTCTTCAATCACGCGGTTAATCTGCTGCAAGGACTGCACCGCCGCCTGCATCTCCTGCGTCCAGCGCTCCAGCATGCGCCGCTCATGCGCAACCGATGCGAGAAACTGGGCCTGCGCCGCCGCCAGATCCCCGGCAGAGGTGCGCATATCCATGACAGCCTGCGTGCTCTGAGTTGCAGCATGCGCGAAGGTATTGACGGCATCGCGCAGATCGATCCCCATCGTCTGGAAACTGCTGCCCATCGTCTGGAGATTAGTGCCCATACCCTGCATATCGATACTCGTCGTCCGGTAGGTATCGGTGAGCAGCCGCAGTTGCGCGGTCGCCTGGCGGATAGTGTTCGCAAACTCCTGCTGCTGATCGCGCTGCTGATCGGCCAGTTGATTGAACGCATCAGAGAGGGAGTTCAGAATGCGCCCCTGCTGCATCGGGATCTGGTGTAGCGATTGCGCCGCCGTCAGCATGCCCTGCGTGCCGGTTACAAAATCACGAATGAAGGTGGAGAGGTCACCAACCTCTTTCTCTTTGCGCTCGGCCAGTTCCTGGACCCGCATCCGCTCCTGGCGCAGTTCGTTTAACAATTCCTGGGCCGCATAGTCAAACTGGGAAAGGAACCCGGATGTCTGGCGGGTGCGCCGGGCAGTCAACGCCAGCGAGGCATCGGCCAGGACACTGGACAGTTCATCACGCACCTGATCCGCATACCGGTCGGCCTGACTATTCTGCGCCAGCACCAGAAATGTCAGGATGGCAACAATTGCCAGGAGAATACCATCGATCAAGGCGATGGTACTGAGGCGCACCCCGAGGCGGCCTTCCTGCCACAAATAGAGAAATGCCTGTGCCGCCAGGTCGGGATTGGCCGCGACAATATCGCCATAATTCTCCAGCGCCAGCCAGATGCCAATCCAGGTAACAGCAATGGGCATAAAGATCAACACATTGCGCAACACCTCAAGAAAGCGCACACTCCCACCGCCGCGGCTACGCACCTGGTCGGCAATCGTATCCGGGTCGATAAGTTGAAAAATATCCGCGACGGCCCAGGTGTCCGCGGCCTGCTCTCCTTCAACGGCGGCTCCCAGGTCGCGCAGGCGCTCTGCGGCACCCTGTGAACTGGACTCAACATCGTCGGCCAGATAGTCTAGCCGTTGCCTGAGGGTCGCCGGGCGCTTCAACATAACGTTCTCCCCATCTCACTTCACTCCATGGAGTTATGCAGTCCTCCGCGAGGAGGCATATTTCACCTCCGGCAGCGTGGAACGGGACATTCCATCAACGTGTTAGCTATTGTATCACGATGTCTCGCCTCCCCTGAACCAGCGCAGAATGATAAATGTATGATACCCGCCGTAACGCATGCAAATAAAAAGAGCCACCTCGCACAAGCAGAGGTAGCTCTAAAAAACCAGATATGATAATGATGAACGTTCGCTTTAGCACATCCAGTGCCGGAACCGCGAGGCGTTCCGCGCTGCCGGCAGAACCCGCTCCACCCGGCCGATGCTAATAGCGGTCACGCGGAGGGCGCGAGCCACCACGGCGGTTGCCGCCACCGCCACCACCGCCACCACCACCACCTTTGCTTTCGGCCTCGTTCACGCGTAACGGTCGCCCATCAATTTCATGTCCGTTAGTTGCATTAATCACAGCAACGATATCATCGACCTCCATCTCCACGAACCCAAACCCCCGTGAGCGACCCGTCTCACGGTCGTTGATCACCCGTGCGCGCTGCACGTCCCCGTGGGGGCGAAAGATCTCTTCCAGTTCCGCATCGCCAACACTCCACGGCAGGTTCCCAACAAACAAGTTGACGTACATCAGTACACTCCCATTCCACGTTTGCACGTGGCAGCACTCATAGCGGCTGGTATATTCCATTGACCTCCAGGCCGCCGTTCCAAAAACCAGGTCTCCGATACGCGCCAGAGGTTCGACCTGGTGCCGCACCTTCGCTCTCGCGCTACAACGTATACCCCTCTGAGCGAAAGAGGTTCTGCTGAGCACACCGGGGACAGTTGGGAAGAACTGATGCGGGGTCGCAGCGGTAATACGTTGTCGGATGGGTGCAGTATAGCATGTTTTACACCAGTTTGGGAACCTGTTCGGGGAGAAAAGTTAGAAATTCGTAAAAAATGCACAATGGGCATGCCCTACCCTCAGCAACATGCCGGGGAGCGCAGTAGCGATCTGGCGCATTCGTATCAGTTATATACTCCGTTTGCGGGCGGGCAAGCAAAGCCGGTTCCTCCTGGCAAATACTGTACTTTCTTGACTACAAAAATAAGAAAGTGTTATACACCCTGATCGGCATTATCGCACATGCCACAAGAACCAGCAACGAGCGGCACACATATCCCAAGGTGCCAGTCCGATCCCACAGTCGGGTACGCCCTCCGGCTCTACTTAGCAGCGGATGCGCCGGATCGTCGGCAGCAAGTCGGTATTGATCGCAATTTTCAACACAAACTCGTCGGCCCCGGCAGCCAGTGCCACCTGGCGGTAACCTTTGCTATCGAGAAATCCCAGGACAATTATCTTGACCTGGGGTAGCGCTGCCCGCACCTGGGGAATAAGCTGGAGACAACGCGTACTGTTGAGGCCCGTACCAAGTAAAAGCACGTCAGGTTGCAGGGTTATGGCCTGGGTCAAAGCATCTTCGCCACCATTGGAGGTTCCTAGAATAACAAATTCATTGTAGTAGTACTCCTGTAATAACTCCACGGCAATGCGTAAAAAGACCGGGTTGCTATCGATAAGCAGCACCGAAACGGGTTGCATAATATCTGCCTTTTACGCCCTCTCCCTTCCAGGATTATTCATCAGGACACACAGCCAGGGCGTTCTGTTCCATCACAACATATCGTCACTGCCAGAGACAGGGTGGTACACCACTATCCCCGGCAGTACATCTTCCTACACCATTACCACATATACTTAATAACAGGAGTTACGTGGTTGCTCACCCAAAAGGAATTTTCGCCTCCGGCAGGGCGGAAGACTCCGATCTTTTGCACAAAAAAGTACCACGCTGCCGCAGGCGAAATCTGCCGTTATTGGGAACAAACGGCCCGTTTGAAGGCGCACTGCGTAAGTCCTGTTAATAAAACCTGATCACCCGACCCGGCGATCATACTGCCGCCCGGCAATGACCCGCAGCATGGGGCGCGGTGCAGGTTCCGGTAAATTGATAACGACGGATGGCATCTCATCCGGCAGTTGGGCCATAACAACCGAGTTATCGATCCCATACCCAACCGAGACATTCCCGTCGGCGTGCCAGTCATTCATCCATTCCTGTCCATTCACCAGATAGCGGTAGTGATAAGACTGTCCAGCATCCAATTCCAGCGTGACATTCCAGGTGACATCGCCGAGCCGTAAGGGCGTCGCGGTATTACTCCAATGATTGAAATCACCAACCAGATGAATAGTATCGGCCCAGATAGCAGCAGGAAGTAAAAAATTCACGCGAACTTTACCAGAGTTTCCTGGTTCCTTAGTGATCATGGTATGACTCCCTTGTCATTCCAATGCGCTTTGCTTATCCTTCACAACCGGGGTTGGTATGGCCCAGATAACATTGCGGTGAAGATGATAACAGCAGTAGCAGGCAATCAGCGCCGGTACGGTACATGTCTGAAATTGCAGTAGCGTCGTTAAAACCTGGTTATAGCTTACCCTACCACGCGCACCATGGCTATGCGTAGACCTACGTAATTCTGGGAAAAGATGGGTACTATACTTTCCGCGTGCACCGAAATAGGTGAGTAGAATCGCCTGCACCACAGACGCACCATCCCACACCCTCGCCGATTAGGTCAATAGACGGAGACGATATCCCCCAAAAGTCCTATTTCCCCGGCTCGTTGCCTGTGCTATAGTTGCCAACGGTACAAAATGTTGTACCACTTGTTGACTCTGGCACTGCGGCCTGGGCCACCCTGGTGAAGAATTTGCCGCTGTGCTCTGTTTCACACTGCCATACCTCGTGCAGCGGTTCTCTCTGTCTCTACGCCACTTCATCAGGAATGTCCGGCTGCCGGGAGGTATGTATGGAACAGAATAGAACACTGGAACGCTGCTGGTGTGCTACCATTCACGGCTATCCGATTGTAGTTGAGGAACATCGGAGCGATATAGCATATACGGTTGAGTTCTATGATGGTCGCGTGTATCCGTATGGTGGTGAACAAACGATCACCTATCTGCCCAATGGTGAACGTTTGACGGTAAATATGCTGTTGCAAAAACAGGCAGCACAAGGCGCACATCAGCCCGTATAGCATAGTAAGTTGACGTTGGGTTGGGTATAACTCAGCCCGGAACGCCACCAGGCATATACCTGGCGGCGTTTTTTGATTCCGTAGATCTGCGTAGGTGCGGCTTGCAACTGCACACCTCCATGTTGTGTAAACCAGGTTACAGTCCTGCCTGCCCCCATCCTGTTATGCTTTTCATATGAATACTGAACCAGATTTCATATGTCACAAGTTACGCGGTTGCTGGCCCGGAAGGGAATGTCGCCTCCGACAGGACGGAAGGTTTCCTTCTTTTTTTCAAAAAATTTGCACCTCATGCAAATTTTAAAAAAAATAAAAAGAGTACCATGCTGCCGGAGGCGAATCCGGCTTTCATCTAGTTAAACGTCCGGTTTGCATGTCAACCGCGTAACTCCTGTCATATGATACTTCCATTAGGAGCGATCAATGCATAAACGACTGATTGCCGGCATGCTGCTCGGCACGCTGATCTTGACCGCGTGTGGCGGGAGCGAATCTGTCGCGCCCGCGGCACCTGCGGCACCTGCCGCGGCGCAGTCCGCATCCGCAACAGCCGCTGCCACCCCGACCAGCGGAGCAGCAAATACCGCTGCACCGGCAACCGCGGCCGCACCGGATAGCGTGGAGCGTCCATCCTGGGCCAGTGCTAACTGGAAGACCAACTTTGCCCGCCACAGTGTTCCCTTCGATGAGATTATGTCCGGTGGCGTGGGGCGTGATGGTATTCCCTCCATCGACGCGCCGGAGTTTATCAGCAACACGGAAGCGCAGGAGTGGCCGGCCGACAACGAGCCGGTCATTGCGCTGGAGATCGACGGCGATGCGCGCGCCTACCCACTGCAGATTCTGACCTGGCACGAGATTGTGAACGATACCATCGGCGATGTGCCGGTTGCCGTAACCTTCTGCCCGCTCTGCAACTCGGCAATCGTTTTTGACCGGCGCGTGGCGGGGGAAGTTTATGAGTTTGGTGTGTCGGGCCTGCTGCGTAACTCCGACCTGGTGATGTATGACCGCACCAGCGAGTCGCTCTGGCAGCAGTTCACCGGCGAGGCGATTATCGGTGACCTGACCGGCACACAACTGACGTTCCTGCCATCCAGCCTGATCAGCTTTGCCGACTTCCAGGCGGCTTACCCAGAGGGCCAGGTTTTGTCGCAAGACACCGGCTTCAACCGGCGCTACGGCGTCAATCCTTACACCAACTATGATGCCGGCGGTGGAACGCCATTCCTGTTTGATGGGGAGATTGATGAGCGTTTGCCGGCAATGGAGCGGGTGGTGGCGGTGACACTCACGCACACAGATGGCACAACGGTGGATATCGCTTACCCGCTCAGCTCGCTGGCGGAAGCAGGCGTTATTAACGACACCGAGCATAACCTGGCAGTCTTTCATCTGCCGGGAACCAGCAGTGCGCTCGGAGCCACCCGAATCGCCGAAGGAGCCGATGTTGGCGCGGCGGGTGTGTTTGACCCGCGCCTCGACGACCAGAGCCTGACCTTTCGCCGCGAGGGAGCAACCATTGTGGATGAGCAGACCGGCAGCACCTGGAACATCCTGGGGGAGGCAACCAGCGGCGCGTTAGAAGGCCGCCAACTGACGCCGATCATTCATGGCAACCACTTCTGGTTTGCCTGGGCCGCGTTCCATCCGGATACGCTTGTGCATAGTCCGTAGTTTGTAGTTTGCGGAGCAACCGATCTATAACACAACAAGGCCCCCGGGGGTTCTTCCCCGTGGAGGCCTTGTTGTGTTTTTGGGGGGGAATGTGATTAGAGTGTGCATAACGGTGCTGGTATGTGCGTTGTGATTCGGTAATAGAATGGTAAAAGTGATAATTACTTTTTGACACGACTTACGTGGTCCTCCGAGGTACGGTGTTCTTCGCCTCCGGCAGGGCGGAAGATTCCATGCTTTTTCACAAAAATGTTGCACATAGTGCAACATTTTGTGAAAAAGATCTATAAGGGAAGCGGAAGCTCTTGTTCACCCCAAGCTCCCTCAGACGCTCTACTCGTGGGCTTGCTGACGCCCAAGTTTCCGGAGGGTGGGACAATTAACAGCTTCCGCTTCCCTAACATACCATGCTGCCGCAGGCGAATCGGGCCGTTCATCGAAACAAACGCCTGGTTTGGAGTCAACTGCATAACTCGTGTTTTTGACACCCGCCCGCCTCTCGTTCATACTATAAGAATACCATTCCTCTTCGGCTACAACCGGCGGAGCAATCAATCTATGATACCGACAGCCTATGTGCGGCTCTTCCTGGCACGTCACGGGGAAGCCGCCGCAAATATCGAGATGCGCTACCTGGGCAGCCAGGATGACGCATTAACTGAGCGAGGTACCTGGCAGGCGGAGCAACTGGCGCATGCGCTCGCCCAGTTGCCCATTGCAGGGGTCTACACCAGTCCCCTGCGTCGTGCTGCTATGACCGCCGCCGCGATTGCCCAGGCGTGCAACCTTCCGGTCCAGGCGGACGTCCGTTTACGCGAAGGGGCATTTGGCGCATGGGAAGGTCTGACACGGGCCGAGGTGCTGGCCCGGAGCGATCAAGACGCGGCACTGCTGGCGCAGTGGGAGCATGATCCCGGCTGCGCGCCGCCGGAGGGCGACTCGCTCGAGACGGTGCAGACCCGAAGCCTGGCCTGCATCCAGGATCTGCAAGCTCGCCATCCAGGCGACTGGATCGTCCTGGTCAGTCACGTCAGTCCCATCAAAGCTCTTCTTTGTGCCGCGCTGGGAGTACCCCTGACCGTGGGCCGCCGGCTGTTCCTTGACCCGGCCACCATCAGCGTTATCGATTGGGGCGAGCGTCCGATTGTGCGCCTGTTCAACGCGCATGCTCACCTGGGGTGGAATTCGGCTCGCTGGATGAACCAACAGCGTTGAGCACGGTAGAGGTACTAGATGAACATCCCCCGAAGGTTCACTACAAACCTTAATTCTGACGCATTGCGATGGATCTGGCGGTCGGTTATAATGGAATTCAGGAGGACATCATGACTGAATCAGGTACAACAACTGATATACAGACCCTGATCCAGGAGGGGAATGCAGCGCTGCTGGCGGGCGATACATTTGAGGCGCGCCAACGCTTTCGGCGTGTCATCGAAATAGATCCGGAACATGTTGACGCCCTGAAGGGTCTGGCCGGTTCGGTGCGTCCCTACCGGGAAAAGCGTGACTATCTGCAACAGGCGCTGACCTTTGACCCGACCAACGGTGAGGTGCGCGCCTTCCTTGAATATGTTGATGCCAAGTTAGCCGCCGGTGAGGTGCTGGCTCCACGGGGTGTGTCGATCCAGGAAGTGCCGGGCATGGCGGTGTCCACATCAGGTGAACAGACCACGGTAACGGCCGAAAACGGCTCTGGGTATACCCCTGTTGCACCAGAAGACGAGGCAGAAGCAACATTAAGCTGTGTTTCGTGTGGCACGCCCCTGACCGATATGAAAGGGGTGGTCTGGACACCCGTCGGCCAGATCTGCGCCGAGTGTGCCCGCGAACGCCGCCCGCGTAACTACCAGGTCGAACCGAGTCATCTGGCGATTGCCGGATCAGTTGCACTGATTAGCTCGATCCTGGTTAGTATCCTGGTTATTGTCGTCCTGGGCGGA
This sequence comes from Chloroflexaceae bacterium, assembly GCA_034437035.1. Lineage (GTDB taxonomy): Bacteria > Chloroflexota > Chloroflexia > Chloroflexales > Chloroflexaceae > CAKZQX01. The sequence continues at coordinate 34,042 of DAOTUI010000075.1, forward strand.
TTTGGCTTCTTCAGCTTTATTATTGCCTTCATTGTTGCACCAATTGTCGCCGAGTTTATTGTGCGTATCCTTGATCGGTTGACCGGCGCAAAACGTGGTCGCCCAATGCAAATAGCGGTTGGAGTGGGGCTGGCAGTGGGCGCTGCGCCCCTGATGTTGCTGACATTTTCACTGACTCTGCTGTTATTCACAATCATCGGTATCAGTACTGCTGTTGCGCGTTTACGTTAAGATGTACTATATCAATGCATTCAGCACTCAAATCGTGACAGGTGTCACGGAGAGATAAGCGAATTGTTATAGAATTGTTACAGACAGAACTTGCATAACGTTCCCGATCATAGCTATAATTGCAGGGAATATTGTTCAGGTACTGTCGTAACAAAAGCGCTTTACTCGGTCGCTGACTATGTATCGAGTAGGCGCAGTTTCTGAGTATATTGATCTGGAGAATAGTAGTACGGTAGTATTACCAGTGTACTTCTTTCGTGTATACAAATCACACACCATCGTACCGTAACACACCCGGCGGGAGAATGTATGCAGGCGATTAATGTTGTACGTTAGAGAGGAAGTGCAATGGAGCAGGTCCCACACAGTATGAACCGCGCTGTGCGTGGTACGCAGAATCCCCTTGATGAGGTGGAACACCAGCTACGCGATAATATTTTTGGGCAGGAGCGCGCTATTGAGAGTGTGATTCGGGTCTTAAACCGGGCACGCTTTGGGTTCTCGGCGGGTAATCCGCGCCGCCCCCGGGCCGCGCTTCTTTTCCTGGGACCAACGGGTGTTGGTAAAACGGCCACTGCGCGCCGTCTGGCGCAACTCCTGCGGCCCGATGGTGAGGCTTTCCTCAAGGTTGACTGCTCGCTCTTTAGCCAGGGACACGAGGTTTCGGCGCTGGTTGGCGCGCCACCCTCGTATGTTGGTCGTGATCAGAAGCCGCTGCTCAACCCGGATATTATTGAGCAGGATAATAGCATTGTGCTCTTCGATGAGATTGAGAAGGGCCAGCCGGAGTTGTGGAACCTGCTCCTGCAGATTATGGAAGATGGGGAGATTCTGCTGCTCAATGGAGGACGCCGGGTATCATTCCAGAACAGCCTGGTGATTTTGACGACCAACGTCGGTGCGAAGGAGATGGTAGACTACCTTGACCGGCGCACCATCGGGTTCCGTACGACAACACAGGATGTCGAGGCAACGGGACAGCAGATCTTCCAGATTGGCTTTGAGGCATTGCAACGCGTGTTCCAGCCCGAGTGGATCAACCGTCTGGATGAGATCATCGCGTTTCGGCCGCTCTCCAGCGAAACACTGGGTATGGTGCTTGATCGCATGCTTGAAGAGAGCAATGAGCAGTATCTGCGGCATGGCATCAGCGTGGAGTTAACCCCGGAAGCTAAAGAGTATTTTCTGGAGAAGGGCTTCGAGCCGCGCTTTGGGGCGCGTCCGCTACGTCAGAGACTGCTTAAAGAGTTGGATGCACCGCTGTCCGACCTGCTGGCGTCGGGCGGTATTCCCCACGGCAGTCGGGTGATGGTTGTCGCTACCGGCATCGACAAGCATGGGCAGGCGCTGGACTTCTTCTTTGAGGAAGCGCCGGAACTGCTGCGGCGAGCGGAGGAGCTGCGCGCCGAAGAGGTCGGGCGGTCATCAAATGATGGTCCCCAGCAGCCGAGCGTGAGCCTGAACAGCGAACGTGCGAGCGGTCTGGAGAATACGGCCAGCAATGCCGGCGGTAGCGGCGGTGCGGGCGTCCGTGGTCCCCGCGTTACCCCCCGACGCAATATCGAAAGCGGGCGCAACCGCTAATCTGCTCTCCACAGAATCCGTATGGAAGAACTGGTCCTGCCAATGGCAGGGCCGGTTTTGTTATGCTTTGCGGTATGCCGTATCTGGCAGTAACACGCGTTACGCAGTTGGTTCCAAACCAGGCGTTTACCTGGATGAACGGCCGGATTCGCCTGCGGCAGCATGGTACTCTTTTATCATTTTTGTAAAAAACAAATGTCTCATCCCGCCCTGCCGGAGGCGGAATTTCCTTTCGGGTTTGTGACTGTGCAACTCGTGTTTTTTACACAAGTTACGCAGTCGGCGCGCAAGCGGGACGTTTGCCCAGATACAAGCCGGATTCGCCTGCGGCAGCATGGTACCTTTTCTCTCTTTTTTGGAAAAATCGTGCTCTCCGAGCACGATTTTTCCAAAAGATGTCATGTTCCACCCTGCCGGAGGCGAAACCCCTCCACACACGGAGGACCGCGTAACGCCTGGAAGTAAAAAATAATATACACAGTTTTTCCTGTTTTTATTGACAATACCGCGAATATTTGCTATACTGCCCACCAGTTCCAGAGAGAGGCATTCATCATGATAGGGTTTTCCGGTTCAAGTTCTGTCAGTCTGATTTTGCAACATCTGCAGCGCCATGGACAGGCCACCGTCAAAGAACTGGAAGAAGTTCTGGGGGTCAGCACCACGGCGGTGCGTGAGCATCTGGCGCATCTCCAGGCGGAAAGTCTGGTTTCAACCAGCACGGTGCGGCGTGGCCCCGGCCGGCCCCGGCTGGTTTATACCCTTACCCGTAAGGCGCATAATCTCTTTCCCAAGCAGTATGATCTGCTGATCAATTTACTGCTCAAAGAAATTGCCGCCGTTGGTGGGGCCGAACAGGTTGATCTGCTGCTGGAGCGGGTGGGGAAGCGGCTCGCCGGCGAGTATGCCGACCGCATCAGCGGAAACGATATTCCGGCGCGTCTGGCCGAACTGCGCGCCCTGCTGGAGGCCCGTGGCATCCCGGCGGAAGTCCACCAGTCCGGCGATGGGCTGCATATCTTCGCCTGTCCCTACTTTGACGTGGCGCAGAAACATGGCGAAGTCTGCGCAATGGAGCGGCAGATGTTAGAAGAGGTGCTGGGGGGGGAAGTCGAGTTGGAGCATTCCATTCGCGAAGGTCATCATCGCTGCCGGTTTGTTGTCAATAAGGAACAATCCCAGGTATAATATTTTTACTATCCCAGATGAGGAGTCTATGAGTAACGATCTGGTCATTAAAGATCTGCGAACAACGATTAACGACAAGGAAGCGGGTGAGCGCGAGATTCTGCGGGGGCTGAACCTGACCGTACGGCAGGGGACGATCCACGCGATTATGGGGCCGAACGGCAGCGGCAAGAGCACGCTGGCCCATATTATTGCCGGTCATCCCAACTATAAAGTCACGGGCGGCGAGATCTGGTATAAGGATCAGAATATTCTGGAATTGGAAGCCGATGAGCGCAGTAAACTGGGGCTGTTCCTGGCATTCCAGTACCCGGTTGCCGTGCCGGGTGTAACGGTTGCTAACTTCCTGCGCGCGGCGGTCAATGCCCAGCGTGCCGAGGAGGGCAAAGATCCTAAGGAGACGGCAATCCCGGTAGCAGAGTTCCGCAAGGTGCTGCGTTCCGGAATGAAGCAACTGGAGATGGAAGACAGCTTTGCCCGGCGCTACCTCAATGAGGGCTTTAGCGGCGGTGAGAAGAAGCGGTTGGAGATCCTCCAGATGACCCTCCTCAAGCCGAGCATGGCAGTTATGGACGAGACCGACTCCGGCCTTGATATTGATGCGCTCAAGGTTGTCTCTAACGGTGTGAATGCACTGGCCGGCTCGGAGATGGGTGTGCTGATGATTACCCACTATCAGCGGCTATTGAACTATGTCAAGCCGGATGTTGTCTCGGTGATGATGGAAGGGCGTGTTGTCCGCGAGGGTGGTCCGGGACTGGCACTGGAGTTGGAAGAGAAGGGCTATGACTGGCTCAGGGAGGAAGCGGTCAGCCATGCCGGCTAAGAATGAAAAGTATGATACCATGGTCCAGCACACATTTAGCACCCTGGCTGAAATAACGGGAGAGCAGATTGCCGAGGTTGCGCGAGCAGCGGGCGAACCGGCCTGGCTGGTTGAGCAGCGTGTTACGGCCTGGGATTTCTTTGCCCAGGCATTGCCCCCCGAGTGGCGGCGCACCGACCTGACAAAGCTGCAACCGGAGGGTATTACGCCGCAGACCAATCCGCAGGGGACGATCCTTGATTGGGATAGCGCACTGGCGCAGCGCGGCGTGATGTTTATGACTTTGAAGGATGCAGTACGCAGTCATGAGGCGCATGTGCGCGAGCGCCTGGGCACGCTGATCGATGCACTCAACCATAAGTTTAGCGCGTTGCGGGCGGCACTCTGGCAGGATGGCGTTTTTCTCTATGTGCCGAAAAATGTCGAGGTAGAACAGCCGTTGCGCGTATGTTACAAACTGTCTGACGGTAGCCGGTCGATCTTTCCTTACTCGCTGGTTGTGCTGGAGCGCGGCGCGCGGGTGACATTTATCGAAGAGTTTATGTCACCCGATGCAGCCGAGTCCTGTCTGGCCGGGCCAACCACCGAGATCTTTGCGGGTGAGGGTAGCGAAATCCGCTTTGTCAGTGCCCAGCAGTGGGGCAAGGGTATGTACCACATCGGTAGCCAGTTCATTAACCTGGAACGTGATGCGCGCGCCGAGTGGGTTTCGATTGCGCTGGGTGGACGGGTGCAGCATATCGAGGCCGAGGCGCAGATGCAGGGTGACGGTAGCGGGATCACCTGGTATGGCGCAACTTTTGCCGGCGATGACCAGCAGTTGCTGACGGCTCCCTGGCTGCGTCACGCCGGCAGTAATAATGAAAGCCATATGGATTTCAAGACGGTCGTCACCGGCAGTGGGTATAGCGTCTTTGACGGCATGATCAAGATTGAACATGAATCGCGTGCCGCCAGCACCCGCCTGGAGGAGCATGCGGTGCATTTGACACCCAAAGCGCGCAACGACTCGATCCCCGGCCTGAGGATTGACACCAACGATGTCGCGAAAGCCGGCCACGCCAGTACCAGCGGTCAGGTAGACGAAGAGCAACTCTTCTATATGCGTACCCGTGGGATTAAGCCGGACGAGGCCAAGCGGATGATTGTGATGGGCCTGTTTGAGCCGGCGCTTGATGCAATTCCGGTCGAAGATCTGCGTGAGACCCTGATCGCCGCAATTGAGGGCAAGATATAGTAAGTAGCGTCTTCTGCGTCTGGCATAGCAGCGGTTTTTTGTTGCGCCGGACGTGGCAGAGCATACAGAATGGGTCAGGTTATGACAGCACTAACACCATCGTTTTCGCTCTTCGATGTTCTGGCATTGCGCCGTGATTTTCCCATCCTCCACCAGGAGATGAATGGCAAACCACTGGCGTTTCTGGACAGTGCCGCGTCGTCACAGCGTCCCCGGCGGGTTATCGACTGCATGGAAGATTATTACCGGCGCTACCACGCGAATGTGCATCGGGGGATCTATCGTCTGAGCGAGGATGCCACATTTGCCTATGAGCGGGCGCGCGGTAAGGTTGCCAAGTTCATTGGCGCAGTAACCCCGCGCGAGATTGTCTTTACGCGGAATACTACCGAGGCGATCAACCTGGTTGCCTATGCCTGGGGCGCAGCCAATCTGCGCGAGGGCGATCGCATCCTGTTGACGGTGATGGAGCATCACTCGAATCTCGTGCCCTGGCAGATGCTGGCCCAGCGTACCGGCGCGCACCTGGACTATGTCGGGATCGACAGCCAGGGACGATTGGTGTTGGAAGAGCTTGACCAGTTGCTGTCTGAGCGGACAAAAATCGTTGCTGTGACCCACCAGTCGAATGTCCTGGGGACGATTAACCCGGTCAGGGTGATTGCCGAGCGAGCGCATGCGGTGGGCGCGCTGGTCCTGGTTGATGGCGCGCAGAGCGTGCCACATATGCCGATCAACGTCCAGGATCTGGATATCGACTTTCTGGCGTTCAGTGGGCACAAAATGTGTGGACCGACGGGAGCCGGGGTACTCTGGGGGCGGCGTAAACTGCTGGAGGCGATGCCCCCCTTCCTCGGTGGCGGCTCGATGATTAAGCTGGTTGAACTGGCGGGTAGTAGCTATGCCGATGTGCCGGCCCGATTTGAGGCAGGTACGCCGGCGATTGCCGAAGCGATTACGCTGGGTGAGGCGGTCGATTTTCTGAGCGAAGTCGGTATGGAAGCGATTCATCGCTATGAGGATGAACTGCTGGAATATATGCTCAATCGGTTGGGTGAGGTTGAAGGGCTGACGATCTATGGGCCGCATACGACCGAAGCACGCGGTGCAGCAGTCTCCTTCGCGCTTGACGGCGTGCATCCGCATGACGTCGCCGCCATCCTGGATGGCGAGGGCGTAGCGGTGCGCGCCGGTCACCACTGCACCCAACCGCTCCATCGCCTGCTCAACGTTCCGGCAACAACCCGCGCCAGTCTCTATCTCTACAACATTCCGGAGGAGATTGATCGCCTGGTCCTTGGTCTGGAAAAAGCAAAGGGGATGTTCTGCTAATGGACGATTTCTATCGTGAGTACATCCTGGAGCACTACAAGTATCCACATAACCATGGAAAGCTGGAGTCACCGACGGTTTCGCATGAAGAGCATAACCCGCTCTGTGGGGATGTCATTCAGATGGACCTGTTGATTGAGGATGGGGTGGTGCAGGATGTGCGCTTCTCGGGGCGCGGCTGTGCTATTAGCCAGGCTTCCGCTTCGATCTTGACCGATGAAATCAAGGGCAAGTCGGTTGAGGAGGTCAAACAGTTTAGCAAAGAGGAACTGCTTGACCTGATCGGCATCCCGCTGGATAAAAACCCGGTGCGCCTCAAGTGTGCATTGCTCTCGCTCAAGACGCTCAAGGCCGGGTTGTACGGGGTAGGCCAGATCGATTTTGATGATGAAGAACTCGGTTAGCGCAAACCGGGTAGCGCTAGACAGTGTTGTCACCAGGGATTACTTTGGCGTAGACGAGCACGGTAACGATAAAACATGAACATGAGGAGGTACTGAAGTGGTGTCAGAACAGGTTAATCTACAGTTTGACTACTCCAAGTATGGTTTCCGCGAAGAAGAGCGGTATATATACAAGTCCCCCAAGGGACTGAATGAGCAGGTCATCCGGGAGCTTTCCGGGATGAAGGACGAGCCGGAGTGGATGCTCAAGCGCCGCCTGAAGGCGCTGGATGTGTTCAAGAAGAAGCCGGTGCCGCTGATGGGTACCTGGGCCAACGCGGAACTGGCGGAACTGGACTATGACCAGATCCACTACTTTGTGCGCGCGGGTGAGCGGCCGGAGAATGACTGGGACGCCGTTCCCGCCGAGATTAAGAACACGTTCGAGAAACTGGGTATTCCCGAAGCCGAGCGCAAGTTCCTGGCGGGTGTCGGCGCACAGTACGAGAGCGAAGTTGTCTACCACTCATTGCGCGAAGAGTGGCAGAAGATGGGCGTGATCTTCCTGGATACGGATACCGGCCTGAAGGAGCACCCTGAACTGTTCAAGGAATACTTCGGCACGGTTATTCCTACGGCGGACAACAAGTATGCTGCACTGAATACGGCGGTCTGGTCGGGTGGTTCGTTTATCTATATTCCGCCCGGGGTCAAGGTGGATATTCCGCTGCAGGCCTACTTCCGCATCAACGCTGAGAACATGGGTCAGTTCGAGCGCACCCTGATTATCGTGGATGAGGGCGCGGAAGGTCACTATATTGAGGGCTGTACGGCACCGATCTATAGCACCAACTCCCTGCATTCAGCCGTAGTTGAGATTATCATCAAGAAGGGCGCAAAGTTCCGCTACACTACCATCCAGAACTGGGCCAACAATATCTACAACCTGGTCACCAAGCGTGCGGTAGCCCACGAAGAGGCTTCAATGGAGTGGGTTGACGGTAACATCGGCAGTAAGCTGACGATGAAGTATCCATCGGTCTACCTGATGGGACGCGGTGCGCGTGGCGAGGTGTTGAGCGTTGCCTATGCGGGTAAGGGCCAGCATCAGGATGCTGGGGCCAAGATGGTCCATGTTGCGCCGGATACCACCAGCCGCATTACCAATAAGTCGGTCAGTAAAGATGGTGGAAAGACGACCTATCGTGGACTGGCGAAGGTTGCACCGGGCGCGTACAACTCCAAGCTCAATGTCAACTGTGACGCGCTGATCCTGGATGAGATCTCGGCAAGCGATACGATCCCCTATATTGAGATCGAAGAGGACCGCACCACCCTGGCGCACGAGGCCACGGTCGGGCGCATCGGTGAGGAACAACTCTTCTACCTGATGAGTCGCGGTCTGGGCGAAGCCGACGCGCTCTCGATGATTGTGCTGGGCTTTATGGAGCCATTCACGCGCGAGTTGCCGATGGAGTATGCCGTCGAGTTGAATCGGCTGATCCAGCTTGAGATGGAAGGCTCGGTCGGCTAGGGCGGAATCAAACCAGACGTTGCCAGAGGGGGCGTTGCATGCAACGCCCCTCCGTTATGCCTCGATAATATAGTCGGACTATGTACTTTATGCAGAAAAGACTGCTTTGTTGAATAACGAGGTGAAAAGCATGGCTGCTGTACGGATTGCTACTGTAGCTGAAATCCCCGAAGGAACTGCTAAAATAGTTGAGATTAATGGGCAAAAGATTGTTGTGTGTCATGCCGAAGGAACCTTCTATGCGCTCGACGATACATGCTCCCATGCGGAGGCATCGCTCGGCGAGGGTGAAGTTGATAGCGACGAGTTGACCATCGAGTGCCCCCGGCATGGTTCCCAGTTTAGCCTGGAGACCGGCAAACCGCGCAACCTGCCCGCCTACGAACCGGTTGCCACCTATACGGTATCGGTTCAGGATGACGTGGTATTTGTGGAGTATTCAGGTTAAGAACTTGACTTTCTCGGGCGTTGGCAGTACAATGAAGCTACCGTTGGTCAACCGATAGCGGTCAGTACGCAGGAGCCGAGGATGACGCCTGGCACCTGACCGTTACCGGCCGGCCCGCATCTGTGAAGATAAAGCTAATCTATGCTGCGTTAAGGAGGTAGCTCGTGGCTGAGTATGCCAACCCTGGAGTATTGGTAGATACAGCGTGGGTCGCCGATCATCTGAACGATCCGAATGTGCGACTGGTTGAGAGCAACGAAGATATTCTGCTGTATGATACCGGCCATATTCCCGGTGCCATCAAGATCGACTGGGTGGCCGACCTGAATGACCCGGTAACGCGGGATTACCTGGACCGCGAACGCTTTGAGCAGTTGCTTGCGGCGAAGGGTATCAACAATGATACGACGGTGGTCTTTTACGGCGATAAGAATAACTGGTGGGCAACGTATGCGTTCTGGGTATTCAAGTTATTTGGGCATAAGGATGCGCGGATTCTGAATGGCGGTCGCGCCAAGTGGATCGCCGAGGGCCGCGAGTTGACCAAAACGGTACCCAACTACCCGGCAGCGACCTACCGCGCACCGGAGCGGGATGACCGCCGGATTCGCGCCTTCCGCGATCAGGTGATGGAGCATCTCAAGCAGGCGGACCCGACACTGGTTGATGTGCGCAGTCCGCAGGAATTCAGCGGCGAGAAGCTGCATATGCCGGAGTATCCGCAGGAGGGCACGTTGCGCGGCGGCCATATCCCTGGGGCGCAGAATATTCCCTGGGCGCAGGCAGCCAACCCGGACGGCACCTTCAAGAGCCGCGCGGAACTGGAAGAACTTTACCAGGGGAAGGGCATTACGCCGGATAAGGATGTGATTGCCTACTGCCGTATCGGGGAGCGCAGCAGCCATACCTGGTTTGTGCTGACCTACCTGCTGGGCTATCCGCAGGTGCGCAACTATGACGGCAGTTGGACCGAGTGGGGGAACATGGTCGGGGTACCGATTGCGAAGACCTATCAGGGTTAAAACTGAGAACCGGAGCGTACGTATGGACCGCCAGGACATTATTGACCATCTGCTTGATCATTATGAGACTCCCCGTCATCACGGAACACTTGCCGGCGCTGATGTCGTTATGCCTGGCGGTCATCCGGATTGCGGTGATGTCGTGACGATCTATCTTAAGGTTGACACCACCGGGCAGTTTATTGAAGGGTTGGCATTTGAGGGTGAGGGCTGCTCGGTCAGCCAGGCGGCGGCGTCGATCCTGGCCGAGATGTTGCAGGGCGCACCCCTGACCCGGGTCGATCAGTTAGAGTTTGCAGAGATGATTGATACCCTGGGCCGCGACGTGGTCAAGAGTCGGCAGCGCTGCGCAACCCTGGCGCTGGGGACGCTCAAGGCAGCCGTGGCCCACTATCGTAAAGCCCAACAGCGGGAGCAGGCGCTCGCGGACGGATAGAACCAGGTTAGACCAGGTCGCAGGTTTATAGGTTACAGGTTGCTGGTGCAACATCACTTTCACAAAAAGTTGCGTATCGTACAAATTTTTGTGAAATAAAGATAAGAAGGTACCATGCTGCCGCAGGCGAGTCTGGCTTCCATCTGGTCAAACCGGATGGGTTGCATGCCCACCGCGTAAGTCCTGCTTGTAAGTCGTGTGAATGAGAGATTATGAGTGCAACATCACTTGCTCCACAAACGGTTGATCACCGCACCCGGGTGCTGGATCTCGTCGGGAACACGCCGCTGGTGCGCCTGGAGCGGGTTGACCCGACCCTGCCGACTGGTGTGCGGCTCTATGCCAAAGCCGAGTGGTATAATCCGGGCGGCTCAGTCAAGGATCGACCGGCGTTCTGGATGTTGCATGATGGCGAACAGCGCGGGTTCCTACGTCCCGGTATGCGCATTGCTGATGCCACCAGCGGCAACACCGGCATTGCCTATGCCACGCTGGGTGCGGCCATGGGCTACCAGGTAACGCTGGCGATGCCTGCCAATGCCAGCGCCGAGCGCAAGCGCATTCTGCGCGCGCTGGGAGCGGAGTTGATCCTGACTGATCCGAACGCGGGGATGGATCTTGCCATTCGCACCATCCGCGAATTGGTGTCCGAAGCACCCGAGCGTTACTTCTACCCGGATCAGTATAACAACCCGGCCAATCCCCAGGCCCACTACGAGTCGACCGGGCCGGAGATCCGGCAGCAGACCGAGGGCCGCGTAACCCATTTTGTGGCGGCGCTGGGAACAACGGGCACTTTTATGGGCACCTCCCGCTACCTGCGTGAGCAGCATCCGGCAATCCGGCTGTCGGCGGTGCAACCTGATAGCCCCTTCCACGCGCTGGAGGGGGTTAAGCATCTGCCGACAACCTCACTGGTGCCCGGCATCTACGATGCCGCAGTTGCCGACGAGATTATCGAGGTCAGCAGCGAGCAGGCGTTTGCAATGGCCCGGCGACTGGCCCGGCGCGAAGGGCTGCTGGTAGGCATCTCAGCGGCAGCGAATGTTGCTGCGGCGTTGCGGGTGGCGCATAGTCTGGAGGTGGGCGTGGTTGTCACGGTGCTGTGTGATAGTGCCTCGCGCTACCTCAGCGAGCACTTTTGGGATGAAACCGACTGGGTCGAAGGCGGCGAGGGGATCTAAGCGAACTGAAAACCGGGAAGCCGGAACAATGATAACATTTACCGCCGCGGCGGCCCAGGCGCTTGCTGCCCATGCGGAGTCAACCTATCCCGACGAGTGTGTCGGGTTACTGCTGGGCCGGATCGAAGGTACGCATAAGCTGGTGCTGGAGACCCACCCGGTCGAGAACCGCTGGCAGGGCCAGGTAGCACTTGCCGAAAGCGATAATGCCGAGTCACGCCGCGATCGCTTCTACCTGGACCCGCGCGACTATCTGCGGGCTGACCGATCCGCGCGCGAACGTGACCTGGACGTGGTCGGCTGCTATCACTCGCACCCCGATCATCCGGCGGAACCTTCCGGGCGGGATCTGGTGGGCGCGCAGGGTGTCGGCGGCGGACCAGCGTTTGCCTTTGTGATTCAGCAGGTGACACAGGGGCAGGCCGCCGATCTGGCCAGTTGGCTCTTGCTGGACGAGGGCAAACGGTTTGAGCAGGAGCAGGTAGAGATTACGGATTAGAGAGGAAAATTTATGGCAACAATTACTATTCCAACCGCCTTGCGCCAGTACAGCGCGGGCCAATCCCAGGTAGAACTGGAAGCGGGCACGGTCGGTGCGCTGCTCCGTGGACTGGTCGAGACCTATCCCGACCTGGGGCGACACCTTTTCAATGAGCAGGGCAAGTTGCGCAACTTTGTGAATGTCTACGTTGGCGACGAAGATATTCGCTATCTGGAGGGGGAAGCGACCGAACTACAGAGTAGCGATACGGTCAGCATTATTCCGGCAATTGCAGGTGGAAAGAGCTGAGAAATGGTACAGGATGTTACGCTGAGCAATGAGGAGATCCGCCGCTACAGCCGCCACCTGATCATGCCGGAGGTGGGCATGGAGGGGCAGCGTCGGTTGAAGCAGGGACGCGCGCTGCTCATTGGCACAGGTGGGTTGGGCTCACCGCTGGCGCTCTACCTGGCAGCGGCGGGGGTTGGGCATATTGGCCTGGTTGATTTTGATGTCGTTGACGAGAGCAACTTGCAGCGGCAGGTTGTCCACGGCACCAGTACCGTCGGCATGCCCAAGATTGAGTCGGCGAAGCGCCGCTTGCAGGATCTCAACCCATATATCGACATCAGTGTGTATGAGGCGCAGGTCACATCAGATAATGCGCTCGAGTTGATGCGGCCCTACGATATCATCGTTGATGGGACCGATAACTTCCCGACGCGCTACCTGAGCAATGATGCGGCGGTGCTGCTGGGCAAACCCAATGTCTACGGGAGTATCTTCCGCTTTGAAGGCCAGGCGACGGTTTTCTATCCTAAAGAGGGCGGGCCATGCTACCGCTGCCTCTACCCGGAGCCGCCGCCACCGGGACTGGTGCCCTCGTGCGCCGAGGGCGGCGTGCTGGGCGTGTTGCCCGGCGTGATCGGAACAATCCAGGCAACCGAGGTCATCAAGCTGCTGACCGGCATTGGCGAACCGCTGATCGGGCGGCTGATGCTCTACGATGCGCTGGAGATGCGCTTCCGCGAGCTGAAGTTACGCCGCAACCCGGAGTGCCCGATCTGTGGGGAACAGCCCACCATTACCGAACTGATTGACTATGATGCATTCTGTGGAATAATGCCAAATGAGGTTAACGTACTCGAGAGTCAGTACGAAATCACCCCGCGCGAACTGGCAGCACTGCTGGAGCATACCGATCGTCCGTTCCTGCTGGATGTGCGCAATTCCTACGAGGCCGACATTGCCACCATTCCGGGGACGGATCGGCTAATTCCGGTGGATCAGCTTGTAAATCATATGAACCGGCTCGACAGCGCGCGCGAGATGGTGGTCTACTGCCGGAGCGGTGTGCGCAGTGCCAACGCGGTCAATATGCTCAAAGGCGCGGGCTTCCGCAAGGTAAAGAACCTGGTGGGCGGCGTGCTGCGCTGGTCCGATGATATCGACCCGTCGATGCCCAAGTATTAGTGCGACAACAAGACGTGTCATTCTGAACGCAGCGAAGCGTTTCATTGGTGGCAGCACGAGCTTTTGCACTCCGTTCAGAATGACGCACGTAAAATACCAGTCTAAAATAGAAGTACTGATCCAGAGAAAGCTGTGATACTATACTCATATGACGTGGTATGCTGTACAAAAAGGAGAGGTCAGAGGTTATGGTGACAGAAGATATGGTGCGGGCTGCGCTGCAGAATGTGATCGACCCCGAAATCGGGATGGATATTGTCAACCTGGGCCTGATCTATCGGGTGGATGTCCTGGAAGAGGGCAAGAAGGTTGACATCGATATGACGCTGACCACCCCGGCATGTCCGGCGGGTCCGCAGATCCTGAATCAGGCCCGGAGCGAGGTGCTGGCGCTGGGTGATGTCTACAAGAACCTGGAAGATGTGAATATCAACCTGGTCTGGACGCCCTTCTGGAACCCGTCGATGATGACCGAAGATGCTCGCGAGGAGCTAGGGTTCTTTTAATCCCCGCCGGATGCGCCCGCAAAGACGGTTGACGCTACAGTCTCCCACCGGAATGCTTCCAGATATGGAGCGATCCGGTGGGAGGTTTTGTTTGCAACCCATATCCTCCTGTCCCACTGATTATACTGCTAAACACCATTCTCGGACGGCTGGGCCGCTGCATGCAGTAACTGTTCCGCCGCAGCCTGGTCGGGTACCTGCTGCACAACCACGATCAGGTGGCGCAACTCTGCCAGGCTGTGTACCCGGCGGATATCGCACATCAACACGAGGGGGCGCAGCAGGAAAGCGCACCAGCAGCGTTTCCGCAAGCGTCTGCTGCAAGTCCTGGCGAAATTGCTCTTGCTGCCGGCGGAGTTGCTCTTCTTCCTGCTGCCGGCGGAGTTGCTCTTCCTGCTGCCGCAGTTTATCCTCATACATTTCGCGCAGTTCCGCTTCACGCTCCTGCATCAACAGATCAAATAGTCCAGAGCTCATCAGTTTCTCCCTCCCTACCAGATTCATAAATCGCCGTGGTTGCAGAAGTGGCTCGGCAAAGGTACCCAGAATTGATAGCAGATCACTCTGCTGTGTTAACGGTGCCTGCGCTACGACCATTCGGGCGGCGGCCTCCACCAGAGAGGCATCGGCATTCCGCATCAGCGGGCTGAGCACCGCCGGCCCCAGGCTGTTCGCGGCCAGCGCCGCCTGTGCATCCTGCGTCCAGAGTTGCATCCGTCTGATCGGCCATGCCTGCACGACCTGTCCATCAATCGTCTGCGTCAGCATATCGCCCACGTCATACTCCGGCGCGAGATAGACCACCGTACCCACTACCGTGGTGCCCGGCTCCTGCTGTCCAAACCAGGCCATGTAGCCCGCCGGCCGCCAGAGCACCACCGGGTCGTAGTAGCCCTGCCACTCCACCAGATGCAGGTAGTCCTGCCCTTGCGGACTACGCGCGCGCAGCAGGGTATCGAGTCGCGTAGCGCCGGCGGGGAGTTCCCGCGTTTCCACGCGCACCAGGGACGCGGCCGGCAGACCCAACAGCGGCAGGAGATCGGCCCCGCGTAGCGCGGTCAACAGTTTAAGCGGAATATCAGTTTTCACTGTGCTTCACTCCGCATCTTCGGATGCAAGATGTATGTTTCAACACATAGTCAACCCTACGTCCGACTGTCGGGTAGCGGGTATATGTACCCTGAATTACACGAGTTACGCGGTGCAACCTTATTTCGGTCTGTTGAGCACCCCAAAAGCCAGTTTCGCCTGCGGCAGCATGGTACTTTATTGATCTTTGTAAGTCGTGTAAATTACAGGAGTTACGCGGTCGGTTCCAAACCCAGGCGTCTGCCTAGACAATTGGCCCGATTCGCCTCCGGCAGGGCGGAAGATCTTCTTCTTTTTCAGGAAAATGTTGCACAACGTGCAACATTTTCCTGAAAAAGATACATAAAGTACCACGCTGCCGCAGGCGAAATTGGCTTCCATCTGGTCAAACGTCCGGTTTGAACGCCCACCGCGTAACGTCTGTAAATTATAGCACAGACGTTGGATTATCCCCAACGCTCCAATGCCCGGTAAAGCTATGTCAACATCAGAGCAGCTTCTGACCGGTCTCGTTGCGGGAAGTACTGCACAAGACAACCACTATCTGCGTCGATCTGGTGATTTTACCCCTATCTTTTTCACAACTTTGTTGCTATAATATGACAATAATCAGATTGCCCGCTTAATATCAATAGATCTGTCATTCGATCATGGTTTTACCCCTCGATCATGATCATTGTGCGTGCCGGCGTGCTGCCACGCCCGGCGACGCTCCGGTTTGTGATGTCTGACGATGCGCTTAATCATCTGCGGCTGCTGCAACTGGCCGACAGTGCCCTGCCCGTTGGCACGCTGGCCCACTCGTTCGGGCTGGAAACGCTGGTGACGCTGGAGGTGCTGACGGTTCCACAGCTTGAGCCCTTTCTGGCAGACTACCTCGATGAGGTCGGCGCGCTGGAAGGGCTATTCTGCCGCGTGGCCTATCGCCTGGCCGCTGATCCGGATCAGACCGACATGGCCCAACACTGGCTTGACCTCAACCAGCGCATCAGCGCGTTCAAACCCGTGCGCGAGAGTCGTGCTGCCGGCGCGATGCTGGGGCGGCGACTGCTGCGGCTGGTGCTGGATCTGGAAGCGCTGCCGCCAATTGAGCGGGCGCTGGCAGTAGTTGGGCAGGAGGGCGGCGATATTCACTACAGCGCGGCATTTGGCCTGGCCGGAGGCGCGCTGGGACTGGATGAAGAACTGACGGTATTGGCGTACCTGCACCAGGTACTGGCGGGGCTGGTTTCGGCCTGCCAGCGCCTGCTGCCGCTGGGTCAGAGTCAGGCAAGCTGGTTGATCTGGACGCTCAAGCCAGTCTTGATCCGGGTGGCAGCGCGCACTTGTCACCAGACGCTTGAAGAAGATGCCGTTTTTTCTTCTACACCGCTGATCGATGTGGGCGGGATGGGCCATCCCATGCTTGCCACGCGTCTCTTTATGAGTTAATAACGATAGGTCAACGTGCAAGTTCGGCGAGTTACCGGGCAGTTACGCCTGCGTTTTACATGGCATCCCACGGTGCCCCATACCCGTCTGACGGTCTGCGCGCAACAGCCACCGCTGCGAGTGGTACGCGCATTTCATCTTAACGACGGCACGGCCCTGACGCATCTGCATAATCTGTCGGGTGGCGTGCTGGGTGGTGACCACCTGGAGTTTGACATTGAGGTCGGACCCCGCGCGCGGGCGCAACTTACCTCCACCGGCGCCACACGCGTCTACCGGCATCGTGCGGGCATGCCGGATGCTGTGCAGCGGATGCAGGTACATGTCGGGGCGGATGCGCTACTGGAGTATCTGCCCGATCCGCTGATTCCCTTCGCCGGAGCGCGCTATCAGCAGGCGACCCGGATTGACCTGGCACCCGGGGCCGGTCTCTTCTGGTGGGATCTGGTTGCGCCGGGGCGGGATGCCCGCGCGGAGATTTTTGCGTTTGAACGCTTGCAGACAACGCTGGATCTCACGGCGGAAGGCCGCCCGCTGGCTCTTGAGCGGGTATGCCTGGAACCGCAGATTCGCCCGCTGACCTCGCTGGTGCGGTTTGGTCCCTACCGGCATATGGCAACGTTTTATATCTGCCGGGTGGGGCTGGAGCCGGACCGCTGGCCGGCACTGGAAGCCCAGTTGAATAATATTGCCGACCAGATGTCGCGTCCGGGGGAGATACTCTGGGGCGTCAGCACGCTGCCCGCGCATGGACTGGTGGTGCGGGCGTTGAGCTACTCCGGGCGGGCACTCCCCGGCGGGTTAGCGCAGTTCTGGCGCATCGCTCGCCGCGAACTCTATGGACAGGAGCCGGTGCTACCACGCAAAGTGTATTGACCGCTGTTGGTTGAAGCAGAGGGGGATATTGTGCATCTGACACAACGGGAGCAAGAAAAGCTCTTGATTTATGTAGCTGCGGACCTGGCCCGCAAACGTCAGGCGCGGGGGCTCAAGCTGAACTACCCCGAGGCAATGGCGATCCTGACGGCTGAGATTATGGAAGCGGCCCGCGATGGCAAGAGTGTCGCCGACATTATGAGCTTCGGCACGACCATTCTGTCACACGACGATGTGATGGAGGGTATCGCCGAGATGATTCATGAAGTCCAGGTCGAGGCAACCTTTCCCGATGGTACAAAACTGGTGACAGTTCACGATCCCATTCAATAAAGGAGCAGCTATGAAACCAGGTGAGTATCTGCTTGATGAAACTGCCGGGGATATCACTGCGAATGCCGGGCGCGCAACGGCCCGGCTACTGGTGCAGCACACCGGCGACCGGCCGGTTCAGGTAGGTAGCCACTTCCACTTTTTTGAGGTCAACCGCGCGCTGGTATTTGATCGCGCGGCGGCCTATGGCATGCGCCTGAATATCCCGGCGGGAACCGCCACGCGCTTTGAGCCGGGCGAAGAGAAGGAGGTCAATCTGGTGGCCTTCGCGGGCGACCGAGTTGTGCGCGGTCAGAACGGTCTGGTCGAAGGCACCCTGGATGACGCGGCGGTGCACCAGGCCGCGCTGGAACGGCTTACGGAACGGGGCTTTGGACAGACAACCGCCGATGGAGACCAGTCCGGCTGATCGTCGGCGCTGGCTATCTGACCTGTGATGAGGAGTTGCCATGAGTTTGCAGATACCCCGGCGAACCTACGCCGATCTCTATGGCCCGACGACCGGCGACCGGGTGCGCCTGGCCGATACCGACCTGATCATCGAGGTGGAACACGACCATACCGTGTATGGCGATGAGATTGCCTTTGGCGGCGGAAAGGTCATTCGTGACGGTATGGGCCAGAGCAGCAGCGCCACCCGCGAGCCGCCGCCGGGCGCGCTCGATCTGGTCATCACCAATGCGCTAATCCTGGATCACTGGGGCATTGTCAAAGGGGATATCGGAATTAAAGATGGGCGCATTGTGAAGGTGGGCAAGGCCGGTAATCCCGATACGATGGCCGGGGTTGACCCGGAATTGGTGGTGGGTCCGGCGACCGAGGTTATCGCGGGCGAAAACCGGATTGTCACCGCCGGAGCGATTGACAGTCATATCCACTTTATCGCGCCGCAGCAGATCTACGAAGCGCTCTCGAATGGCATCACCACTATGCTGGGCGGGGGCACCGGCCCGGCAACCGGCACAAATGCGACCACCTGTACGCCGGGTGCGTGGAACCTGGCGCGGATGTTGCAGGCCGCCGAAGCCTGGCCGCTTAACTTTGGCTTCCTGGGCAAGGGGAATGCCGCTACCGCTCCACCGCTGGCCGAACAGGTGCGTGCCGGAGCCTGCGGGCTCAAGCTGCACGAGGATTGGGGCACCACTCCGGCAGCCATCAACACCTGCCTGGCAATCGCCGATGAGTATGATGTGCAGGTTGCCATCCACACCGATACCCTCAATGAAGCCGGGTTTGTTGAGGATACCATCGCCGCCATCGCCGGGCGCACCATCCACACCTACCATACCGAGGGCGCGGGCGGTGGGCATGCCCCGGACATTATCCGCATCGCGGGCTTGCCGCATATCCTACCCTCGTCTACCAACCCGACGCGACCCTACACCGTCAACACGATTGCCGAGCATCTGGATATGCTGATGGTCTGCCATCATCTGAACCCGCAGGTACCCGAAGATGTGGCCTTCGCCGAGAGCCGCATCCGCCCGGAGACCATCGCCGCCGAGGATATCCTGCACGACCTGGGTGTGTTCAGCATGATTGCCAGCGATGCCCAGGCGATGGGGCGCGTAGGCGAGGTGGTCACACGCACCTGGCAGACGGCGCACAAGATGAAGGTGCAGCGCGGCCCGCTGCCGGAGGATAGCGCGCGCAACGATAACCTGCGGGCAAAACGCTATGTTGCCAAATACACGATCAACCCGGCCATCACGCATGGGGTCGCGCACGAGATTGGATCGATTGAGCCGGGCAAGCTGGCCGATCTGGTGCTCTGGAGCCCGGCATTCTTTGGGGTGAAGCCGGAGATAGTGATCAAGGGCGGCTTTATCGCCTGGAGCGTCATGGGTGACGCCAATGCCTCGATCCCCACGCCGCAGCCGGTGCTCTACCGGCCAATGTTTGGCGCATTCGGCAAAGCAATTGCCTCGACCAGTGTTACGTTTGTCTCGCAGGCGGCGCTGGAAGCCGGCATTCCGCAGCAGTTGGGGCTGTCTAAACCGGCGGTCGCCGTGAGCAACTGCCGCGCCATCGGGAAGGCACAGATGATCCACAACCAGGCGACCCCGCAGATCGAGGTCGATCCCGAGACCTACGAGGTGCGCGCCGATGGTGAACTGCTGACCTGCGAACCGGCCGAGGTGTTGCCGATGGCACAGCGCTATTTTCTGTTTTGAGAGGGGTTACACGGTAAACATTCAAACCGGGCGTTTGACCAGATGAAAAGCCATTTTCGCCTGCGGCAGCATGGTACTTTTTTAGTCTTTTTCTATCCTGCTAGAGGCCCAACGCGCCTCCGGGTCAAGGACCACATAACC
This sequence comes from Chloroflexaceae bacterium, assembly GCA_034437035.1. GTDB lineage: Bacteria > Chloroflexota > Chloroflexia > Chloroflexales > Chloroflexaceae > CAKZQX01. Next base: position 53,951 of record DAOTUI010000075.1, read on the forward strand.
TGTGTCTTTTACTAGAAGTTACACCCTGGCCGAGGGCTGCGCGCCCCAGTCGTAAGCATACTTAAGCATCTTCAGCACCTGCAACGACTCGGTACGCTTGATGCCGGGGATCGCGCTCAGGCGGCCGGTCAGGAAGGTTAGCAACTCAGCGTTGCTCTGAAACCAGGCTTCGGCCACCAGATCATAGCTGCCCAACGTGATCCCGGCGAAGCGGATCTCCGGCATTGCCAGCAGCGCGGTTTCGATCTGCTGCAGGTAACCCTGATCGATCTGGATGCCCAGGATCGCCACCACGTTGTAGCCCAGTTGAAATGGCGTCGCAACCGCAACAATTTTGATTACATCCTCGCGGACGAGCCGGTCGATGCGCCGACGCACGGTCGGCTCGCTGCTCCCAACCAGTTCTGCGACTTCGCTATTGGTCAGGCGGGCATTCTCCTGCAATACGGCGATGATTTTGTGATCGAGCCGGTCAAGCCGGGGCATAGGCTGGTCCTTTCGTCTGGGACAAAATGACGATAAACGCCATTATTATAACTCTATATGACGAAATTCGTCAAAATACCCTGAATATTGACAGATTTGTTTAGATCCGGTATAATCGCGTTTAACCAGTAACAAGAATGATCAATTTCATCTCGACATTGTTGTTTTTACCACTGCTGTTATCCCTGAATGCTCAGAACACGACAGTGCCGTCGGTAGCTGTTAAACCTACATGCCCGTCAGGGGCATAAATTCTGTGTGTGTCGGTGGCTGCACCGCGCCACACATAGTATGGTGCTGTTCTGAACATAAAGGGGTTCCCCAATGAGTGACGAGCAATCGCGCTTTGGTCGACCACACCCGGATCTTACCGAGAGCCAGGCAGCCGAGGCGCTGCGCAAAGAAGCCCAACTGAGCGATGCGGGCCGGCAGCGTGAGTGTGAGCGCAGCAAAGAGTTGGGGCTGCATGCGGCCCCCAGCATCGGCGACCGGTCGATCTCAACCTTTGCGCGGGGTGAACTGCCCCACTTTGCCGGCATTAACACCTTTCTCAAAGCGCCCTATGTTGAAGATGTGCATCAGGCGGGCGCGTATGATGTGGCAGTGTTTGGCATTCCGCTGGATACCGGCACGACCTACCGCCCCGGCACCCGCTTTGGTCCGCAGGGTATCCGCAAGATCTCAGCGCTCTACGGCACCTACTACTTCGAGATGGGGGTCGATCTGCGCGAGCAGATGAAGCTCTGCGATCTGGGTGATGTCTTTGTAATCCCGGCCAATATCGAGAAAGCATTTGACCAGATCAGCCGCGCGGTGTCGCATGTCTTTGCCGGCGGCGCGTTTCCGGTGATGCTCGGCGGCGATCACTCCATCGGCTACCCCTGCGTGCGCGGGATTGCGCCCCACGTCAACGGCAATATCGGCATTATCCATATTGATCGCCATGTCGATACGCAAGAGAAAGACATGGACGAGCGGATGCACACCACCCCCTGGTTTCATGCAACCAACATCGCCAATGCGCCGCCGAAGAACCTGGTGCAGTTTGGCATCGGCGGCTGGCAGGTGCCCCGCGCCGGGGTGGCGGTCAGTCGGGAGCGCGGCACAACGATTATGACCATCACCGACATTATGGAGATGGGACTGGATAAGGCGCTCGATATTGCGATAGAGGTCGCCGGCGACGGCACCGAGGCGGTCTATCTCAGCTTCGATATCGATAGCGTTGATGCAGGGTTTGTGCCCGGCACCGGCTGGCCCGAACCGGGCGGGCTACTGCCACGCGAAGCGCTGCATATCGTCCAGCGTGTCGCGCGTGAAACCAATCTCTGCGCGATGGAAGTAGTTGAGGTATCGCCACCCTACGATGTCAGCGAGGTGACGGCACTGCTGGCAACCCGCGTCGTTGTGGATGTGCTGGCTACGCTGGTGGATGCGGGTAAACTGCCGCGCCGGCGTCCCGCCTGGCTCAACTCCGACCCGGCGCAGGAACCCTGGGCGCTGTGAACGGTGACCGCGTATGCCGCACGAAGTTGATATGACCCGTGCGTTAATCCTGAGCCTGCGAGATTGGTATGCCGGCCAACCCGAGTCTCGCCCGATCCGACGGGTGCTGCTGGTTGTCGGTCAGTTTACCGGAGTAGAACCCGATCTACTGCGAAGTGCGTTTGTACGCCAGAAGCTGGATACCGCCTTTCTGCGCGAGGCTGAACTGGTGATCCGCGAGAGCCCGTTTGTGGCGCACTGCCGGGGCTGCAACCAGGACTACCGGCCGGATATCGGGTTGCGCTATGCCTGTCCCACCTGCGGCGCGGCCATGGACGAGATCCGCTCCGGGCGCGAACTGAAGATCGAGCGCGTCGAGTGGGCGGACGATGATGTGACGGGGTGATGGGATAACGTTGCGTGATGCGTAACAGCAAGAGACGGAGGACTGTATGTGTGGACCAGGAAGTGATCATAGCCATGGAACGGCGCCGGCCGGGGCTGACCTGAATGTTGATCTGCTGGGGGAAAACAACGACGCGGCGCAACGCAATCGGCTCCGGCTGGATCTGGCCGGTGTGCGCTGCATCAACCTGATGAGCGGTCCCGGCGCGGGCAAGACCAGCCTGCTGGAGCGGACGCTGGCGGCGGTGCAGGGCAGGATGCAGACCGCCGTTGTCGAGGGCGATATGACGACCGAACTGGATGCCGAGCGGCTGCGCGCCTATGGTGTGCCGGTGGTCGCCATCACCACAGGTCGCGCCTGCCATCTCGATGCCGATCTAATGGCGAACGGGCTGACGCAACTGGAGCAGGCCGGTAGCCTGGAGCGCTTTGATCTGCTGTTTGTGGAGAATGTCGGCAATCTGGTCTGCCCGGCGGAGTTTGCGCTGGGGGAGCATACCCGCGTGGCGCTGGTCGCCGTTACCGAGGGCGAAGACAAGCCGCTCAAGTATCCGCTGATGTTTCGCTGCGCCGATTGCGTGGTAGTTACCAAACTCGATCTGCTGCCCTATCTCAAGTTTGATCTATCGCACCTGATCGCGCATATTCGCCAGGTAAACCCACACATCCCCGTTTTTGCGCTCTCTGCCGAGACGGGTGAGGGCATGGAGCCCTGGCTGGAATGGTTGCAGACCGAGGTTGCCGGAATAGGGACACAGCCGGTTGTAGCAACGCTGTAGGAGCGCGGCATGCTGCGCCTCTTCCAGGAGAACTCAGATGCTTGTTTTGATCCGCCGATACTGTATATTACTGATTGTTGTGCTACTGTCGGCAGCCTGTGGCGCGCCAACTGCCGAAACACCCGCCGAGGACGATCCTGCAACAGAAGCCACTTCCGCCGGCGCGGACACCTCAGCAGAAGAGGAAACGACCAGTGGTGAGACGATCCGCATTGGCTTTAGCGCCTGGCCGGGCTGGATTCCCTGGCAGGTCGCCGTAGAGCAGGATCTCTTCGCTCAGAATGGCGTTGATGTCGAGATGGTCTGGTTTGAGGGCTATCTCGACTCGATCAATGCCTTTGCGTCAGGGCAACTGGACGGCAACACGCAGACGCTCAACGACACGCTTAGCTCGGTCGCGGCCGGGTCGGACCAGGTGATCGTACTGGTGAATGACAACTCAACCGGCAATGACCAGATAATTGTCACCGAGGATATCAATAGCGTGGAGGATCTACGTGGCAAGCGGGTCGCCGCCGAGTTGGGCACGGTTGATCACTTCTTGCTGCTACTGGGGCTGCAAGACGCGGGCATGAGCCAGGAGGATATCGAGTTTCAACCGTTGGAAACCGGTGCAGCCGCATCTGCTTTTGCCGCCGGCCAACTTGATGGCGTCGGTGTATTTGCGCCCTTCACCACGCAGGCGTTAAGCACAGGCCGGGGCAAGGTACTCTTCAGCAGCGCCGACTACCCGGGCGCAATCCCCGATCATCTGGTGCTCAGTCGGGAGCTGCTCAACGAACGCCCGGAGGATGTCCAGAAGATCGTCAACACCTGGTTTGATACCCTGGATTTTATCGAAGCCAACCCGGGTGAAGCCTACCAGATTATGGCCGACCGCGCCGGCGTCACGGTTGAGGAGTACCAGACCTACGACGCCGGGACGACGATCTTCTCGGTTGAAGATAACCTGCAGGCATTCGCGCCGGGCGACGATATGACCCATCTGCCCTACGCTGCGCAACAGATTGCCGACTTCCTGGTTGCTAATGATCTGGCGCAGACCGTGCCGGATCTGGAACAGATCTTTGATGATCAGTTTGTCAGGGCATATGCGGAAGAAAACTCATAGGGGGAACCTATGGCACCGACAACGATAGAACGGAGCGAGCCGGTATCCATGCGGTCGTCCAATCTACCGCCGACGGTCTTCTGGCGCATTCGGGAAGCACTGCCGCGGCCGCTGGTCTGGACGCTGGCATCGATCTCGATCCTGGCACCGCTGGTCCTCTGGCTGCTGGCGACGCGCCTGGGCCTGGCACCACCGCTCTTTCTGCCGACACCGGCGGCGGTGTTGGCAGCGCTGGGCCGGCTCTGGGCCGACGGCACGCTGCAGCAAGATATTGCTGCCAGCCTGCTACGGGTCATGGCCGGCTTTTTCCTGGCGCTGCTCATTTCGGTGCCGCTGGGGATTCTGATGGGTACTTTTCCCAGCATTCAGTGGCTGACGGAGCCGTTTATCGGACTGGTGCGCTATATGCCCGCCGCGGCGTTTATTCCGCTGCTGATTCTCTGGCTGGGACTGGGGGAATTGCCCAAGATCGCGCTGATCTTTATCGGCACGCTCTTCTTCAACACGCTGATGGTGGCCGATGCGGTGAAGTTTGTGCCCAACGACTGGATCGCCGCCGCCTACACGCTGGGTTCGCGCCGCTTACAGGTGCTGTTTACCGTGATCAGTCCGGCGGTGCTGCCCAGCGTGATCGACGCGGCCCGCATCAACCTGGCGGCCTCCTGGAACCTGGTGATTATCTCGGAACTGGTGGCGGCCACATCGGGGCTGGGGTTTCGCATTCTCAAGGCGCAGCGGTTTCTGCGTACAGAGGAGATCTTCGCGGGCCTGATCGTCATCGGGTTGATCGGCGTGGCGCTGGATCTGAGCTTTCGGCTGCTGCGCCACTGGGTCTGCCCCTGGGTGGAGGGGTCGCAAACCCGGTAGCAACGGCAAGGGGGCTGTTCTATGGATGCGTACACATCTGCGTTTACGCAAACGCCGCCCCATCTGGCAGTGGAGGCGGTAACAAAGACCTTTCGCTCCCGGCGAGGTGACTTCCTGGCCCTGGATGGGGTAGATATGCATGTCGAACTGAATGAACTGGTCTGCATCGTCGGCGCGTCGGGATCGGGGAAGTCCACGCTGCTGCGGATTATTGCCGGGTTGTTGGCACCCAGCAGCGGCAGTGTGCGGGTTGATGGCGACGAGGTGATTGGACCGGGGCCGGATCGCGGGATGGTTTTTCAGCATGATACGCTCTATCCCTGGCTGACCGTGGCGGCAAATGTCGGATACGGGCTCAAGCGGCGCGGCGCGTCCCGGGCCGAGCGGCGCGAGCGGGTGGCACACTACCTGAAAGTGGTGGGGTTGGAGCGCTTTGCCGAATCGTTGCCGCATCAACTCTCCGGCGGGATGAAGCAGCGGGTGGCGATTGCGCGTGCCCTGGCGAATGAACCGGCGCTACTTCTGATGGATGAGCCGTTTGGCGCGCTTGATGCGCAGACCCGGCTGATCATGCAGGAGTTCCTGCTGCGGGTCTGGCGTGAAACCCACACGAGTATGCTGCTGGTGACGCATGATGTCTCGGAGGCGGTGTTTCTAGGACAGCGCATCTATGTACTCTCGTCCAATCCGGGCCGGGTCAGAACGGAACTGGCGGTGCCGCTGCCGGAGGATCGGGACTACACCGCGAAACGCACGCCGATCTTTCAGGAGATGGAAACGCGGTTGGAGGCGCTGCTACGCGAAGAGAGTCTGAAGCAAGCGACGGTTACGTGAGAAAACTGAAGAACTCAAAACGAAAGAACTCAGAACCGGGAACTGAGAATTACTATTGCAGTAAAATATGTTACTCTGAGTGGAGTAAAGTGCTTCTTCAGCGAATTATGCAAGCGGCTTTATTGTTTTAATAGTATAACATCGTAGTAAAAAGCACAAACCTGCACGAATAGAGCATCAAGATCCTGATGCGATGACGCTTTCCGGTTGTCATTTCTGTTTCCGCAGTTCTCAGTTCTCAGTTCTCAGTTTTTTTATTCCTCGGCCTGCTATTTCTATGGGAATAGGCAGGCTATAACTGTTTCCCCACAATTCCCTCTGCATTCTTTGTGAAGACTTGTGCAAAGTATCCAAATCTGACCTGGTGTATCCTGTTTAAATTGCCATATTGAGTATCCGGTACAGAGCGATTATTATTGCAGGAACAGGTATTACTCCAGCCATGCTTACCGAAAAACAATGACTGCGCTCCCAGAATATCCTCATATATATGGTTTCGATGCTACGGCAACCGTACACCGAACCGGCGGAGTGTACCTGTTTGTAGACCGCACCATACACGAAAGGAGGAATTACCCCCGTTCCCATCGCAGCCTCGTCTGGTCCAAACGTGAATTTTGATTGGTGACGAAGGAGCATGACTGCTCGACACATTCGTCAAAAACCGGTACCGCATCTTGTTGTGTTGAGAGGACCACAATGAAAAGAACATCCCGCGTAGGATCTGTTCCCGTTTCCCACCCTGTTCGTGGGACGCAGTATGTCAGACTATTGCCGATTTTGCTGCTGCTGTTCGCCATGGTCTTGAGTGCCTGTGGTGGTGGACCGGCGACCCCCGCAGAAGAACCAACCACAGAAACCGCCGTAGAAGAAGCTACTCCCGCAGAGGAGACGGAGGCTACTCCCGCAGAGGAGATGGAGGCTACTCCCGCAGAGGAGGGCAGCACCGCCCCCGATGAGGAAGCGGCCGCTGCGAGCGGCGAACCGATCAAGGTCGGTGTGTTGCACTCCCTCAGCGGCACGATGGCGATCAGCGAGGTCTCCGTCAAGGATGCCACCCTGCTGGCAATCGAGGAGATTAACGCTGCCGGTGGTGTGCTGGGGCGACCGCTTGAACCGGTGATTGAAGACGGCGCGAGTGACTGGCCCACCTTCGCAGAGAAGGCGCGCAAACTGATTGAGCAGGACGAAGTGCCGGTAGTATTTGGCTGTTGGACCAGCGCCAGCCGCAAGGCCGTGCTGCCGGTCTTTGAGGAACTCAACGGCCTGCTCTTCTACCCGGTGCAGTATGAGGGGTTGGAGCAGTCGCCCAATATCTTCTACACCGGCGCGGAGCCGTCGCAGCAGATTGTGCCGGGCGTAGAATACCTGATGGAGCAGGGCTACACCAACATTTATCTGCTGGGATCGGACTATGTGTTCCCGCGCACGGCCAACCAGATTATCCAGGCACAGCTTGCGGCCAATGATGGCACCGTAGCCGGTGAGGAGTATGTACCGCTGGGTGGCACCGAGTTCAGCACGATTATCAGCAAGATCCAGGCCGCGCAGCCGGATGCGATTTTCAATACGCTGAATGGTGACAGCAATGTGGCCTTCTTCAAGCAGTTCAAGGACGCCGGTTTCTCCCCGAACGATATTCCGGTGATGTCGGTGAGTGTGGCGGAAGAAGAAGTACGCGGGATCGGACCGGAGAATATCGCCGGGCATCTGACCGCCTGGAACTACTATCAGACCACCGATACGCCGGAGAATGAAGCCTTTGTTGCGGCGTACAAGGCGGCCTATGGCGAGGACCGCGTCACGGCGGACCCGATTGAGGCGGGCTACTTCGGCGTCTACCTCTGGAAGGCGATGGTCGAAGCCGCCGGAACCACTGATGTGGATGCGGTACGCGAGGCCGCCCAGAGCGGCGAGATCGAATTTGCCGCACCCGGTGGTATGGTACGGGTTGATGGGGATACGCAGCACACCTGGAAGACAGTCCGCATCGGCGAGGTCCAGGCGGATGGACTGATCCAGGAGGTATCGAGTTCGGATGGGCCGATCGAGCCGGACCCCTTCCTGACGCAGTATGATTGGGCGGAAGGATTGAGCGCGGGCGGCTAGCCGGCGCGATCAAGGTAGGTTCAACCTCCCGTGGGCAGTGTGCCCCACGGGAGGTTTGTGGCTGATGAACGTCATGCGTTTCATGATAAATGTTTAAACCAGACTTTTGATCGTAGCAGCAATACACTTCGTCGGTGGAAGCCTAAATCCATCAAAATGCAGGTAAACAGAAAGAGTATATCGGCATGAGTCTCTGGTTAATGCAGGCATTTAATGGCTTGAGTCTTGGCTCCATCTTGCTGATGATTTCGCTGGGGCTGGCATTTGCCTTCGGGCTGATGAATGTAATTAACATGGCCCACGGTGAGTTGATTATGGTGGGCGCGTATGTCACCTATGTGTTTCAAAATCTGCTGGCCGTGCCGCTGGGTGGCACTGAACTGGGACTCTGGTTTATCCTGGCGATTCCGGCGGCGTTTCTCTTTACCGCACTGGTCGGCGCACTGCTGGAGGTCGGGTTGATCCGCTTTCTGTATGGGCGGCCACTGGATACGCTACTGGCAACCTGGGGCGTGGCTCTGATCCTGCAGCAGGCGGCGCGCAGCATCTTTGGCGCACCGAATGTGCAGGTTGTCAGCCCTGCCTGGCTGAATGGCGGCCTGACGCTTATGCCGGGACTGTTGCTGCCCTACAAGCGGCTCTTTATCATTGGACTGGTGATTGTGGTAGTCGGCGCGATCTACTGGCATCTAAACCGCACCTCCAATGGCCGGCGCATTCGGGCAGCGATGCAGAACCGCGAGATGGCCGCTTCGCTGGGCGTGGCTACGCGGCGGGTAGATATGTTCACCTTTGCGCTAGGGGCCGGACTGGCCGGGATCGCCGGAAGCGCGCTGACGCTGATCGGGCCGATTGGTCCGGCACTCGGCACCTACTACATTGTGGACGCCTTTATGGTGGTAGTGCTGGGGGGTGTGGGTCGCCTACCAGGAACGATTGTCGCCGCATTGACAATCGGGATTATGAACACGCTACTGGAACTGGGGACGACCGCAACGCTGGGCAAGGTGCTGGTACTGGTGCTGATTATTGCCTTCTTGCAGTGGCGGCCATCGGGCATTCTCGCGCTGCGCACGCGCTAAGGAGAGATAGAGCATGCAAGAGAAACAGCTTACCGTTAACCCAATGCCTGTCCAGATTACGGCGGGTGCGCTGCTGCGGCAGTGGGGGCCGTTTGTGCTGGTTGCGTTCCTGCTGCTGGTCGTTGCGCCGCTAACACTGTCGGAGTTTCGACTGAGCCTGATGGGGCGCTTCCTGACCTTTGGCATGGTCGCTATGAGCCTGAGCCTGATCTGGGGGTATGGCGGGATGCTCTGCCTGGGGCAGGGGTTGTTCTTCGCGCTGGGAGCCTACGCGATGGGCATGTACCTCAAGTTGGAGGCATCCGGGGAGAGTCTGCCCGACTTTATGCTCTGGAGCGGCGTGCGCGAGTTGCCCTGGTTCTGGGTACCGTTTCAATCGCCGCTCGTGGCGATCCTGGCGGCAATTGTTGTGCCGATGCTGCTGGCTGGACTGGTCGGCTACTTCATTTTTCGCAGCCGGGTGCAAGGGGTCTATTTTGCGATTATCACCCAGGCATTCACGCTGGTTTTTAGCCTGCTGTTTGTGGGACAACAACCCTACACCGGCGGCACCAACGGTATTACCAATATCAGCACCGTTTTTGGTCTTCCATTATCAGATCGTTCCACCGAAGTGACCCTCTATATTGCCACGGTGATCTGTCTGGGAGCAGTCTACCTGGTGAGCCGCTGGTTCACCTCGTCGCGCTTTGGGCGGCTGCTGGTTGCGATGCGCGATGACGAAACCCGCGTGCGCTTCCTGGGGTACAACCCGGCCATCCTGAAAACCATGGTCTTTGGTGTATCCGCCGGAATTGCCGGACTGGCCGGGGCGCTGTTTATACCCCAGGTCGGGATTATCTCACCCTCGGCGATGGGCGTGGTCTTCTCGCTGGAGATTGTGGTCTGGGTGGCCGTGGGCGGGCGCGCTTCGCTGACCGGGGCGGTGTTGGGGGCGCTGCTGGTCAACTGGACCAAGAGCGGCCTGAGTGAGAACTTCCCCAATTTCTGGCAGTATTTCCAGGGCGCGCTGTTCATTGGCGCGGTGCTGCTCTTTCCGATGGGTCTGGTCGGCTTCTTCCAGCAGCAACTGCCGGCATTCTGGGCACGCCGGGTGCGGCGGATTCCGAGCGAGGCGGATGTGCTGCCGCGGGCAGCGGCGCAGATGGAAGCGGGGGTCGAGGCAGTGGATGACCATGGCTCGCGCCAGTCGGCCTGAGGCGGAGAGGAGACAGCGGTGGATCGTAATGAGAAAATCCTGGATGTGCGCAATGTGACGGTCAGCTTCGACGGCTTTAACGCGCTTGACGGCCTGGACTTTGCCATGAACTATGGCGAACTACGCTTTATCATCGGTCCTAACGGCGCGGGCAAGACCACCCTGCTGGATATTGTCACCGGCAAAACCCGTCCGAGCAACGGACAGGTGATTTTTGCCGGGAAACTCAACACGCAGCGTCGCGCGGAGCACACGCTGGTACGCCAGGGCATCGGGCGTAAGTTCCAGACCCCAACGATTTTTAGCAGCCTCACCGTCTACGAGAATCTGGAGACGGCAATCAGCTTTCGTGATCGGACAATCAAGCTGCTGCGTCCGCTGATCAGCCCACGCCGGGCACGCATTGACGAGACGCTGGAGATGATTGGCCTGCACCCGCGGGCGCATGTCCGGGCCGGACAACTGGCGCATGGCGAAAAGCAGTGGCTGGAAATCGGCATGCTGCTGGTGCAGGAGCCCAAACTGCTCCTGCTGGATGAACCCGTCGCCGGGATGACTCGCCGCGAACGGGATCGTACAGGGGAGTTGCTCCAGCGCATTACGCAGCAGCGCTCGGTGCTGGTGGTAGAGCATGATATGGATTTTGTGCGCCGCTTCGCCGGCACGGTCACTGTGCTGCATATGGGCAAAATGTTATGCGAGGGACCGGTCGAAACCGTTCAGAATGACACGCGCGTGATCGAGGTCTATCTGGGGCGCGGACATGCGGCCTGATACCAGACGAGGAAAGACATGCTAACCGTTGAAAACCTGTGGGTGTACTATGGCGAAAGTTGCATCCTGCGCGATGTGAGTATCAATGTGCCCTCCGGTCAGGTGGTCTGCCTGATGGGGCGGAACGGCGTGGGCAAAACCACCCTGATGAAGGCGATAATCGGGGCACTGCGCGCGCGGCGGGGGCAGATTGTCTTTGACGACCGGCAGTTAACAAACCGGGCACCGCATGAACGGGCACGCGCCGGAATCGGCTATGTGCCGCAGGGCCGCGGGATTTTCCCCTACCTGACCGTGTTCGAGAACCTGCTGATGGGGTTCGAGGCGGCAAAAAACCGCCGGCCCGATAATGCCGCCCTCGAAGAGATGTATGCGACCTTCCCAGTACTCAAGCAGATGCGCGGACGTGTGGCCGGAACACTCAGCGGCGGCCAGCAGCAGCAACTGGCGATTGCGCGCGCCCTGGTGCGGCGGCCCAAACTGCTCCTGCTGGATGAGCCGACCGAGGGCATCCAGCCCTCGATTATGCAGGAGATTGAAGCGGTCATTCTGTCGTTGCAACAGCGCGGCGATATGGCGATCCTGCTGGTCGAGCAGTTCCTCGACTTTGCGCTGGGGGTTGCGAACTACTACTATGTGATGGAGACCGGCTCAATCGTGGCGCAGGGTTCCACGCAGAACTTCGATGAGGAGGTTGTGAAGGAGTATCTGGCGTTTTAACAGCCGGATACTACATGCATGTCTACTCAGCACTGCGCCGGGCCGGGAGCGCGGCAAGCAACTGTTCGGTAGTAGCGACTTCGCCGGGAATGTCGAGTTGACGAAAGATCGCCAGAGCGTTATAGAGCTGCTGGTGCGCAGTATCGAAGTCGTTAGTGGCGCAGTATGCCTGCCCCAATGCGCGCTGGGCATAGGCGACCATATAGGGATCATCGTTGCGCTGAGCAATCTGCATCGACTCGGTAAAATGGGTAATTGCTGCCGCCGGATTCTGGCGTGCCATATCGATCTGGCCCAGGGTAAAATGGGCATAGGGCGCAGCAAAGCGATCCCCCAGTTCAAGCACCTCGCCGGCGTAGCGGGTTGCATTGTCCAGGTCACCCAGTTCATAGGAGGCTTCGGCCAGATTGGCCGCGGTCACTGCGGCGAAGTAGGGGTCGTGTACCGCAACAAAAAAGCGATAGGCCGGCTCCCCTACCTCAAGTGCCGCGTTAAACTGGCGCGTTTGTACATAAATAAATGCCAGGTTACTGCGCATTTTTTCCAGGTTAACGCGGTCGCCCAGGCGCTCGTAAATGCTTATTGAGCGGGTGGCGTGCGTCACGGCGGCTTCCAGTTGTTGCCGACGACCATACACGGCGGCAATCTGTCGCTCGGCCTGAGCCCGGAGTGGATCATCATCCAGTTGTTCGGCCAACACGCGGGCGCAGCGATAGGCTTCCAGGGCCGTACTGTAGTCACCATCATCTTCGCGTAACAGGCCACGTAGTACCTCCAGGTCGAACTCGGCGCGGTGGACCTCTTGCCAACTCAACTTGAGATCGCGGCGCCGTTGAAGCAGCATGCCACGCCGCTGACGCAGGGAAACCAGTCGCCCCAATAAGCGTGCTGTTACGCGTAGCCCTTCGTCATAACTTGCCAGGGCGCGATCAGGATAGCCCAGCGCGTCCTGTAATTCGCCACGCAGCATCCAGAGACGCGTATTGGCCTCGCTCTCGTCGGCCCAGTCAATCTGCTCAAGCTCGTCTAGTCCCACTTCATACTCTCCGGCCAACTGGCGTAACTCGGCGCGGATAATATCAAGGGCCTTGCGCTCCGTTTTATCGAGATGCTGGCGGGAGATCTTGCTGAAGATCAGGCGGGCGGCATCGGCCTCACCCCGGGCAACCGCGTGCCGGCACTGGGGAAACCAGACCTGTACCGCCCGGTTTTCCTGGTTGCTCTGAGCAAAATGATAGGCTGCCGCCGTATACTCGCCGCGTTCCAGATGGACCACAGCCGCCTCTCGGTGCAAGGTCTCAAGGTACGCTGTGTCTGTTTATCCAGCTTATACGCATCACAGACTTTCGCAATACACCGAATAGCGAGTTGTGCCGACAGGCCGTAGCGTTCGCGCACGTCGGTATAGGTTCGCTTTTGGAGCGCATAT
>DAOTUI010000076.1:0-47247 GCA_034437035.1 Chloroflexaceae bacterium
TTACGCGGTGGGGGTCTGCAAATCAGACATGTGCTCCCACAACGGCAGTCTTCGCCTGCGGCAGCATGGTACTTTTTTATCTTTTTCACGAACATGTGGCTCTGTGAGCCACATGTTCGTGAAAAAGGATGCTCGGTTCCGCCCTGCCGGAGGCGAAACCAGTTTCTCAAGGAGTGACCGCGTAACTCCTGTAACATACAGGACTTACGCGGTGGACGTGCAAACCGGACGTTTGATTGAAATGAATGGCCCGATTCGCCGGCGGCAGCATGGTACGCTACTATCTTTTTCACAGAATTTTTGCACGTTGTGCAAAAATTCTGTGAAAAAGGTGGTCTGTTCCGCCCTGCCGGAGGCGAAATACATCTCCAGGTGGAGAATTGCGTAAGTCCTGTAACATACGCGCTTCCTGCGTTTGCATCGCACACCCTTTCGCGCTACAATCCGCAACGCTATGGACCAACCAAACCCGACGATCGGTATCGTCATCGTCTCCTACAATACTCAGGAGTTGCTGCGCGACTGCCTCCAGTCGCTGCAATCCGTTACGCTGCCCCGGCGCATCCTGGTTATCGATAATGCCTCGCGTGACGACAGCGTTTCCATAGTGCGGACAGACTTCCCGCAGGTTGAACTCTGTGCATTGGAAGAGAACCGGGGCTTTGCCGCCGCTAACAATCTTGGCCTGCGCATGCTGGGTTTTGCCCAGCCGTCACCCGGCGCAACGGGCATCACACTACCCGAGTTTGTGCTGCTGCTCAATCCCGATACCCGGGTGCTCCCCGGTGCGTTGGAATCGCTGACCGCCTTTCTCCAGGCGCATCCCCGGGTGGGCCTCGTCAGCCCACGCCTGCTCAACCCGGACGGGACAACCCAGACGGCTGCTTTTCGTTTCCCCACCCTGACCATGAGCCTGCTCGATGTTTTTCCGCCGGGGGAAGTGCTGCCGGGACGGCTTTACAACTCCTGGTGGCATGGGCGCTATCCCCAGGAGCAGAACGGCACAGAACCCTTTCCGATTGACCATCCGCTGGGGGCATGCATGCTGGTGCGCGGCTGCACCATTGCTCAGGCCGGTCTCCTGGATGAAAACTATTTTATGTACAGCGAGGAGATCGAATGGTGTCGGCGTATCCGGCAAGCCGGCTGGGCCATCTGGCAGCAACCCCATGCCCGGGTTGTGCATGTTGGCGGTGCCGCCACGCAGCAATTCCGCCGGCAGATGCTGGTGGAGTTGCATCGCAGCCGCATCCGCTTCTTTCAGCAGTACTATCGTCCGGGCTTCCTGCGGATGCATCGCCGGATCACCCGCCTGGGCATGCTGCGTGCTACCCTGTGCGTCTGGTATGCCTACCGTCGCCACCGCATCGAACGGGATGAACTGCGGGCGCGGCTCTGGGCGTATGGCGCAATCACGCGCCTCTAATACAGCGTGAGTTACGTGGTGCGGACTGTTCCAGTCATCCTGCCAGACCCACAGGCCGGTTTCGCCTCCGGCAGGGTGGAAGAATCTCGATCTTTTTCACAAAAATTCGCACTTCGTGCATTTTTTTGTGAAAAAAGGTAAAAAAGTACCATGCTGCCGCAGGCGATAGCTGCATTTCATCTAATGAACCTGTCCGGTTTGATCACCCACCGCGTAAGGCGTGTACTACAAATGATATGGTTCTTCCTACCGGTAGCGCAGAACTTACCCACACGCACTACGGTGCAAATCCTGCTAATGCTGGACTATTGTCGATAGATATCGGCCGAAATGTTTGCATGAACAGCGCGGCAGTGCTATAGTAGGAATTGTCGCAATAGGCAACCCTGGCGATAGCGACGCGGTGGGTTTCCTGGCGATACTTGAGGGATTACAGAAGGATGATAGTACCTTTGAGCAAACGTATGTCGTTCTGTTCACCCCGCCTACTCCTGACATAACATTGCGTGGTTTGCACACGCCGCACCCGGGGGTATGGATAGACCGGCACTGACATCACTGAGCAGACGCGCCGATACCAGGCCGGTCTAGATGTGCAGGTGGGCTCGCGCGAGACATGCACAACCTCAAAGCGTTGGTCTCAAACGTTAACAGACAATGCTGTGTGTCACGACGGATTTTTCCGGTGCCATGTACATAATAATGTGCGTTTTTTATATGTATCCCTGCATAAGATCAGCTCGATCCGACCATCGGCTGCCCCTTATTCAGGCAGAAAGCGTACATTGGCCCGATGCGCCACGCCTGGTACTGAAGTATTTCGTCCTGAACACACGCACAAGACACTTTCGTAAAAGGAGTAGTACTTACAGGCAATGGTTTATGAAAACAAGCGTCCCGATGTAGCGGTCTTTATCGACTTCGAGAATGTCTACGTGAGTGTACGAGACAAACTTGATGCCAATCCGAACTTCGAATCGATTATGGACCGTTGTGATGATCTGGGCCGCGTGGTAATTGCACGCGCCTACGCGGACTGGTACCGTTACCCGCGCGTTACCAGCGCACTCTACGCCAACGGCATCGAGCCAATGTATGTCCCAACATACTATTACGATAAAGAGATGGGACGCACAGGTCGCGCTATTAAAAATAGCGTGGATATGAACCTGTGTATCGATGCCATGAAGACGTTGTTTACGAATCAGAATATCGAGAAGTTTGTCCTGGCAACTGGAGATCGGGATTTTATCCCCCTGGTCAATAGCATCAGGCAGCAGGGCAAAGAGGTGATTATTATCGGCATTGGCGGGGCCGCCTCGGCCCATCTCGCGCAGAGTGCCGATGAGTTTATCTTCTATGAGCAACTAGTCGGGAAGGCTGTGCCCCCACAGACCAACGGCCGGCAACGCTCCCGCGCCCCCGAACAGGCGCGCTCCATTGGTGAACAACTTCAGTCAGAGCCGTCCAGACCCGCTGAACCGGCTCCCAGCGCCGAACCGGATGTCTATGATACACTCGTTGATGCAGTTCATCTGGTGCGCAAGCGTGGCTATGTTTCGACGCTGGGCTCGCTCAAACTGGTGATGAAAGAGTTGATGGGCGGTGATTTTAAGGAGAGCCGCTATCGCGACCTCAATGGTCGCCCGTTTGCCAAGTTCAAAGACTTTGTGATGGATGCCGAACGCCGCGGCAAGGTGATTATTTTCACCAGCGGCACGGTCAACGAGGTCTTTTTACCGGGGGAAGATCCGCACAAACTCTCTCAGTTTGCTGCCGATCTCAAAGAAGAGCCGGCAACCGAAACGTTCGACGAGACATCCGCCGTCGATACCGGCAATGGACAGGCGAGTCGCGCAAAACCGTCAACGCAGGCAAAAGATACGGCGGAAGAAATGTCACCACCACCGCCGCCTGCGTCTACCGGCCGCCGCCGCCGCCGCCGTTCCCGTAGCCAGCGTAAAGCAGCTCAGGCAGAAGCGCAGGCTGCCGAAGCTGCCGCTCGCGAACAAGAGGAAGCGCAGGCTGCCGAAGCTGCTGCCCGTGAGGAGCAAGAGGAGGCCCAGGCTGCTGAAGCTGAGGTTACCGAAGCAGCCGAAGAACCAGTTACCATTGTGCCGTCCGAGGCGCTGTCGGACGAGGCTATCTGGGCCTTGCTGCAAGACAGCGACCTGCGTTCACTGTTCAACGTCAGTGAAGCGTTAACGCTGGCCGGTTCTGAGCATCAGATGGAGGCCTTCTTCAGCGAACTGCCGATTGAGGCGGCGACCGAGGAAACTGAGACCGAAACCGAGGAGACACCCTGGCAACCACACGCCGGGGAGCAACCGACCGGTGCGTTTGTCCCCGAACATGAAGGACATGAAGAGCATCCCCCGGAAGGTGAGGAAGCAGCACCTGCCGAAACTGACGAGGTTGCCCCCATTGCTGCCATGCCCGAAGCCGCACCGCCGGAAGCATATGCCGGAGAACCACCAGTTGAGGAACAGCCGGTCGTTGAGCATGCGGAGCATGCCCCCGAAGCCGCACCGCCACAGGAGTACGCCGGGGAACCGCCCACCGAGGAGCAACTGGCTATCGAGTTTGCTCCGGAGCATGCGGAGCATGTCCCCGAAGCCGCGCCGCCGGAAGCATACGCTGAGGAGTATCCCACAGCCGAGCAACCGCCGGAGCATCTGGAACATGCCCCGGAAGCGTATGCCGAAGAACCGCCTGCCGAGGAACAGCCCGCAGAGCATCTCGAGCATGTCCCGGCAGACGTGGAAGCGGCACTCACCGACGAGGCCGGCGCTGTCGCCGCCATGCCCGAAGCCGCACCGCCACAGGAATACGCCGGGGAGCCGGCCGCCGAGGAGCAGCCGTCTGCCGAATATCAGGAGCATGCTCCCGTAGGTGCGGGCGAAGAGCATGCCCTGGAAGCGTACGCCGGGGAACCACCCACGGAGGAGCAACCGGCAGCCGACCATGTCGAATTTGTACATACCGAGGCAGGGGAAGGGTATGCGCCGGAGCATCTCGAGCATGCCCCGGAAGCGTACGCTGGGGAGCCGGCCGCCGAGGAGCACCCGCCTGCCGAGCATGTGTCGGAGCATTCCGGGCATGCCCCGGAAGGTATGGAAGAGATACCCACCGACGAGACAGCCGCTGTCGCCGCTATGCCCGAAGCTGCGCCTCCCCAAGAATACGTCGGGGAGCCGGCCGCCGAGGAGCAGCCGGCACCTGAACAGCCGCCGGAGCATCCGGAACATGCCTACGAAGGCGAAGGGGTGGGCGCGGAGCAACCGGCAGCCGAACATCTGGAGCATGCGCCCGAAGGCGCACCGCCGGAAGTGTACACCGGGGAGCCGCCTGCCGCAGAAGAACCGGCAGCCGAGCAAGCGCCTGAAACTGGTGCTGTAGCACCGGAGCAACCGGCCGAACCCCCACCCGCCGCCGAGGAAGCAGAAACAACGGAGGCGGAAACAACCGAGGAAGATGAAGAGGCAAATGAGCCACAGATTCATTTTAGTGATGAAGAGTGGCACGCCTTTAGCACAATGATGGCCGGCTTTACCAAACCGGTTTCCTTTGCCCAGATCTTCGACTCGCTGCGGGAGTTGCGCAAGCAAGAGGCGCTGGCCCGCACCAACGAACAACTGCGCACGATGGTCAAGCAGGCAATCAACAACGGCTTGCTTGAGCGGAGTGGACGCGGGAAACGGGTCTACTATAAGCTCAAGCAGAATGGAGAAGGGGAAGGGGAAGGGGAAGGGGAAGGGGAAGGGGAAGGAGAATAGTCACAGTTTGCGGATGTCGGATCCGGGTCTGAACCTTAGATTGCGTGATGCTGACATCCCGGTGCTGATGGCTGATCCAATGACCATCATCAAGATTTGTGGTCTCCGCACGATTGAACATGCGCTCGCTGCTGCCACAGCGGGCGCTGACCTGATCGGACTGGTGTTTGCCCCCAGCCGGCGACAGGTAACCGTTGATCAGGCTACCGCTATCACGACGGCGCTACGCCATCACACCGCCGGCCGGCGCGTGCGGGTGGTCGGACTATTTGTTAATGAAAGCCCGGCACAGATGAATCAAATTGCTGAGTATTGTGGATTAGACTATCTCCAACTTAGCGGTGATGAAGCGCCGGAGCAGATGCGCGGCATCGACCGGCCGATCATCAAATCGCTGCGGCTCGATAGGTCGCCTCGTGAAGAAACCTGGTTGACGCTGCTGCGTGGTCCAAGGCAAGTAGTACACCCCCAGGACAACCTGTCAGGCTACCGCATATCGGCCGCGGCGGAGCAGTTGCTGGTTGCGCCCCTACCGTTGCTGATTGATGCGCATGTGCCTGGGGCATATGGCGGAACGGGGACGCGGGCCGACTGGAGTCGCGCCGCCGAGTTGGCCTGTCAGTATGCGCTGATGCTGGCCGGCGGGTTAACCCCGGACAATGTTGCCGATGCGATTGTGCAGGTGTGCCCCGGCGGGGTTGATGTCAGCAGCGGCGTTGAGACGAGCGGTGTGAAGGATATCGCCAGGATCGAGGCGTTTATTCAAGCCGCCCGGGAGGCTGAAAAGAGCAAGAGGTCATAAACGCAGCACAACCGACAACCACGGCACCCTGTACGTCGTGTTGTATAATTGCTGCACGCTGAAGACTATAGAAACGGTGTCGCCGAGAATATCTCACAAGCAAGGAGGTTCCACCATGAAAGGGTTTTTGAAGTTCGTGGCAGTTGCCGCTCTCATTGGCGCAGTAGTCTACTTCTTGACGCGCCGGTACCGCGAAGATAGCGTGTTCGAGGTCGCACCGTCGGCCAATCGTGCGGCCGGGGGGGGGACGCCAACCGGTCAGCGCCGCAGCATCAGCCCGGAGTTGCTGGAGATCCTGGCAGATCCGGCGGACAAGGGACCAGTCGAGTTGATGACGGATGCCGAAGGCAAGGAGTGGCTGGTCAACCGGCGCAACGGCTATCGCTACCCGGTTGAAGACGGCATCCCGATTATGCTGATCGAGGAGGGCGAGAAGCATAAGGACGAGAGCCTGATCGCAAGCTAAACCGGAACAGGCGTAATGAGAAGGCAGGAGGCAGCGTTCGCGTCTGCTTTCTGCCTTTCTGAATGCTAGAAGGTTATTTTTATGGCCCACCTGGAAAAACATCTGGAAGAAGTACCTGTTGGTCGCTTTGGTCCCTATGGCGGATGCTATGTGCCGGAAACGCTTATTCCCGCTATCACCGCGCTGGATGCAGCCTACGCCGCACTACGCGATGATGCCGGCTTCTGGGAAGAGTTAGCGCATCTGCACCGGACCTACACCGGACGGCCAACGCCGTTGAGCTTTGCCGGGCGACTGACTGCGCACTGCGGCGGTGCGCGGATCTATCTTAAGCGCGAAGATCTGGCGCACACCGGCGCACACAAGATCAACAACGCGCTGGGGCAGGGCCTCCTGGCGCGGCGGATGGGCAAACGCCGGGTGATTGCCGAGACGGGAGCCGGGCAGCATGGCGTGGCAACGGCAACCGTCTGTGCGCTGCTGGGGTTGGAGTGTGTAGTCTACATGGGCACCGAAGATATGGCCCGCCAGCGCCCCAATGTCTTCCGCATGCGTCTGCTTGGCGCGGAGGTGCGCGGCGTCGATAGCGGTAGCCGTACGCTCAAGGATGCCATCAACGAGGCGATGCGCGACTGGGTCACCAACCCCGACAGCTACTATCTGCTGGGCTCCGCGCTTGGTCCACATCCCTATCCAACCATGGTCCGCGACTTTCAGAGTGTTATCGGGCAGGAGGCGCGTGAGCAGATGATTGAGGCTACCGGTGGCCTGCCGGATGTGATCCTGGCCTGCGTCGGCGGCGGCTCGAATGCGATTGGTATTTTTTACCCCTTTATCAAAGATCCAGACGTTCAGTTGCGCGGCGTTGAGGCGGGTGGACGGAGTGCGTTACTGGGTGAGCATGCTGCACGCTTCCTCGGCGCGCTCCCAGGCGTGCTGCAGGGCACCTACTCCTATGTGCTGCAAGACGAGCATGGACAGATCGCTCTGACGCATAGCGTCTCGGCCGGCCTGGACTATGCCGGCATCGGCCCGGAGCATGCCTGGCTCCACGACACCGGACGTGCTACCTACACCAGCGCAAGCGATGCCGAAGCGCTTGACGCCTTTCAGCAATTGGCGTACCTCGAAGGCATTATTCCCGCCCTGGAGAGTGCCCACGCTATCGCCGAAGCGCTCAAACTGGCACCAACCATGCGCCCGGAACAGAGCCTCCTGATCAACCTCTCCGGTCGTGGCGACAAGGATATTTTTACCGTTGCGGACCTGCTGAATTTTGAATGTTGAGTTCTGCCCAAAACGCAGAACTTACAAGCGATGAAGCATTTTATTATTCTCAATCCCAATGCCGGGCGGGGCATGGCCGGGAAACGTCGCGGCGAACTGGAGCGAGCGTTGCAGCAGGCCGGGGAAACCTTTGAACTGGTGACAACACATGCACGCGGTGGCGCAACCGAGTTGACCTATCAGGCGCTCGAGCGGGGCTACGATCAGGTGATTGCCGTCGGTGGCGATGGCACAATCAACGAGATTGTCAACGGTATCCTGGGCCGACAAACCCGGCATGGTAAGAAGGCACAGCATACCCGGCCCAGCCTGGGGATTGTACCGTTGGGAACCGGTAGCGATTTTATCAAGGTGCTTGACGGCGTTAAACCCAATGATCTGGCAGGAGCGGTGCAACGGCTGGCGCAGGGGCAGACCCGGGCCGTCGATGCAGCGCATATCCGCGCGCGCAATCCCCTGCAAACTTACACCCGCTATTTTATCAACGGGATGACGCTGGGGCTCGACTCGCAGGTTGCGGTTGAGAGCCTCAAGATCAACAAGCTCAAGGGGCGTGCAGTTTACCTGCTGGCGATTCTTCGCGCACTGAAGAATTATCATGCCCACCCGATGACCGTCCGCTTCGATGGACGTGAGGTCTACCGCCGGCTGCTCTTTGCCAACGTTGCCAACGGGCGGTATCAAGGCGGTGGCTTCCGGATGACCCCCGACGCGCTAATTGATGACGGTTTGCTGGATCTCTGCATGGTCGATAATCTGCGCCTGGATCAGATTGCGCGCTACCTGCCGCGTCTGATCAAAGGTTCGCACACCCGATTACGCCAGGTGCGGATGGACCGCGCCCGCCATGTGACGATTGAATGCAGTGAGCCGCTGCCGGTCGCCACCGATGGCGAAATCATCGCCACGGACGCGCGCTATGTCGAGGTGGAGGTATTACCGGGAGCACTGGAGATTGTGGTGTAAGCGGGGAGGGAGGGATTCGAACCCTCGAGGGCTTTCACACCCTACTCGTTTTCGAGACGAGCGCGTTCGTCCACTCCGCCACCTCCCCGTAGGCACCCTGGTATTATAAAGGGAACCAAACAGATGTGCAAGGCTCAGAGCAGGCTTTGCAGCAATACCCCCGATACCGCACCAATGCCAATCAGCCATGTGGAGTTGAGCTTGTAGCGCAGCAGGATAAATGTTGCGACAACCGCCAGCAGCAGTGCCGGAATGTCCAGCGTGGTTCCGGCAAGCGGCACGGCGATAGTCGGATCGGCCAGACTGATTACCGCCGTCGCAAACAGGGTCCGGATTATTGCGGCAATACTGCCCACCACAGCGGCGTTCACGCCATCGAGGAATGCACCCGCCACCCGCGACTGGCGTAGACGCGGAATCCAGGGAGCCATGAACAGGACAATCAGGAAGGAGGGCAGGAAGATGGCAAAGGCCGCAACAGCCGCGCCCAGCACGCCCTGCAACACATTATTGTCCGGGCCGGCCTCGATCACATAGCCCACAAAGGCTGCCGTAGTAAAAACCGGTCCCGGCGTCATCTGGCCCACGGCGATGGCGTCAATCAGTTGCGGACGGGTTAGCCAGCCATAGCCGCGCACCAGGTCGGTTTCCAGGTAGCTCAACAGCACATAGCCACTGCCCATCAGCGTCGCGCCTACCTTGAGAAAGAAGAGGCCCAGTTGCCAGAGCGGTGCCTCCGTTTCCGGTTGCGCCAGCCGCCCGCCGAACGGCAGGAGCAGCAATAGCGACGCACTCCGCAGGAGTTGCGGCCCCAGCGCCAGCACGATTCCGACCAAACCGCCGCCAATGATGATCAGCACCGTGTCGAGAGACGTCAAGAGTTGCAGCAGCGCGCCAACCACGGCTAGAATGATCATAGGAAGAGTACGACATGCGGTCGCTCCCAGGCGATACACAGCCTGGATGACAATCGCAACGATGACCGGCTGGATGCCATAGAAGAGCGCATTGACCTGGGGCAGCGTGCCATAGGCCACATACCCGATACTGATCAACAACACTAACAGGAATGCCGGGCCGATAAAGCAGGCTCCGGCAACAATCAAGCCCGGTACGCCGCGCTGCACATAGCCCATATGGATCGCCATCTCGGTGGAGTTGGGGCCGGGCACCAGTTGTGTGGCCGCCAGGGTATCCATAAACTGCCGGCGGCTGATCCAGCGGCGGCGGTTCACCAGATCATCTTCCATCATAGCGACGTGCGCGGCCGGCCCACCAAAAGCGGTAAATCCCAGACGAACAAAATAGCGGGCCACTTCGCCCAGGCCGGCATGTGCGGGGGTAAACTCCTCATGCGTCGATGCGGCGGCGGCTTCCGGCTGCGCCGCAGGTGATGCTGTGCTATCCGAAGCCATGCGTTTCCTTTCACCATGCAATCACAACGGTTTGACAATCCGCAGGTTGTTCGGTTATCTGTCCACACGCTTCATCGCGTCCGCATACCGGCGCATCACCGCGCTACCGGGCCACTGCATCGGTATGATCATTATCAAAACAGTCAGGAACATTAAGAATTGTATCATGAAATGGGACACAAGTCGATTGGCGCATAATCCGTAGTCCGTCTGCATGACGACCAGAGATCCGTTAACCTTCTGGTACAATACACTAACACGGCAGGTCGTAGCGTTGGGTCCAGGGACGTGCAGATCTGTCGGGCAGGGACGGCGGCGGTGCGTTGGGAGGACGTGATGCCGCAATTCTTGATGATTGCCGCGAGTACCGGGGGTGCAGCTGAAGCAATTATGGAGGTGAAAAGTCCGCACACGGAGAGCAGAGAGGGAGATTATGGAATTTGTGATCTGTCCCATCGGCGTTATTCATTCACCGTTTACTGAAGAACGGCGGACACCGCTGCAACCGTCACACTCGCAGGCAGTCGGGCAGGTAGAAGTTCAGCCCGAGTTTGTTGAGGGACTACGGGATATCGAAGGATTTTCGCATATTATCCTGCTGTATGTTTTTCATTGTGCTTCGGGTTATGCGTTGCGGGTTCAATCGCCACGTGACCGCAAGATGCACGGGCTGTTTGCCACGCGGCACCCCTACCGCCCCAATGCCATCGGTCTGTCGGTGGTGCGGCTATTGCGCCGTCACGCCAATATCCTGGAGGTCGAAGGAATAGACGTACTGGATGGCACGCCGCTGCTGGATATCAAGCCCTACGTGCCGGAGTTCGATATGTACCTGGACGAGGTGCGCACCGGCTGGTATGCCGAACAGACGGTTCAGTCATAGCGCAAGATGGCGACAACGGCAGTCGCATTTGTGCGGCAAGGCAATGCCTGCAACGTTACAATCTGCTATACTAGAAACAGGCAGGAGTTACGCGGTGAGTGATAAACCAGGCGTTTCATCGAGTGAAAGACTGTCTGCCGGAGACGAAATTCTCTTCCGCGTTAATGACCGCGTACGTCGTGTAAACAGAGTGTAATTATAGATACGCAACGCCAGGCAACGGTCATTTAGACAGAAGTGACCGCTTTGCGCTGCCGGTTATGTTACCCAACACGTAAAGGTGTGACAATAAGTTATGAATACACCCTCGCATCTGATTCTTACCGCCGCGCTGGGCAAACGCCTGCGCCGCACACCGATTGTCAGGAGTGCGTTTCTGCTCGGTGCGGTCGCCCCTGATCTGCCGCTGATCCTGCTGACCATCGGCGGGGCAATCTATTATCACTATATTCGGGGCTGGGAAGTCCGGGCAGCGTTTGAGTATATCTTCGATGATCTCTTCTTCAACAATCCGGTCTGGATTGCGTCGCATAATCTGTTCCACGGACCAACGATGCTGCTGCTCGGGCTGGCGCTGGTCTGGCCCTTGCGCCGGCGGATCAACTCATCATTCCGCTGGTTCTACTGGTTTCTGTTGGGCTGTTTGCTGCATTCCGGGATCGATGTACTGACCCATGTGAATGATGGTCCACTACTCTTCTTTCCGTTCGAGTGGAGCATCCGCTTTCAAAGCCCGATAAGCTACTGGGATCATCGCTATTTTGGCCGTGAGTTTGCGCTCTTTGAGATGGGGCTGAATGTTGTGCTGCTCGGCTATGTGTTCGGTCCACCGCTTTACCGCCGTCTGGCAGGATGGATTGCATGTATGCGTTCACCGGAGGAGTGCTGCGATGGCTAAATCCCCAAGAACCGTGCTGATCACCGGGGCCACCGATGGGGTCGGCAAGGCACTGGCCCACCAGTACCGCGAACGAGGCGACCGGCTGATTCTGGTTGGTCGGCGGCCGCCGGCTGAGCTTGATCCGAAACTCTACACAGCGCAGAGCTACTGTCGCGCCGATCTGCTCTGGCCGGATTGTACGCAGATTGTGAAGCAGTTTTTCTACAGCCACTCGATTGACCGGCTGGATCTGCTTATTCATAATGCGGCGCTCGGCTTCTATGGTCCGGTTGCGAGTCAGTCACCTGCGAGTATTCGGGAGTTGATGACAGTGAATCTGCAAGCGCCGATTACCCTGACCCACACGCTGCTGCCCTGGCTGCTACCCGCCCATGGAACGGTGGCCTTTATCGGCTCGGTTGCCGCCAGACTACCCTGCCCCCAGTTTGCGGTCTATGGGGCAACCAAGACCGCGCTGGAAGGCTTTACGCGCAGCCTGCGAGTAGAACTCCATGGCCGTGTGACGGTGCAGATGATTCATCCCGGCCCGATCCGTACCGGGATGCATGCGCGTACAAATTCGCCCGTTCCGGCCGAACGCATCGAACGCTTTCCCTCAGCCGAGCATGTTGCCCGGCAAATCGTGCGCGCTATTGATCGCCGCAACGGACTGGTGACGCTTGGCTGGGGCAATCAGATGATGGCATTGGGGGGAAGACATGCAAGCTGGCTGGTAGACCGGCTGGCGGCGAGGTGGCTGCCATGAAACAGTGTGTTATCACCGGCGCAGCGAACGGGATCGGCAAGGCGCTGGCGCAGCAGTTTGCGACGGCGGGATACGCGATCACGGGCATTGACAACGACCGCACCCAGGGGGCGCAGACCTGCGCCGAACTCAAGGAACGCGGTGCAACGGTGGCCTGGATCAGCGCGGACCTGGCAGAGGAGGCGCAGATCCGGCAGGCGCTCGCTGCACTGAGCGCGGGGCCGCCGGTGGATGTGTTTGTGCATAACGCCGGGATTAATGCCGTCGGGCGCTTTGCTGACAGCGATATTATCCAGCAGCAGGCGGTGATTGATGTCAACCTGCTGGCCCCGATGCTGCTGACGCAGGGACTGCTTGAACGGAGCCTCCTCACCGCAAAGGGCTCACTGGTCTTTATCGCGTCGCTCTCGCATTTTGTGAGCTATCCCGGCGCGGCCGTCTATGCCGCCGGCAAAGATGGTCTGGCCTCCTACGCGCGCAGCATGACCGTTGCGCTGGACCGGCGTGGCACGCATGTGTTGACGGTCTACCCGGGACCAACCCGCACCGCCCATGCACAGCGCTACAGCCCTGACAACCGCCGCGAGCAGCAGCGGATGTCGCCGGAGAAGCTGGCGAAGCTGATCTATCGAGCGGTACAGGGACGCCGCCGGGTGCTGATTCCGGGGCGGAGCAACCAGGTGTTTGCTGCGCTGGGACGCGCTATGCCGGGTATGACGGAGCGGATGTTGCGAGGGGCAATTCTCGATCGGCTGGAGCGGTGATAAGAAGAACGGTGGGGCGATAGTAACGCAAGTCACCGTCCAGTCGCCCCACCGCAGCATGCGGGTCACGCTGGAAGCGTGACCTACTACTTTGTTCTTCCTGGTTCTTCGTTCTCCTCAGTTCTCTACCGCGTCACCGGTTCGGTCAGCGGTGCGCCCTTCCGCGTCTCGATCAGGAGATCGATCACAATCGGTGCAGCGCAAGCAGCCGCAAGCAGCATAATCAGAACAATCGGCGGCAGCCAGGCACCAACGAACGCCAGCAGCAGTACCACCGCCGCCGCACCAAAGCGCAGCCGGGCGCGGGTCTGGCTATCAGTGCGCTGCTCCGACTGCACTGTAACCAGATCAATCAGCGCGATAAAGACCAGACAGAGGATCACCGCTCCACAGATGAGCAGCCGGTACTTATCCGCGAAGGGCTCGCCCGCATGCATGATCACCAGCTTTTTGATGCCAACCCCGAAGGCGGTCAGGCCCAACGCCAGCGGCAGATGCGAGTAGATCCAGACATAGGGCGCGCGCCCGGTTGCACGCACCGTTGACCCGGCGACATTATCAAAGTAGAGCCACCAGAGACTACAGGCGGCAATCATCCCAAAAGCACCTGAGATCAGCGCGGCGAAACCCAGATGCTCGTCCGAAGCGCTGCCGATAACTTTGACAAACGACTCGCCCAGCACAATAATCGTAAGCAGACCGTAGCGCTCGGACATGTGCGGCACATCCGGCGCAATCCGGGCATTCATCTGCCGGGAGCGGCGCGAAAGCGGGGTGGCGAAGTCGAGCGCCAGACCGCCCGCCCAGAATGCATAGCGCAGCGGCGCGGGCAGAAATGCCGAGATGATCCAGAGCACGGCCGCCAGCGCAAACCCGGTGGCATACCGGCGGGTCAGCGGACGCGCCTCCGGAATATGCGTTCCGGCCCGCAGGTACAACGCAATCAAGATCAGGCGCACGCCGGCATAGGCCAGCGCAAACTGGCCGGCTTTCTCCCCAAATGCCCCATCGACACTAACTGCCATCACCGCGATAGCGAACATCTGCACGAAAACCAACACTCGGTGCCATACATCATCAACAACGATGCGATTAATATAGAACGTAATTCCGGTCCATGACCACCAGATCAAGACAAAGAGGAAGAAAAATCCGGCAAATCCGGTTGGCGAAACATTGCCACTGAGCCAGTTACCCAATTGAATAATAGTTGCAACATAGACCAGATCATAGAATAGTTCCAACCATGTAACTTTACGCTCCTCTTCAGTTTTGTGGGCCGTGTGGAGTTGCGGCGGATGCCAGTGCGCGTTCATCATTACGGTCTGCTCCTTTGGTGTTCAGAAACAATGTAGCCAAGATGCATTATACAAAGGGCATCAGGAATTACAATCCATACTTTTGGTCAGTTCTGGTCCGGTATCCCCCGCACCGCCGTTCGCGCTACCCGTCCGATCGCCTGGAGCCAGCCCTCAGTGGCCGGGTAGCGGAAGCCCACACAGATGAGCTGCGGGTTGCGCCGCGAGCGCCAGTAGCGATCAACCCGCGGCCATCCCTGCGTGTCGAAGTCCAGTTCGTGGGCGACAAACTCCAGCGACGGCCGATACCCGGTTGCGAGAATGACCGTATCGAAGGAAGCCGCGCGCCCGTCCGCAAACTGCACACCGTCGGGGAGAAAGCGCGCAATCCCACCATACAGGGTAATTTTCCTCGCTGTAACTGCATCCGGCAGGCTATACCCAACCACCGGGTAAGTTTCAAGCAATGGGCCGTCCGGGGGCTGAATGCCAACAGGTCTGAAATCACGGCGCACTCGCCGTAGCAGCCACTCACCCGCCGGACGTGGCGCAGTACGCAGGAACCAGGCCGCCGCCTGCACCGCCGGAGCGTGACGCGGATGGGGGATAAACGTCGTCCCGCTGCGAATGGCAATGCTTGTCGCTACCCCATGCTCGCTCAGATCCACCGCGATCTCCGTACCGGAATTGCCCGCGCCCACAACCAGCACACGCTGTTCCTGGAATGGTTCCGGGTTGTGGTAATCACGGGCATGCATCATCGTTCCGCCAAATGTCTCCTCACATGTAAACTCTGGTCGATAGGGCGTGCTCCAGATCCCGGTTGCCACAATCAGGGTCGTGCCGGACTGTGCGCCCTGGCTGGTTTCCAGTTGCCAGGTCTCACCCGTCCAATCGGCGCGTGTGACGTCAACACCACAGGCGATGTTGAGACGCAGCCGGCGGGCATACTGCTCCAGGTAGGACTGGAACTGTGTTGCCGAGGGAAACGCCGGGTAGTCGGCAGGCATTGGCATGCCGGGCAGGTGCGACACCTGCTTGAGCGTGTGCAGATGCAGCCGGTCGTAGTGGTTGCGCCAGGCATAGCCGACCGTATGGCGCTCCAGCACCTGGTAGGGCAGCCCGCGCTGCTGCAAGTAGTGGGCCACGGCCAGCCCGGCCGGGCCGGCACCAACAACGAGTATCATTGATTGCTCCTCTAAATTAACAGGTGTTATGCGGTGCGTGTTGAAACCGGGCGTTTGATCCAGTGGAAGCCGGAATCGCCTGCGGCAGCGTGGTACATGTTGGATCTTTTTCAGGAAATGTTGGCGCTGAGCACCAACATTTCCTGAAAAAGGATGTTCGGTTCCGCCCTGCCGGAGGCGAAATGTCCTTTCAAGTTTGTGACCGCGTAACTCGTGTAAATTAACACAACTTACGTGGTGCAGCCTGTCCCGGCCTGGTGTCAGGTCCGAACGCCGGCTGCGCCGGCGGCAGCATGGTACGTTCTTTTTCTTTTTCACAAGAAATTCATTTTGTGAATTTTTTGTGAAAAAGATCTGGTCTCTTCCACCC
Organism: Chloroflexaceae bacterium; assembly: GCA_034437035.1. Lineage (GTDB taxonomy): Bacteria > Chloroflexota > Chloroflexia > Chloroflexales > Chloroflexaceae > CAKZQX01. Next base: position 16,287 of record DAOTUI010000076.1, read on the forward strand.
TGCCGGAAGCTGAAATACCTTCCGGGTCAGGGACCGCGTAACTCCTGTATGCGGATAGCACGAAAAAGAAGGGAAATCATTGATCAATATCCATCAGCTATCGTTTCAGCTATTGTTCGGGAATTTCATCGGCTGGTAACGTTATTGTACAGGAAGCAGGCCGGGGGAGCCGGCGGCGCACATATGCCCGCCGGATGGGCAGATCCATGCTTCCGGTAGCCGGTACGCAGATTGTAATCATCGTCAGTGAAGGAGAGCATTGTGAGCGAGAGACCACCACTATCACTCTGGTCGCCCTTTCAGCAATACACCGAAACCTTTTTGAACACACCCTGGACCAACTGGCAGCGTTTTTTCAACCCGATGGCAACCCTTAACACACAACTCTTTCCCGTTCATGTTAACTGGAACAACGCCGAAGATGTTGAGGTTGAGGAACATGTCATCAGCGAAGTCGGTAGTTACGGAAAACAACTCAGCATCATCATGGATATGCTTGATGTCCTGATGGCCCGGCTGGATAAGACCGATCTGACCACGCGCGAGCGGCGCTGCCTGGACCGCTTTGTCGAACTCACCCAGGAGGTTGAGTCGGCTGTTGCCGATTATCGCGGCCCGAAGGACAAAGGCATTACTCGCAGCGATATTGACCGGATTGTCGAAGAACTGCAGGCGCTGCAGCGGAACAATCCGGCGGCGTACCAGGCCCATGCCGTCCGCCTGCAGCAGGCGCTACTGTCGGAGCAACCGTCGGCACAGAAACAGCCTGGTGACTCAGAGTAGCGTTTCGTTGTTCTTCAGCAGCGTGCCGGCAGCACGAAGCTGCCGGCGCACTGTCTCACTCACTCTACCTCAAACAGATGCTCCGGCGGAAACTGCACATGCACCGGGTCGCCCCCTGTGTAACTCCGCTGTGGCTGGTAGTCCCGCACGCGCACGATCCCGCCATTGACCGCCACCTGATACTCGGTAAACTCACCTTTGTAGAGCAGATCGGCCACCACGCCCGGGACGGCATTGATATCCGGCGCAGCGCAGAGGCGCAGATGCTCCGGCCGGATGGCGAATGTCGCCGGGCGGGTCGCCTCTGTGGCCGGGTTGACTGCAAACGGCCCCAGGTGCGTACAGAGCCGGTCGCGCTCCAGGTGCCCCTCCAGGAAGGTTGAGACGCCCACAAAGCGGGCAACTGCGCGCGAGGGCGGGCGCTGGAAGAGTGTGCGTGGCGCGGCACAGGCGGCAACAGTGCCATCCAGCAGCAGCGCGGTGCGATCCGACATAGCGACGGCCTCGCTCAGATCATGCGTCACCAGCAGTGCAGTTACGCCGGTTTCACGCTGGATGCGGCGGATAGCCTCCTGCAAGGTATGGCGCACGCTGGTATCCAGGCTGCTGAGCGGCTCGTCCAGCATCAGCACGCGCGGCCGGGTCACCAGGGCCCGCGCCAGGGCGACCCGCTGCTGCTCACCGCCGGATAACTGGTGTGGGTATTTCCGCTCGATACCGGGCAGTTCAACCAGATTCAGCATCCGCGCAACCTCGGCACGAATGGTGTTGCGGCGCGCTCCCTTCACCTTCAGGCCAAAGGCAATATTATCGGCGACATTCAAGAAGGGGAAGAGATACGCCTTCTGGAACATCAGCGTTGCGCCGCGCCGGTTGGCGGGAATGCCGCGGATGCTCTGCCCGTCGAAGCGGATGTCACCCCGGTCAGGTCGCTCAATCCCGGCGATCAGCTTCAGAATGGTTGACTTGCCGCTGCCGGATGGTCCCAGCAGCGCGAGCAGTTCCCCCGGCTGCACCGTCAGCGTAATATCACGGATGGCCGGAGCGGGCTGGCGGGGGTAGTGGCGGGTTAAGTTGTCGAGTTGAATCTGTGTCATATACGAGAACTGAGAATCGAGAATTGAGATATTCATGCGCTCCGCGCACCCGGATGCACGACAATCCCCCGAACAGATGAGCGGAACCAAGGAATTGTCACGCGAGAATCGAGAACTGAGAACTTTACCCCCTCACCGTCACCTCATAACCCCCGGCCTCACTCGTCAGGTAGCGCGCGGTCAGCAGGATAAACAGAATCGGCGGCGCAACAAAGAGCAGCGACAGGACCGAAATTGTGGTCGGGTTGCCGCCGGAGACAGTCGAGAAGAGCAGGATCGGCAGTGTGATCACCTGCCCCCCACCAATCAGCAACGTCAGCAGATACTGGCTCCAGGAGACCAGGAAGGCAAACAACGTTGCCACCAGCATGCCGGGCAGGATCAGCGGCAGCGTCACGCCGAAGAAGATCCGCATCGGGCCGGCTCCCAGCACCCGCGCCTGATGTTCAAAGTTGGGATCATAGCGCGCAAAGACACTCGCCAGCGTAAAGACCACATAGGGCAGCACCGGCACCAGATGCACCAGCGTCACCCCCAGCACCGTCCCGGTCAGGCCCAGCCGCAAGAACAGGATATTCAGCCCGATGCCGATGGCAACCGGTGGCATCACCGTGGGCAGAAAGACCAGCAAGAAGGCCAGTCCCTTACCGGGAAACTCGCGCAACCCCAGCGTACGCGCCGCCGGATAGCCCACCAGCAGCGCGAGCCCACTGGTCAACAGCCCGATCTGCAAGCTGCTGACCAGTGCCATCCGGGTGCGCGGCGTCCCAAGCCGGCGCAGGAATGGTTCCACTGTCCACTCGGTTGGCACTACCTGGGGATAGAACCAGCGCACCGAGAAGGCATGCAGCAAAAAGATAGCAATCGGCGCAAGCAGCAAGACGTAGAGCGTGATGCGCGATATGTGATATGTGACGCGTGAAATGTGTTGCATATCTCGTGAAACGTAATGCGTGACGACGGATGACGGACGACGGATGACGGACGACGAACGACGGACGACGGACGACGGACGACTACGGATTACTGACTACGGATTACCGACTACAGACTACGGATTCCGGATTACCGACTACAGACTACAGATTCCGGCTCGTCAGGTGGCGCGCGGTGGCGGCGACGACCAGGACCACCAGCGCCATGATCACGCTGATCGCCATCCCCTCGGCGCGGCTGCCCAGGTCCGGGTTGCGAAAGAACTCCAGCGCCAGCACCGAGAGCATGCGCGGGAAGCGCACTCCCAGCAGCGCGGGCACTTCATACGCGCCAAAGACAAACGCAAAGATCAGGAGTGACCCGGCGGTCAGGCCGGGCAACACCAGCGGAAACGTGACATAGCGCAGGCGCTGCCAGAGCGTTGCCCCCAGGTTCTCGGCAACCATGCTGTAAGCCTCGGTCTGCGAGCGGATCACCGAGAGCAGCATCAGGATCAGGAATGGCGTGCCCTTGGTGACATAGTGCAGGATAATCCCGATGCCAAAGCGATCCCGCACCAGCACCGGAAACTCTGCCGGGGCATCAATCAGGCCCAGCAGGGTGGCAATGCGCGCCAGCAGGCCACTCTGTGCCAGCAGCAGGCTCAACCCGATGGCCCAGACCAGATGCGGGAAGGCCAGGTTCAGGTTGAGCAGCATCAGGCTGCCGGTGCCGGCGCGGAGCCGCTCTCCGATAAATGTAACGATCACCAGGGCCAGCAGAGCCGACATAAGCGTTGCCGCCCCGCTCACCCAGAGCGAGAACCCCAGCGAGCCCCAGAACTCGGTATTGGCCGCCGAGGGACCGACCAGCAGGTTGCGGTAGGCTTCCAGGCTGAGCGTCTCCTGCCGGATAAAAGGCAGGTAGCCCAGGCTCTGCGTGATGCCATAGAGCAGGCTGGCCCCGAAGAGCAGCGCAATCAGACCCAGCGCCGGCACGAGCGACAAAAACGTTATCAAACGATCCGTCATACTTAATTGTCAGGACTTACGCAGTTGAGATCCAAACGGGACATTTCACCCGATGGAAGCCTGATTCGCCTGCGGCAGCATGGTACTTCTTTGTTCTTGTTCACGAATATTTGGCTCAAGGAGCCAAATATTCGTGAACAAGAACGGTCTGTTCCGCCCTGCCGGAGGCGACATTTCCTTCCACGTCAGTGACCGTGTAACTCCTGTAATTATATCGAAGAACCAGGATACCGAGAGCAAAACAACATAGCATTGGTGTTCTGTTCCTGGTTCCTGGTTCTTCGTTCTTTTCACTATTCGCCAATCAACACATGCTCGCGCCAACCCTGCTCTACCAGGTTCTGGTACTCCGTTGCCGCATCGGGCACCATCGCCTCGGCCAGATCCACCGGATCGGTGGCAGCAGGGCCAAGCTCCGCAACCGCCTCCTCCAGCAGGGCCAGATCGTCAGGATCTTCCACCCGGCGAATGTCGATCCCAAAGCCCAACCCGAAGCCATTCTCCGGGATAATCTGGGCCGCCTGAAACTCCGGCTCCAGGATCATGTTTGCCAGCACCAGCGCGGCGGCCTTATTGGGGGCATTCGCCGGAATCGCCACATAGTTATAGTCGCCGATCATGTAGTTGTCAAAGACAAAGGCGCGTGCCGTCTCCGGCACCAGGCCCTCGTTGATCAGCGGCCCGGCTCCGGCAATTGCCTGCGTAATGCTAAAGTCGATCTCCTGGTTGGCAAACAGGCTGTGCAACTCGTTCTCATCCGCCGGGTAGGTCTCGCCCGCACGCCAGAGGCAGGACTCCAACTCGTTGAGGAACTGCCAGAGTTGCGGCGACCACTCGTCCCAGGTGGCCTGATCAAATTCGCGCCACTGCTCAAACCCGCCGCTCACCTCGTAGAGCGCACCCTTCACAAAGCGGGTACCCTGGAATGCACCCGGCCCCGGCGCAATGTAGGTGAAGCGCCCGGGATTCTCGCAGGCCCAGGTCTGCAGGTCGGCATAGCTGCGCGGCAGTTCGTCTGCACTCATTCGCGCCGCGTCATAGATCAGTTGAAACTGTGCCGATGACCAGGGGCTCTCCAGTTCTTCGATTGGCTCGCCAAAATCGAGATAGAGCACCGGGTTTTCATAATCCACCAGGTCGCTATTCGGCAGCGCACGATTCCAGCCGTCGTAGAGCATATCGGCCTGCTTGAGCGAGGCGAAATTCTCGCCATTGATCCACATCAGGTCGATGCTGCCGGGATCGACGCCCGCCTCCTGCTCGCTCAACAATTGATCGACAAAGACGATTGCATCGGAGACGGGCACCCGGTTGAGCGTGATATCGTAGCGCTCCTCCAGCGCTGCGCCATAGAAGCTGTCCACATAGTTGTTGATGCTCTCCGAGCCACCCCACATATACCAGTTGACGGTCTGCCCACGCGCCGCCGCGACCACGCTCTCCCAGTCGGCGAGATCAAAGGCTGCACCCACCGCAGCTTCATCTGTATCGGTTCTATCAGTCGTCGGCACTAGCGCCTCATCGGCGATTTCTGTTGCCGCAAGCGGTTCATCTGTTTCCGGTTGCTCCGGTTGATCTGTCTCGGCAGTTGAACCGCAGGCCGCCGGCAGCAACGCCAGCAGCGTAAGCAAAACCCATGCAAAACGACGCATCGTTGACTCCTCCAAAACCAGGGTATAGTGGACCGGGTACAGGGAACCAGCTACATCCTGGCGTCACTTATCACTCATCACAGCAGTTACGCGGTCGGTTCCAAACCAGGCGTCTGCCCGGACCCATGGCCCGATTCGCCTCCGGCAGGGTGGAATGGGACATGCTTGTTCAAAAGACAAAAACGTACCATGCTGCCGCAGGCGAAGCTGCCGTTCATTGGGTCAAATGCCTGGTTTGCGCATCCACTGCATAACTCCTGTCAAAACTCAAAACTCAAAACTCAAAACTCCTCAACGGCACCGCAGCCCCCGCGCCAGCGTCAGACTGACAGCCAGAAAACCAAGCGACGCGGCCAGCACCCACGGGTTGAAGGCGGGCAGGCGGCCGTCAAAGTGATCGATTGACGTGCCAAACAAGACCAGCGCCAGCGCCCCCGGCAGACTTCCCAGCGTGTTTGCCAGCATAAAGCGCCACCAGCAGAGCCGCAGCGTTCCGATCAAACAGTTTACCAGGTCGTACGGCAGAAAGGCCAGTCGCAGCGTCAGAATAGCGACAAAATCATTCCGGCGCAACCAGCCACTGTAACGCTCGATCAGGGTTCGCAGGCGCGGCGCGGCATGCAAACTCTGCCCACAACTGCGCCCGATAGTATAACTGACTGTCGCCGAGAGATTGCAGCCCAGCAGCGTGTAAACCAGACCCCACACCGGGCCAAAGAGAAACCCACCCGCCACCCCCAGCAACGCCGCCGGAAAGAAGATCAGCGGGCAGAGCGCGGCAACGGCGATAAAAACCAGGGGGCCACACCAGCACTCACTGCTATAGTCAATCAGCCCGTGCAGCGCCATAGTCAGAGTCAGGTTGTTTACGCTCAAGTAGAAGTAACCGCTACCAACCAGCAAAACCCAGAAGCCCACCACGAGCAGCAGACGCAGCAGGTGCGCCCGCCGTTCGTAGCGGTTCCGGGGAGTATGCAGCGACTGAACCTGGTCTTCCGTCATCGTTGCCTGCAACCGTCCTACTTCTGTGCTTCGGCCATCGTCTGCTCGCGCGACTCGATCTGCTCATTCGGTTGTGGTGGAGTGGCCCAGCGATAGCGCAGGTAAGCCGGGATTTCCGCCTTCAAATTCGGCAGCGTCTCGCGCACAAAGTTATCTGCCGTCTTCTTAATACCCTCCGACAGCGTCGGGTAGGGGAAAACCATGTTGTAGAGTTTATAGATCGAGATGCGCTCACTGATCGCCAGATTTAGCAGCGAGATCATCGCCGATGCCTGCGGGCCGACAATTGTTGCGCTCAGGATACGCCCGGTCAACCGAACAACATACAGGATCACAAAGCTGTGCCTGATCGAGTCGGTGTAGCCCCGGTCGGTTTTTTTCAGATCAAAGCGCATTTTCTTGATCAGGTTGGGATGATATTTCTGTGCGATCTGCTCCGGTGTCAAGCCCACGCCGGCGATCTCCGGGTCGCTGTAGATGGCGCTGGGATAGAATGGCTCCGGTGAGCGGGCCGGCAACCAGGGAAACGCAATCCGCTGCACCACGCGCCGCCCCTGCGCATTGGCCGAGTGGGTGAAGTGCGAGGTCGGCGTCACATCGCCAATGGCATAGATGCCGCGCACATTCGTCTGCCCATAACTGTCCACCGCGATGCCCCGCTTACCATCAAACGCGACACCACTCCGCTCCAGATCCAGCTTCTCCAGATTGCGCAGCCGGCCGGTAGCGAGGAGCACCCGATCCACTCCAGTGATATCTACGGGCAGATCACTGGCCTGGATGTGTAGCGTTTCGGTTGCGCTATCGTAGGCGGACGGGGTGGCATTGTAGTAGACCGTAACGCCCCGCTCGGTCAGAGCGGCATGCATGGCCTCGGCCACCTCGGGAATAGCGCTGGACATCACACGCGGCCCACGGGTGATCATCGTGATTGTGGTGCCAAGTTTGCGGAAGGCAAAGGCCATCTCCATCGCAATCACCCCGGAGCCGACGATAACCATGTGGCGCGGCGCTTCTTCCTGCTCAAAGATGGTCTCGTTGGTCAGCGCGCGCTCCGCCGGCAGGCCGGGGATATCGAGCCGGCGCGGGCGCGAGCCGGTGGCGATCACAATGTTATCGCCCGTGATCTCAATCGTCGTGCCGTCGGGTTGCACCACCGCCAGGCGCTTCGGCTCCAGGAAGCGCGCCCAACCCTTGATCAGATTCAGGTTAGGCGTGTCCGCCACATGCTGCGTCTCCTCATCACGCAGATGGTTGCGTTTGGCCTGCACCTTCGCCAGTACTGCCCGCGAGTCCGGGTCATGCAACTGCTCATCGGCCAGATGGATCAGCGTTTTTGAGGGCACACACCCCACGTTGGTGCAGTCGCCGCCAACGTGATGGCCTTCGATCAGGGCCACGCGCCGGCCCAGTGCCGCCAGCCCGATTGCCACCGTCAAACCACCCGAACCCGCCCCAATAACCACACTAGAATATGTTCGTGTTACGTCGCTCATAAGATTCCTCGTTTTTATAACTTACGCGGTACCACTTGTGTCGGCAAGCCGACACACCCGAAAGCCGGCTTCGCCTGCGGCAGCGTGGTACTTTATTTTTCTTTTTCACAAAAATTTACACTACATGTAAATTTTTGTGAAAAAGATGGTCAACTCTATCCTATCGAAGGCAAAAAACTTTGGGCTCTATGCCGCGTAAGTCGCGCTTTCATTCCGAAATTCACTATGTGTAAATTACAACCAAAAATATGACAGAGAGAACCAACAAAGAGCAAAACAAAACCATGTTGTTCGGTTGATATGCACCAGGCGTACTTTGTTCTCTGTTGCTCTGTTCTTTGTTCTCTACAGACTACCCCGCTCGCGCCTCGCGCCGCTTGAAGTAGCGCGAGAGTGCCAGGCTGACGACAAACAGCAGCAGCGACGCGGCAATCGACCAGGGATTGAAGATTGAGGCATCAACGCGGCCCATCAGCACCTCGTTAATATCGACTGAGGCTCCCGCCAGGATAAAGGTAAAGGTACCGGGAATTGATCCCAGGATGGTCGCCAGAATAAACGCCTTGTAGTTGATGCGCAGAAAACCCGCCAGGTAGTTCACCAGATCGTAGGGCAGGAACACAAAGCGCATAATCAGGATCGTCTCAAAACTGTTGCGCCGCAGTCGGGTGGCATAGTCTTGCACAATCCCGGTAGACTGCTCCTCGTCCAGGACGCCCGTGCCCAGGAAACGTCCCAGGAAATAGGCCACCGTGGCCGAGGTATTGCTGGCAACGATGGTGTAGATCACCCCCAGCACCGGGCCAAAGATCGCCCCGGCCGCCAGCGTCAGCACCGTCGCCGAGAAGAAGGCCAGCGGACGCACGGCATAGATCAGCAGGTAGATCAGCGGGCCGAAGGGCGTCTGCATCAACTCGACCACATTGCGCAACGCCTGCCCGATGGTCAGATTGTTCAGGTTGATATAGGCAACCAGCCCGCCAATCAGCGCAATCCAGATCGCCACGGCAACCAGCTTCTGCCAGTTCCGGCTCAAGAATGAAGCTTCCTGCATGCGAGACTGCTCAACACTGATCTGCTGCGCCAGCGCCTGGTCAGAATTGGGTGATGGAGTGGTCATTGTCTATAAACTCCTTCCTGAAGAGTGTAGTGCATTCGGTGTATTATTTACACAGGGCGTGCAGTGGGCATTTAATTCAGGTGTGTAACCCGGTATAAGGCTGCTTTCGCCTCCGGCAGGGTGAAAAAGATAAAACGAGTACCATGCTGCCGCAGGCGAAGCGGACTTCCATGGGGTGAAACCTCCCGTCTGGACACACACCGCGTAACTCCTGTAAGTAACACGACTTACGCGGTCCCTTCCCTGGAAGTGGATATCGCCTCCGGCAGAGTGGAAGATTTCATTCTTTTTCACAAAAATTTGGCTCACAGAGGCAAATTTTTGTGAAAAAGATTAAAAAAAGTACCATGCTGCCGCAGGCGAGTCGGGTTTTCATCGGGTCAAACGCCCGGTTTGAACACACACCGCGTAACTCCTGTAAGTAAAAACGATGCGAACGATAGCTATAGATAGCGTACCGCCCATGCCAGCCGCTGCCCGGCTGTAATCAAGGCCAGCAACGCCATCAGCCAGAACAGCGGTACCATTATCTGCGGGAGTAAAAAGAAGAGGCAAAAAAAGATCACCGTCTCCGTACCTTCAATCAGCCCGCCCGGCATGGTGATAGTGGTCTGCTCACCCTGCGCCGTCGCGCCATGCTGCCGCTTCTCCAGCAACGCCGCCAGATACATCCAGGAGGCGGCATTGATGTAAAAGCTGCCGAGCAGGACGGCCATGCTGATATATCCCGCCGTGGTACCAATGCCCAGCGCCAGCCCTAGCGGGATCACCGCATAGGTGACAATGTCCAGCAGCATATCGAGGTAGCCGCCAAAATCGCTCTGCTTCTGGAAGATCCGCGCGACGGTGCCATCCAGCCCGTCGAGCAGCCGGTTGAGCGCCCAGAACGCCAGCCCCAGTATGTAGGCTTCCTGCCAGGCGGCCACCCCCGCGGCCAGTCCAAAACCGAATGAAACCAGGGTAATCTGCGTCGGATGGATCGGGCGGAGCAGATGCAGCGCCAGCGGCGTCAATGCCCGCTCCTTGGGAATACGCAAGACCTTGTCGATCATCAGTACCTCGCCTGGGTAACGGCGGTGTCACTACACAACAAACGTGCGAACGCAGAAGCCACCTTCCACGTCCGCACATCCCTGTGCCGACCCGCGTATTGTCCTGTATCGTTCTGATCGTTCTGGTGGGGAGTATAACATGATATCGGTAGCGCCAACTGTAAGATTGTTTACGGAAGCGCTCGCAGTCACTCCCTGGCGTTGCACCGGCGAGCATGGTCATCAACTTGTTTATGTGCGCCTGGAGCAGTCGGTTTGCCGACCGGCTTTGCTCTGCTGGTATCATACGCTATTGCGGGCCGTAACAGATCAAGGGAAAAACTTATCTAAAGATGGCGAATTTTACCAATGAGGAAACCGGCATAGTGAGTAATTTTCCCTAGAGGTGGGGGGGGGAATTACTTACAGGCCAGAGTGTCGCCAATATAGTGAGCATTCTACTTGTGCTCACTTCTGTCGCATCAAAAACATGGCAGATTAAACTTCGGCCAAAAGTGGAGCGATGCGTAGCAGAGCGATACACGCGGTGATTGACGCATAAGCATCGCGAGTGAAGAAGGTTACGCAGCGCTACGTAGATACATTTGTCGGTGGATTAGGCAGACAGTACAAGTGACCGGCTCTGCACGAGTACCGGTCACCTGAGATCTGCTATCGAACGGAGGTTGCGAACTAAAATTCACCGACGCGCGCCATCTTGATCTGTTCGAGGAGTTGGTCAAGCCGCTGCTGGAGTTCGTAGTTGGCCTGTTCGAGCCGCTCAAACCGTTCGAGCAGCCGCGTCTGGGCGGGTTCGCGGCGTTCGGCGAGTCGGCGCGTATCTTGCCCAAAGCCCATCAGGGCTGGACGCTCCACCGATGTCACGCGATGCAGCACGCGCCAGATCTTGTTGGGCTGCGATGTATCGATCTGGCGCAGGGCGCGCGCTTCCTCGGCATTGCTCGCCAGCCACTCCGGATCGACGACGTAGCGGAAGAAGTCCTGGAAGTGGCTGGTGTTGCCTTCGAGATAGAAACTCTTCAGGCGATACCGATCTACCTTTTCGCCGGGCAGCAGCGGCGTGTCGTGATGATCGGTGACGCCCATACTTTCCACGCCGCTCAAGTCGATGTGTAGCTCGAAGCCCTTGCTGCGGCTTTCGGTCTTGGTCAACGTTTGTGTCAGGTGGAACGTCGCCAGCGCCGTCAGGTCAAAGCCCACACCGCCGCCTGCATTCTCCGACAGCAGACCCAGGCCACCCTGCATACTGAACGACCCGCCGATGGTATGCTCGACGGTGTCGGCGAACTGCCGGCTCTCGGTGCGGAGGCCGCCATCGGCATCCCACACGTAGGTATTGACGATGTTGCGCTTGCCGGCACGGATCTGCAACTGCTCCATCTTGCGCTGCCAGCCGGCCCAGCTCTCTAGCGCATGGATGCGGGCTTCCTGGTCGGCAATCTTCGCCTCGATCTCGGCGCGTTTAGCCTCGCCCGCTTCGGAGAGTTCTTCGCCGCGGGCGTCAGCATTGCGCCGGGCCTCCTCAGCGGCGGCGCGTTCGCGGGCTTCGCGCTCGGCGTCGGTTTCGGGTTGCTCTGCGTCTGCCTGGTCTTCGATGCGGTTGGGGCGCGGCGCGCTGCCCACCGGGTCGGTGCCGCCGATAGCGCGACCAAGCGAGGCTTCATCGACCAGGAGGCTGTTGAAGTTGGTAAAGTAGCTCTCCCGGTCACGATCCTGCTGCTCGATCTGGCGTTGCAGATCGTTCGCCTCGGCGATGCGGTAGTAGCTCGCCGGGTATGCCGCGCCATACTGGGCGCGCATCTCCGGGACGTGCCGGAAAAAGCGCTCGCTCGTCGGCTGGCTGCCGGTCAGCCCGTCCAGGCTGCCGATCATAAGGTAGGCCGGGTTGATCAGGAAGGTGATTGTGTTGACATCCGGCGGCGCATCCTCGTTCGGCACTACCTGATAGCTCACCATCCGCCCGCTGCGCTTCAGATGCGTGATGTAGACATCGGCCAGCCCCGACACGACCAGCGCATATCCCACGTTCTTGGGCACGAAGCGGCGGCCCAGGTGTGGGAAGGCCGGCTCGCGTTCGGGCGTGCCGCGCAGTTCAAGCTTGTCGGCGATGTGGCCGCCGGCGCTCACCGCCACGCTGCTGGTGTTCAGGAAGCTGTACGACGACGAGAACTGGCCCTGAAACCCGACTTTGGAGTCAAGGAGTTTCTTCTCCACGATGAGCCCGGCGGTCAGTTCAAAATCGGCGCCCAGGAAGATCGACGTATCGACGCCCAGGCCGCCCACCTGCTCACGGTTCCAGCTATACGTCACGTCCTCTGAGCGGATCAGTTCGACCGACGTTGCGCCGTTGTAGTCCTCGCGCACGGTCAGGTTTTCGCTCGGCACAGGCGGCGCCCCTTCGATGTAGCCGAGCAGCGTGGGCGCAAACTGGGCATTCCCGATCCAGCGCAGTTCGAGTTCTTCGATACGCTTCTCCGGCAGCAGATGCATACCACCGGGGACCGGGTAGGCCAGGAAGCGGCGCATCAGCGCCACCTTGCGCCCGGCAGCGTCCTGGCTGATGGTGCTGTACTCGGCGCTCACCAGGGCCGCATCGTCGTCGGCAGGGGTCGCCGTGTCCGGCATACCGATCTGCCCGCCGAAGGCCCACCACTGCGCCGCGTGCAGTGTGCCGTGGTACTCAGCATCGCCGGTGTGGGTACGAATGGTGGTGCCGTCGGCTTCGTTCAGCGGATAATAGGCGACGAGGTCCGGTTCGTTCCCACTGAGCAGCGTTTTGCTATTGATCGCTATCTCGGCATCGCTCAGGGTTGCGTCCCAGATGCGCACCTCGGCGAGCTTGCCGAACGGCTGCCGGCCCGCGCTGTGGTTGCCGATGTGTGAAACACTGCCGCGTGCGCCGGCGATGATGGGTGTGCCAACTGGCTGCCCGTTGAGAAAGAAGCGAACCACAGTACTATCCTCGGCGGCGCGCCCCACGACGGCAAGGTGGTGCCAGCCATCGGGCAGTGTATCCAGGCGGTAGGTGCTGTCGTGGAAGCCGCCGGCGACAACGCCGAGGTGCCGGCCCTCGCGCACGACGATACGCAGGTCGTCGCCTGCGATCAGGGTATGCTCACGGTGGCCTTCGGGTAGCGGCGCGGCAAACCAGGCTTCAATAGTCCAGTCGTCGCCCAGGATAATTGGCGTATTGAGCTGGATCACGCCGGCGCTCTGGTCGAGCCGCACGCAGGCGCGCAGCGCATCGGGGAGCCACTGCTCAAAAGTGCTGTTCTGGCTGTCGGCAGTCGCATCAAAGTTCGTGAGCCGCATCCGCCCCTGCGTATCAATATAGCTGAGTTGTACGTTGCCCTCGCTCGTTTCGAGCGCATTCAGGCGGCCCTGTGGGCGCACGAAGCTAAGTACGGCGCCGCGTACGCCCAGCCCGCGCGTATCGGTGGCGAGCAGCGGCATCGCCTGTGGGGTCTGCTGCACCGTACGCACATGGGTCAGAAACTCGCTGACCAGGCGGGCCAGTTCTTGCTGTACCGCCTGTAGCCGGGCAGTAACGTCGCGCAACCGCTGTTCAAGCGCACGGATGCTGGCGGTGCGGTCGCGTGCGTCCCGTTCGAGCTTGCGACGCTGATCCACCAGTTCGGTGTGGTGCTGCTCGGCGCGGGCAAGCTGTTGCTGGGTGTTCTGCACATTCCGCTGCGCGTCGGCGATCTTTGTGTTCGAGGCGGTACCCGTACTGGTAAGCTGCCAGTGGCGGTTGGTTTTGTTCTTGTAGCCCACATTCAGAATATCGATGTGGTGCTTGTCGTCCAGCGCCAGGTAGTTGCCGTTTTGCGACTGAATGGTGTAGGTGTTGGTGCCGGCCACGCGGTTGAATTTCCAGGCGCGGCCCGGTGTGCGCCGGTGGTTGCGCACGCCCCAGACTACTTTGTCGCTGCCGTCGAGGATGCGGTTCTCATATTCGCAGATGATGGCATAGAAGCCGCCGCCGCGTTCCTCAAACTTGAAGCGCTGGTTTAAGTGGTTGCCCCAGTCCAGGCCATGAATGAACTTCTTCTCGGCGCGGTTCTCGCCACCGTGCGTAAAGACGCGCGCAGCCTCGCTGCTCCGCTTGCCGGCGAGCGAGCGGATCGAACACCAGTAGTTGAAGATGTTGTTCCGCTCGCTCTGGTATGTGCGCTCCAGGCCCGGCAACCGGCTGCGCAGGCTGGTGACGTTCTGGTCAACGCGTGAAATCTCGCCCTGGAGCCGGACCAATTCTGCATTGAGCGCGGCAGTATTCCGTAGCGTGGTCAGTTCGGCCTCGATCTCACGCCGCTCGCGCAGGAGCCGCGCCTCTTCGGCCTCCTGCTGCGCGATGCGCTGCGGATGCTCGATGAACTCGACGTGCCGGTCAGCCAGCGTTGTCAGCGACACCTGATCGACAAAGCGGCTCTCGGTGGTCGTGTCGGAGACGAGGCGGATGACATGCTTGCGGATGTGGAGTGCCTGCCAGTCGCCCGCCACATCTGTAAGGGCAAAGCTGCGTACCAGCGCGATATTGTCGCGCACGGTAAAGCGGGAGGTAGCACGATACCAGCCATTGCCAAGGGCCTCGAACACCAGCGGCGTCCCGGCGAAGGGGATGCGCTGCGCGGCGCCACGGCTGCGCACACCCCAGTAGTCGAGCGCGAAGATCGGCGTGCCGCGTCCGTCAACATTCTGCGGATCAACCTCTGGCTCAGTCGTAAATTCAAAGCTCTCCACGTAGGTGGCGCGCTGCGTGACGGCGAAGCCTTCGTCATTCTGGTAGGCAATCGCCGGGGTCTGCCCATCGCGCAGGGTGCGGTCGAGCCGGACTGCGTTGGCGAAGGCGTTGCCGTGGACGATGCCGTCGCGCCCGACGACCGAAAAATCGACGACCGTGCGCGCATCTGCTTCCCGGATCGCGCCCAGACGCCAGTAGTCGACCAGATCGACCTCGCGGCCCGTCAATTGCAGGTGCATACTATTCTTGATCGTCTCGACGCTGCGCGCCACCTGCCAGAGCCGCACATCGGCGATCCGGCACTGCTGCGCCGGGTTGTCCCCATCGGGCGCAACGCCGATGCGGAGGCTGATCGGCTGTGCCGACGAGCGCGCCACACTGCCACGCGCCACCTCGCGCCCATCGATGCAGAGGTGTTGCCCACCAATGTCCTCCCCGAAGGCGTGCGCGACGTGGTGCCATTGACCATCAGCCAGGTTCAGGCTAGTGCTGCTGATTGTCTCGGTATCCAGGCGAGCGATGATGTTGCCGTCGCGCAGCGCAATTGCCCGGTCGGCGTTGCCCGCGCTGTCGGTCACACTGAAGAGGCCGCAGGTCGGGTCGCTCGTCTTGAACCAGAATTCGTGCGTGGCGGCACGAGTGGGAACAGGACCCGCGACGGCGATGTATGCCGTACTATCGTCGAAGGTGATGCCGCGCCGCTTGCGCGATTTCATCTGCACATTGACCGCCTCGCCAGCGCGCCACGGCAGATCAATTGTGATATGGTGGTCATCATTGCGCAGCACGGGATAGGTGCCGTCGTAGGGCTGCGTATCGATGATCTGCACTTCGTCGTTGGTTTCGAGGCCGTGGTTCGGCGCAGTCACGCGGATCGTCCCATCGGCGGTATACGCGAAGGCCGTAATAATACCATCGAAGATGAGGCCGCGCTCTTCGCGGGGCAGCACTTCCCAGGTGCCAATCTCGCCGGTGACCCAGGGTGTAGCGATCTCGAATGTGTCCGCATCGACCTTCTGAATTACATAGTGACCATTGTAGTGGGTGGTGTCCGTAATCTGCACCACCGTACCGGGGCGAAGCTGTATCTCTGGTGTTGCCGTATAGGTCAGCTTCACGCGGTCATCGGCGGCCCGCTCCATACGCGTGATCTGGCCCTGCGGCGGTAGCTCGCGGGCACCAATCGCCTGGATCTCGTCCAGCGTGTTGAGCGGCAGCAACACATCACGCGCATCGCTCCGCAGGATGGTCGTGTGCGGTTCCGCGTCGATCTGCGCCAGCGTGCCATCCTGCGCTACGGCGAAGCTCAGCGCAGCGGCGCCCTGCGTGGTGGGGATGGTCAGCATGATGCGTGTGGCTTCGCGCAGCAGGTGGCGGCCCGCCTGGGTCTCGCGCTCGGTCTGCACATCGTATTTCGTTGCCGCGAGGCCATTGGTCACGGTCAGCCCATCGAGCACAATGGCACGCTTGATGATTCCGGGGATGCTGCGTGGGACATGGACTGCCGGATCGTCGGTGTCAGGCTCCAGCACCGTGTAGTCCTGTAGATCGAACAAGCCCTGCTCCGAGGCGCGCAACGTCGTCAGTTCAATCTGCCGGGTTGCGCTGTTGTAGGCAAAGATATGCCAGCGATATTTATCGTGTTCGTTTGTGGGCACGAGTACCACTGCAAACCAGCCGTTCTGCAGATTGTTGACGATGCTCAATTCAGTGGTGGGTGCGTAGAAGGGCTGCCCATCAGCATCGCGGAAATCCAGTGAGTCGGCTGCCACCAACTGGGGACTGTCGTTCTGCCGGATCGGCTCGTACTTCTTGCGGCTACGCTTGTAGCGCACATCCAGCTTGCGCACGAGCTTGTTGCTCAAGCCATCCAGCACAAAGCGATCCACAAGCAGCGTGTTGACCTTCGATTGACGGCACACATATAGATGCCCCATCCCAGAAACCAGTTGTACCGGTGCCATGGCAGACTGATCGTGGGTGCGATACAATGAGCGAACGAGGTAGTGGGTCTCGCCGGCAGAGGCATAGGTCAGCTTCTGTGCTTCGTGTGCCACAACCGATGTATCCGGTTCTTCGTCCGGCAAATCGAGGATCTGCCAGTCCTCCCATCCCTGCAACTGCGTGTTGCCATAGCTGTCCTCAAAGCCGTCTTGCCTGATTGTATACAACAATCGCCCCTCGTCGTCCGTACTCACGACAACAACTTTGCCCTCGTGGGTAATGCTGCTTATGAAACGCAGCTTCTCTTGCGCTAGAAACATATGAATCCCCCTGAGAACTAATGAACTTCTACTAAGTATGTACAGTGAGGCATGTATTGACGTACGTCTGCTTTAATGTATAAACATGCGTCGTATCATGCCACCATCATAGAACATACCAGGCGGAAGTACATCCTGCCGAAGAACCACCTCTTCTAGTGGATTCTGCACACTTAAAAAGATTGCTTCCTGAGCGATCTTTCCCAGATTCAGGAGGTGAAATTACACAGTGCCGGCAGAAGAACCAACGGCGTGACAATTGTATTGTTGCCTATAGCAGGGTATGAGTTACACGAGTTACGTGGTGGGTGTTCAAACTGCACGTTTAACAAGATGAAAGCGGTCTTCGCCTGCGGCAGCATGGTACTTTTTTCTTTTTCACGAAAATTTGGCTCAAGGAGCCAAATTTTCGTGAAAAAGAAAGGATCGGTTCCACCCTACCAGAGGCGAAATGCTCTTCCGAGTAAGTGACCGCGTAACTCGTGTGAGTTAAACTAACACAAGGTATACTACAATAATAGATTGAAGCTGCAGCTTGATTTTTATTCAGAAAGGTTGTTCATGGAAGACAAGCTACAACATATTACCAATATTGGATTCACATCAGTCGGTCAATGGCGGCTAGATGAAGATGCATTGGTAATCGATCTATACAACCATGCTGATGCTCATAATGTACTGTATGCTTTTGTGGTAGATGAATTCCCGTGCTACATTGGTAAAACAACTTGGCCGCTTCGCAAACGTATGGCTGGTTATCGAACGCCTGGTCCATCTCAATCCAATAATATAAACACGACTTACGCAATCACAAACCCGAAAGGAAATCTCGCCGCTGCCGCAGGCGAGTCTGGATTCCATCGGGTCAAACGTCTGGTTTGAACGCCCACCGCGTAAGTCATGATAAAATAAATAACATATTCGCACTGCATTACTACAGTTAAAAGATGTTAAAATTTACGTCTTACCAGACAACGGTCTTCTGCATTATAGCGGGTTTCATATAAATCTCGCCGCAGGACTGGAAGACAGCCTGGTTCGCGCGCTTGAACCGCCGTAGAATGGTGGCAAGAAAGAAGTGCAAGATAATGTCATGAAGCCACCCGAACCGGTATAAATACTAACGATACGGGGGAAAAGAAGAAGTAAACATCCAATGACACGGTTACCGCCCGCAAGTGTGATACTTGCGGGCGGCAGTCAGAGGGGGTGGGCGATCCGGCCAATCATTTACTCATACGCCAGCACATCGCGCACCGTCAGCCGTGAGGCGTTCCAGGCCGGCAGCACACTGGCAACCACCGCCAGCACCATTGAGATCACCAGCCAGGTTACCAGGCCACCGACAGAGAAGCGAAACTCCAGCGCGAAGTTGAAGAAGGTCAGCCCGACCGCGTCACTTAGCAGCTTACTGATCGGCAGCGCCAGGGCTGCGCCCAGACACCAGCTTACCATGCCCAGCAGCACGCCTTCCACCAGCACAATCTGGAGTACCGACATGTCCGATGCGCCGATGGCCCGCATCACGCCGATCTCGCGGGTGCGCTCCAGCACATTCAGGCTCATTGTGCCCGCCAGTCCCAGCCCGCCAACGACGGCAATCAACACCGACATCACAGCCAGGCTGGCGACGATACCACCGAACTGCGAGTTGATCTGATCACTCAACGCCGAACCGGTCTGATTAAAGACAACATTTAGCCCCAGGCTGCGGTAGTGTTCTTCCAGCGCCTGTGATACCTGGGTTTGTAACGCCGGGTCACGCCGGTCGGTCGTAATCCAGAGAGCATCGGTTGTACCGACTTCGCGGGCAACCCGTCCATAGTAATCCGCACTCACAAAGGCATTGCGTTCATCACCAATTGTCGGCATAATCCCCACGATGCGCCAGGTTGTCTCACGTCCTTTGATTATCAGCACAATATCATCACCAACGCCGATATCGGGATCGTTTTTCAGGACACCGCTGCTCAACACCACCGCATTCTCATCTGCCATATTCAACCAGCGACCCGCAGACAGACGCGGGTTCATGGTTGCGGTGTCAGGGATCAGCGCCTCCAGGAACATGCTCTCGCTCTCGCTATCATCGGGATAGCGGATGCGCGTAGCGGTCTGCCTCCGGCTTTCAACAATGGCGACGCCCGGTATACTCAGCGCTTCGCTTTCGAGATACTCCAGGCGATGTGCTCGATCAAACCCGATGCCGACATCAAAGCTGTAGAGCCGGGCAAAGACATCGTCAACCGTCAGCCGTAGCGACTCCTGTACACTGAAGACCGAGATAAAGATCGCGCCACCCAGGGTCAACGTCATCAGGGTCAGTGCCACGCGCCCCTTGCGGCGAAAGGTATTCCGCAGCGAGAGCAGCACCGGCCGGGGGAATGCCCGAATGCGCCGGATCATCCGGTCAAACATGCCGGTGCCAAAGCTGCCCGCGCCGCTCTGGCTGCTGATTGCCTCGCGGATGGAGATACGCGAGCCGCCAAAAACCGGAATAAGCGCCGCCACCACCGGTACCACGAGGCTGACAACAGCCTGGATCAGGTAGATGTTTGCGGGCACACTCAGATCGACCAGGTCAAAGTTAAACTCGCCCGCGATATACCCGGCGAAGGCCCGCGCCCCCAGTTGCGACAGCGGCACTGCCAGTGCCAGTGCAATCAACCCAAAGCTCATCACCAGCACCAGGTACATCGCCACAATCTGCGGCAGCCGCGCACCGATTGATTTCATAATGCCGATATATTTCGTCTGCTGCGTCAACAACGCGGAGATAGTATTGGTCACCAGGAAGCCGCTCAGGAAGACCGACAGCACGCCCAGCACGCCCATTATCAGCACCAGGCCGTCAATTAAGAAGTTGATCGGATGCTGCCCCGGTTCAGGCACAACCGGGAAGGCGGGATCGCGGCCCGACTTGCGGATCTTGTCGTACACTTCATCGGCCACGGTCTGAATGTAGGCCTGATCGGTGCCGTCGCCGGCTACCAGAATACTGACCTCGTTATAATCGCGCGACTCGCCCAGCCACTCCAGGGTATCGAAGCTGATGAACCCGACAACCACGCCGGTAAAGAGCGTCGGGGCGCGGCCAAGATCATGGGCCACACCAGTAATTGGCAGCGTGCGCAAGGTGCCGTCGGGCAGTTCCACCGTCACGCTGTCGCCAATATCGGCCTGTAGCGTACCCAGACCGGAACGCTCGATCAGCACCGCGCGTTCGTCCGGCGGCCAGGCGCCCCGCACCGGGTTGATAAAGTTCACCCGCATATCATCGTAATCGGGAATCGCCACCAGCGTGATATCCTGCCACTGGTGCGGACCGAGCCGCGCACGCATGCTCAGGCTGCGGCGGGCTTCGGCGTCTTCCACCTCGCGTATGCCGCGAATAACATTGACCAGATCGTCGTCAAAGCTATCTTCACCAGGCGTGCTAACCGTGGCATGGGCCGGCCTGGTCGCCAGATAGGTATCGCGCAGTTCCCGCGTCAGGATCGCCTGCGAACTGAGGATCATACCCACGGCGAAGACGCCGATGAAAATCGAAAGTACGACCAGCAGGGTCCGGGTCGGATTGCCCTTAAGGTCGCCGACTACTTTTTTCCAGCGCGGACTAAACATCGGTCGTTTCCTTCTGCGCTAAGACAAAATGACGGGTTACGGGTTACAGGTTACAGCTTGCACGCGCCGGCAGCGGTGGTGTGCGGATAGCTATCGCACCCGGCAACGCCGGTTTAGACGTTCGTTCCGCGCAACTGTTTCAGTATTCTGCTGCAAGTGTAGCGCATGTACGGAGTGGTGTCGTCCCTCGGAAGCCGGGTCATCCGGCGTACATCCAGCCTGAGTGGTATTCCATCGCAAGGCGGGAGGTGGTATCGGTCTGAAGGCGGAGAGTGGAGGGAAAAGAGCACTTTACGCCGCGTAACGCCCAAATCGCCAGCATGCAATCTCTTGCTGGCAGTTCACGGAAGAGATATCGAAACTATTGATGAAGGGCAGTTATTAAAATATCACTCAATACCTAAATTCTGCATTACAGTATCAATATCCAAATCAGGCGTCCCCAATCTGCCAAAGTATCTCGCAAATCGAGACACAAGGGCTTCAGCGAAGGGATTATCCAAAGATGTCAGTCTTTCCATGTTACTCAGTTCTTCATATGAAAGACAGTGCAGTTGTTGGAAGTCAACAATCAGGTCGGGAAAAATAAATGCCCCAGGTAAGAAAAAGTATCTTTCCGGCTGATAACCATCACCTCTCTTATTCTTCAATAAATTCATCAACTTATTCTTGGTGGGTTTTGATTCCCCTTGAATCCATTTCTGATATTCTGGCTGATCCTCAAGACGAAGACAACTAGCAAGAAGAACTTTCTCGGCCTTAACTCGCCCCATAACCATATCACAGGATGGTGTTAGCAGAATCCAGTACCCGGGTTTGTCGCCTATCTGTCCTTGATATAGATCCCCGGATAATGGTGATGCTTCGATAGAAGGCATCACATAAAGTTGCATTGGATGTGCTAAACCTTCAACAGCTTCAGCCTTACCACGATCCCCCAAATCCTGAGCCAACTGCTGAATTCCAGGTCCAGACAGAGACAATGCCAGTCGACGTGCCAGTAGGTAAGCCAATGCAGCACGATCGGGCATATTGCCAAATTTATCCCAATGTGCCGCTACAAAATCCCACATATAATCGCGCTGTACCGCTTCCAGGTGTCGTATCAATGCACGGTTAACAGTTGGTAGTTGAGAAATAAAGATACCCTTTACGACATCCAAAAGGCGTGAAAGACCTTCGGTTTTTTCGACAACACGAACGAGAGGTGTTTCCTGATCTCTAACCAGGTGTGGTAACCCAGTGTAGAAAATGATTGGTACGAAGCGTCTCTGACGTATAGCTTCCAAGGTCGTTGATCCTGCTTCTTCTTCCCGTTCCAGATCATGTGATCCTATTCTTACATCTAAAATCACCAGATCAAAACGGTGCATTTCCAAGGTTTTTAATGCATCATCGAAATCATCAAGGATTTCGACCTGAGGATACGCATTCGAATCAAGAACACTTTCACTTTCCAGGAATTCTTTTACCTGATTACAAACCTCAATATCGTCATCTACGAACAGTATCTGCCATGGAGATATATCAGTCATGTTACACCCGCTTGCGTAGTAGGATACGAAAAGTAGCTCCTGATAATGGTCCACTATCAACCAATTCCAACGAACCAGCGTAATACTCCGCAACAATTTCACCAGCTATTGCCAATCCCAGACCAACACCGTCAGACTTTGTGGAAAAATACGGTTCAAAAATACGCTCTCTGAATTTAGGGTTTACTCCTGGTCCACTATCAGAAAATAAAATTTCCACTTCACTTAGGTTACGTCGATTTACCTGAACACTTATCTTCCTTCTATCCTTTGCTGCCTGAAGTAGCCAGTACAGGCTATTTTTTAGAAGAATGATAATCACCTGTTGTATCTCAGCCTGGTCTACTGTGACTGGTGTATTTGTATCAGGTAGATTTACCTGTACACCAACCCGGCTTATCTCAGCATCCAGTACATCAAATGCATCTGATACTACTTTTTCTAAACTAACTTGAGCAGGTCTTCCCCGTTTGCGCCCCCCAAATGGCTCAATTTTACGAAAAACCAATGCTAAAGCATCGGACTGGGTGATAATAACGTCAAAGCGTTGGCGAAGTCGCCGAAACAAATCATCAGAACCATTACCTACTCTGGTACGTTCAATATTGCGATATCCAAGATCTGCTTCATTACGAATTTTAGAAAGAGGAGCCCGACCTTCATGAAGTACCATATCTATCAACTGCCCCAATAAAGTTAATCGCCGATAACGTGACAGGACATCCTGAACCTCTTTAACACGTCGATCTAAATCTTTCTCCGTTTCTTCTAATAGCGCCACAAGTTTTTTATCATTAGGGTACTGCTGTCTAACAGTATTACGAACTGTTTTGAGATCAAAGCCATCAAATATTCCTCCTTGTTGCGGTTTTCCCTGACTGGTACTATCAGGATGACGAATATTAAATCGTCGTTGCTCAAGTTCGGCAAGTACCTTCTTTACAACTTCTCTCAAATCATTAAAAGCTTCACCTTCTATTAAACCTTCTCGATTAGTTTGATCGCGTAAAGAGGGGTTATTATCAGCAGAGATAAGTACATAACCAACTATCTGATTATTAGACAAACGCAGAGTTGGATTCTGAACGCGCCGTGCATCTAATCCTAACCAGTCATTCCCAAGTTCCCCATACGGCAGAATTCTAAAACCATCTCGATAGACATTAACACCTGCTGCGCTATCCAGATCTCTGCGTACTTGAGAAATTGTCGATCCATACTTTTGCGCTATATCACCTAATTGGTCTCGATCCCAGACACGGAATTCAATTTCAAAAGGTCCACATTTTGGTTTTTCTCCATTTTTCATGGTAAATAACGGAGTTACTTCCTCGTCACTATCTCGCTCTGGTAACTTAATAGTAAGATCGGAACTCCCATCTTGAGCTACTGATCCTCGAAGGGTATAATGTGGACTCATTAACAATTCTGGCGGTTCAACTTCACCAGACAAACTCTCGAAAGGCTCTGGTAATTCCAAAAAAATCCGAAACTGTTCATTGAATCCATTCTGACTTTGCTTAAAGAAGGGTGAAATCAGCCGAGAGAGGCTTTTACGCAAATTGACAAATAAGTTCTCATCCCAGGCTGTACGTAGTTCCTTCATCCGAAGAATCGTTCCGTGGGATAACTTTTGGTTGTCGGGTTGTCTATCTTGTTGCCACAAATCCTCAACTGTCCCCCCTGGACAAACTTCTTTTGGTTCTGTTATAAACCAACGTGCCTCTATTTGATCTAGATACTTTTCTTCGTTATCGAATAGTTTCCAATCAAAGAGAACCCACACCTCTTGATCTGTATTTATGCGGCGAGTTACAACTTCTAGAATATCAGTCAACTTAGAGGTAGCAAATCGCCCAATTCCTTTTTCGCCTAATACCCGACGTCCTCGCTGTTCACTTCGAGTGTTACGCCTCTTTATCAAGGTAGCAGGTTCCATCCAGGTATTCCGAATTGTTTCCAGTGACATACCATTTCCGTTATCGATAACCTCTATCTTGCCATGGCCAATTTTCAAAGGACTGCCGAAACGGATTAATACTCTCGTAGCGTCAGCATCATAAGCATTTTTAACTAACTCAATCAGCGCGACGGTCTCACTACTTATTAACTCATCGCCAAAGGTACGCAAAATACGGGCTCTAGGGCGTAGAGCATTAGAACCAGCAGATTGAGACTTTGATTCAGTCATTTTCAACCCCACTACTTTGATTACGACAAACGTCGCCATTTGGAGATCTTCCATAAACACAGGACAACATTATCGGGCAACGCTCACACGCAGGCGGTCGCTTTTTCATGCACACCCGATCCGCAAGATCCAATAATGCGTAATTATACACATCTGGCGCATGTGGATCAACCAGTGCTGTAATCAGTTCTTTGAAGCGTCGGTTACGCCGGGAGGAGTCCTTAATCTCCAGTCCGAACAATCGCCCTACAACCCGTACTGTGTTTGTGTCAATCAGCGGCTCTGGAATATTCCATGCAAAACAGCGCACTGCACTGGCAATATAATCGCTGACACCCGGAAGGGATAACAATTCTTCTTTCTCTCGCGGCACCTGTCCCGCAAAGCGATTGGTAAGTTGTATAGCCAGGTCATAGACCAGATCAATCCGCCAGCGCAATCCCAGTGAATAAAGCACCTCATGTAATTCTACTTTGCCGGCACGGGCAAGCATCTGAACATCCGGGTACCGGCTGACAAACTGCTCGTACACCGGCACAACCTGTAGGGCCTGCGTGCGATGCAGCATAATCTCAGCCATCAGGATATGGTAGGGGTCTTTTGTCAAACGCCAGGGGAAGTTACGGAAATGCGCCTGGCCCCACGCGATCAATGCCCGTCGCATAAATGCAACATCTACAATATGCTCATTGACACGCAAGAGCAAAGGTGTATCTATCAAACTACTGCCTCTATCTCAGCTAATGCGTCTTCTTGTGGATCTGATTCAAAGAAAGAATCAGCGGATACTCCTGGTTCCGAATTACTATCTGCAGCTATACCTTGCAAAACGCCAGGCAAAATGGCGATGGCTAATGCTTCCGCCAGCAGTGGTGGAACAGCATTGCCAACCTGTATAAATTGTCTGGTAAAAGGCCCTGAGAATCGAAAGCGGTCAGGAAAACTCTGAAGGCGCGCCGCCTCACGGACTGAAATAGTCCGGGGTGGTTCCTGCTCGCCCTCCCGACTGGGGTAGATATGCCGATACGTATCCTTGCCAATATGCGCTTCAACCGTCCAGGAAGGTTTATCCCGGCATAGCTTCCAGTATCTATCTTTAAAAATATCGTCCCGATATCGTTTATACTCATCGGCGAGGTCAGCATACTTGCCACCTTCGGGCATAGTGGCAAACGCCTGTAAATCTTGCTCATTATGCCGGCGTGTTTGATGATTAAAGAGTTTTCCTCTTTTAGCTCCCTGTCGCATCCGGCGTTGGTACCTGGTCAGTGGACCACGCGGTTTATACGCTATTTCATCTTCGCGGTGAGCATGATCTACAATGGGTAGGTCACTGATAGCCTGCCAGACTGTAATCGGCCTGTTTTTATGGGTTTTCTTTGGCCACACAATCGCCTGATCTGTACGATTTCCGACAATAAATAACCGCTTACGCGTCTGCGGCACACCATAGTGTTGAGCCTCAAGCACTGCTTTATCAACATAATAACCAGTATCACGAAATGCCTGAAGCGCCTGGTCAATCAGTAATCCTTCGCCATCAACATAGTACTGGAAGTCTGGGACATTTTCCATGACAAAATAAACCGGCTGCAAAACCTGCACAAAGCGCACAAAATGCCGATAGTACTGATTGCGTGGATCATGGCGATATGCCGGATCTTTACGCACATCCCGTATTCTTCCACGTCCGACCCGACTGAAACCCTGGCATGGTGGCCCGCCAATGATGACATCAATGCGTTCCAAACCATAGCTCTGGATAAATGCAAGAGGATCAAGGATTCTTTCAATTTCGTCGTGATGACAACGATTGCCAAAGTTGTAACAGTGGGTCTTGTACGGTAATTCGTCTTTCTCCACTCCCAATGCAATCTCATAGCCGGCCAACTCAAAGCCCAGGCTCATCCCGCCGGCACCACAAAACAGGTCAAGGACAATGGGTTTTCGCGCGCTATGATTGCACATCGTTGGGGTTCCCTATCAGAATTGTGCCGGCAAACGTGCCGGATCTTTCAGCGGATGCATACATCAAATAATACGGCTCCGAAGGCACCAGGTCAAGTTCTGCCAGGGTCTATTTTCCATCTTTGCTTCATTCCGACAACATTATGCTATGATATTAATGTCTTCTGGGTCGTGCTGCCAGCTTTGGAGTAAGATCAGACAAACAACGGTGCGCCCGGCGCGCGCTGTTCTATGTTCCTTTGTTTTATGTTCTCTACATGTGTGTAAAGCGAGAGATTGCATTATGGCCTGGACACCGATCACAGACTTACCAGAAAATTGGCAAGAGTTTGTATCAACGGAAGTTGCATCACTTGCCGCGACCTGGGCAGAAACCTACCTCTCGCTCCAGGAAAAGGCGCTGGTGGAAATGTTTCATGAGCGGTTGCGGCGTGAGTGGTCCATAGAAACGGGCATCATTGAGCGTATTTACACGATAGACCGCGGCACCACCCGGCTCTTAATCGAACAGGGGATTGATGCCGCATTGATTCCCCACGGCGCGACCAATCGTCCGGTTGGCGAAGTGGTCCAGATAGTACAAGATCAGCGCGCCGCGCTCGACGGCCTGTTTGCATTTGTGGCGCAAAGAGAAACGCTCACCCTCCACTACATCAGAACCTTGCATCAAGTTTTGACACGCCATCAAGATTACACTGAAGCGCAAGACCAGTTTGGGAATATAGGGCCTGTTCCCCTGATTAAAGGTGATTGGAAACGCCAGCCAAACAATCCAACACGACCTGATGGTGTCATTCATGAATATTGTCCACCAGAGCAGGTTCAGAGCGAAATGGAGCGATTACTGGCGTTGCATGCGCGCCACCTTGAACAAGCAGTTTCACCGGAAGTTGCAGCAGCATGGCTGCATCATCGATTTACGCAGATTCACCCGTTTCAAGATGGGAACGGCCGGGTTGCGCGCTGTTTAGCCACGCTGGTTTTGCTGCGCGCCGGTCGTTTCCCTCTGGTTATTAATCGGGATCAACGGGAAGAATATATTAATGCGCTTGAAGCCGCAGATGCCGGCGATATAGGGCGACTGGTGCGCCTCTTTGATGAGATTGAGAAGAGAGCATATCTAAATGCACTGGCAGCATCTGAAGAAATAGAGCAACCAGTTGAAGCTGTGACAAATATCATCGAGAGTATTGCTGAAAGGTATCAGAAACGGCAGCAGGTCAGATATGACCAGGTTTTCTCTGTAGCCCGGCAATTACAGAGCCTGGCAAAACAAATCTTCGACGAGTATGCAGCACTTATGCAACAGAAGTTGAATGCTACCGGCGTACCAATTACGGTGCGCGTCGGGTTGAATAGTGACCAGACGGTCTACTGGTATCAGAGTGATATTGTCTCTGTCGCTAAAAAACTCGGGTACTATGCAAATCTGACCCGCCCCCGTCTCTGGGTACGTTTGAGAATGGAAGATGAAGGGCAGATAACCACCACAAATGCAGAGATCGTCATTTCATTTCACTATCTGGGCAAAGAGAACCGGGGGATTATGCTTGCAACCGTTTTTCTTAATATACTTCACGCAACGCCGGAGAAACATGAAGCAGATATTGCGGATGACGCGGCCAATATCCAGCCTTTTCGCGAGACGCACCCACTTGTCACCGAGGGTTTTATCGTTACTCATACAGACGAGACGCGTCTGGCGCAAGTTCAGAACAAGTTTCGGCAGTGGCTCGATCAGGCTATCACGCTCGGTCTGGCGCAGTGGGAACGTCAACTATAATTGCTTGTGTATCCTTGCCACCGGCACAACCAGCCTTGCCCCGGTCACCTACCTGACTTGAACGCCCACCGCACAAGTCCTCCTCTTCACTGGCCTATTTCTTGCTAGAAGACTCCTTGCACCGTTGGAATGCACCGGTAGCGTAGCGAAAGAACAGACGAACCCAGGACAAAGAACAGACCGGCGTATCCGATGGCGCTGCGCCAAAGATGCGCTGTTCGCGGTTCCGCTCTTCTCGGTTCACGCTCTGGTACATTTCGGCCACAGAATGCTCCTGGTCAGCTATGGGGCATCCGTAAGGAGAAGGAGATAGTTATGAGCGATCTTGACTATCAGCAAACAACGGAAGAGCAACCGGAACCACACGCACCGCACGCTGGTGTCCCACAGGCAATGCTGGGCATCGCTGAACGACCAGCAGGCCGCACCTGGTTTGCCGGGCTGCTCCCAACCATTATTGGCTTTACCGTGACGATTATCCTGGTTGCGCTCCTCCTGGCATGGTGGTTGTAGCCGGGGCAAACTTTGTAAGGAGATAAGGATACAGGTATGAAAGAGTTGCACTCTACCCCAGTTGTCGGCAAAGCCGGTCTGTGTGGTACCCTCGAGTCGGTCGGTCCGACAGCGGAGCAGACGACTGACCAGGCCCACATCCGGCTTGCAGACGGTCAATCCATTATTGTGCCGCTTGATGCGCTGGTGGTTCAGGAAGACGGCAGCTACTACCTGCCGCTCAGCCAGAGCGATATCGAGCAGTATCGCACGACTGTTGAAACCGGAGCAAACCAGGTGCTGGTCGTTCCGGTCATTGCCGAAGAACTGGAAGTCGAGAAACGGACGGTACAGACCGGCCGCGTCCGTCTGACCAAAACCGTCCATGAGCGGGAAGAAGTTATCGATGAGCCGCTGCTACAGGAAGAGGTTGCGATAGAGCGTGTCGCCATCAACCGCGTTGTCGATACACCCGGTGAAGTGCGCTACGAGGGCGACACGATGATCATCCCGCTACTCGAAGAGGTACTGGTTGTCGAGAAGCGCCTGCTACTGAAAGAGGAAATCCGGGTTACGCGGCAGCGCACCGAAACCCACAAACCACAGCGGGTTACGCTGCGGAGCGAAGAAGTCAACATTGAGCGGCAGGAACCGTAGCGCACCATCATGGCACAGTTCTTGCTCAGTGTTACTAAGGGCATAAGGGCAGGGAAACACCAGATCGAAGCAACTCATTAATTACTTGCCTTTCTGGTGTTTTTGCACGGTTGACGTGTTTTTCAGAACCTGTTTTCTGTGCCAGGTAATCACTTTAATGTAAGGAGGAGAGTATGACTAAGACAGTCGTCGGACTCTATGATGACTTTAACGACGCCCGATCGACGGTGCAGGATCTCGTGGACAGTGGGTTCCGCCGCGACGATATCAGTCTGGTCGCCGGCAACGCCACCGGCGAGTTTGACCAGTACGATACGGAGGGCGGACGCCGCACGGAGCATGACCGGGGTGATGTCTCAACGGAAGAGGGCGCGGGTATCGGTGCCGGTATCGGCGCGGCCATCGGGGGTCTGGGTGGCCTGCTGATGGGCCTGGGTGTGCTGGCTATTCCGGGGGTTGGCCCGGCCCTGGTCGCCGGCCCGATTGCCTCGCTGCTGGTGGGCGCGGGTATTGGTGGTGTGACCGGCGGTATTGCCGGAGCGCTGGCCAATATTGGCGTGCCCGAAGAAGAAGCCGGCTACTACGCCGAAGGCGTCCGCCGGGGTGGCACGCTGGTAATGGTCGCCGCGGCTGATGACCGCGCCGACGATGCGGCCGCCATTATGAGCCGCCACGATCCGGTTGATATTGATGAGCGCGCCGGTCGCTGGCGTGAAGCGGGCTGGACCGGGTATGATCGCAATGCCGAGCCTTATACCGCCGATCAGGTTCGCGTTGAGCGCGAGAAGTATCGTACGGCGGATACCGGACGCATTGAGCGTCCCAAGCAAACCACGCGTACTGAGCGCGACGAAGCGAAGCTCCCGGTGGTGGAAGAAGAGCTGCAGGTGGGCAAGCGCCAGGTGCAGCGCGGTGGTGCGCGGATTCATACCCACGTTACGGAGCGCCCGGTTGAGGAAAATGTCCGCCTGCGCGAAGAGCATGTGGATGTCGAGCGCCGGCCGGTGGATCGTCCGGTGAGCGAGGCTGACCGGGCGGCATTCCGTGATGAAACCTTCGAGGTAACGGAAACGGCAGAAGAGGCCGTTGTCGGTAAGCGCGCCCGTGTGATTGAAGAGGTTGTCGTCAGCAAAGATGTGGGCGAGCGTACCGAGAAGGTGAGCGATACCGTCCGCCGCACCGATGTGGATGTGGAGCGCGTTGGTAGCGAGCGGACTATGGGTCAGGCCGGCTTCGAGACATATGATACTGACTTCCGCAACCACTATAAAAGCAATCTGGCGGATAGCGGCTACACCTATGCCGAACTGGCCCCGGTCTACCGCTACGGCTACAGCCTGGGCACCGATCCGGGCTACAACAACCGCGACTGGTCGAAGGTTGAGCCCGAAGCCCGCAAGCTGTGGGAAGAGCGCAACCCCGGTACCTGGGACCAGTTCAAGAGCGAAGTGCGGTATGCCTGGGATCAGGCCCGCAGCCATCGCTAAGCAGTCCCTGAGCCGGTAAATGCTGCAATGCTCCAGTGCCGGAAAAGAATAGTTTTCCTGGCACTGGAGCG
>DAOTUI010000077.1:0-28330 GCA_034437035.1 Chloroflexaceae bacterium
CGTAATGTGTAAAACATTTCTGCAATTTTCATCGCCATGTGGGGCGAGATGCTTCCCAAGTGGCCGTTTTTGACCGGCTAATGGGGAAATTTTACGAACTCGTTCCGAAAATAAGCGAACGGTGAGTATTAAGTTTTTGTTCCATCCCGATGAGATTGATGAAACGGGGAGCTTGCCACCCCTGACCTCGGCGCTGGTGCAGATCGAGGTGCAGCAAGACCGGGCCATCCTGCCGGTTCTGGCGTCCACCACCGCCGACGAGCAGGATCTGCGCTACAAGGTGTATATCAAAGAGGAAGCCGGGTGCAAGGCCGTACCCGATGGCCGGCGCACGTTGTTCAACGTGCCGGCCGGGAGCACGCTCTTCGTCCTGGTGTCGAACATCAGCCTGACTGAGGCATTCGACTACGTGGTCGAGACCGACTAGGCCTCAATTCTGCCGAGCGGGCGTGCGCTGTACCGCAGGCGCATGCTCGCTCGGCTGGATACGCAGGCGCCGGTCTCCCAGGATGACACCGACGGGATACGATGATGCCATATCTTGCCACATACCATCTGGATGGCGCAGCGGAGCGCGACGATGGCTGTCCGCAGATCGCAGATCTGCCAGGCGGTTCTCTGCAGGTACATTCCAACGCTGTGCCTTCCGGCACGGTCGAGCCGTATAGCGTGGCGAAGATCTGTGGGTTGGTCATCAGGTTGATGGAATACGCCCTTTCGTGATCCAGCCCCTTGCGTGCATTTCGTGGTCCACCTCCTACCCCCCAACATACTGCTGATACACCGCTTCCGCCGCCTGCTACAACCGCGCCGGGTGGCCGCCGCTGCGGTAGACCAGATCGTCGATCTCGGCGGGGGTGAAGGTGACGCCGGTTCCGCTGAGGCGGTGCGTCAGGAACAGGCGCGCCTCGTCCAGGGTGAAGGGCGGCACCGGCAGCGGCGTGCAGATATTTGCCGGCGGCGAGGTGTGGCCCGGCGCGTCGGGGAAGAGTTCTTCCAGCGCAACCCGGCTGGCGACCAGCAGCGTGAGCGGCGCGTCGGCTCCGTCGGCCAGGCCGCGCAACTCTTCCCGCTCATCCCCGGAGAAGCGCTCCTTGCGCATCTTCTCAATCTCGTCCAGGCAGAGGATGTAGCGCTGCCCCCGCAACGCCCGCGCCAGTTTGTAGCTCCGACAGTGCGCAATGCCCAGTTCCAGGCAGAGCGCCTCGAAAAACTCGTCCAGACCAGACAGGTCTTTGGAGACCTGTCTGGTCTTGGCTCCGTGTGAGCAGGGTTATCCCTCCAGCGCCGCCGTATCAAGCTCCAGGTAGCGCTCAATCGGGACGTTGATCGGGGTGAGTTCGTAGTTTTTGATGTAGGGCTTCACCAGCATGTAACTCAGGCCGTGGCTCAGGAAGATCGCCGCCGCGTCCTCGACGATGATCTGCTCGGCCTGCTGGTAGAGCGCGATCCGCTCCGCAACATCGTTCTCAACCCGCGCCGTCTCCAGCAGTTCGTCCAGCTCGGGGTTGGCATAGTTGCCCAGGTTTTGCTGCGCCGCCGCGTGGAACAGCACATCGGCAAAGTTCTCCGGGTCGGGGTAGTCGGCGCACCAGGAGGAGAAGAACAACTGCCCATGGTAGCCGTCGTGGATGCGGTCGTAGGCAGTGTTCGGCTCCAGGTTTTCGATCTCAATCGTGACGCCCAGGTGGGTCTGCCACATCTGCGCCAGCGCGGAGACACTGGGGTCAACTTCGCCGCCAAAGCCGCTGTCGGTGAAAACAATCGCCGGCAGTTCTTCCGCGCTGCCATAGCTTGACTCGGCCAGCCGCTGCCGGGCCAACTCCGGGTCAAACGTCAGCCCCGCCAGATCGGGGTTGTAGCCGGGCAGCGCGGGCGGGTAGAGTCCCTGCGCCGGAATGCCCGTGCCCCACAAGACCACATCCAGGTAGGTCTGCTTATCCACGGCCAGCGCAAACGCCTGCCGCACTTTGGGATCATCAAACGGCGGCTGCTCCACGTCGAAGCGCACCAGGGAGGTACACATATTCACCCCCTCGCGCAGATCGGTATTCAGCGGCTCGGTCGGGTCGCGCACCCGGTCAACGCTGTAGCGACTGACGCCGGTCATATCGATATCGCCGGTTTCGTACATGCGAATGCCAACGCCGGAGAAGAGCTGCACCACCACAAACGGGATCGCCGGCGGCTCCAGGTAGAACTCCGCGTTGCGCTCATACAGTTGCAGCTTGAAGCGGTCCCAGCGGATCAGGCGGTAGGGTCCGGTGCCGTTGGGCGTGCGGTACCACTCCGGCCCCGACTCGACATTTGCCCGGTCCACGATCAGCGCCGGGCCGTAGGTCAGCTTCATCAGGAAGTAGGGCTTGGGCGCATCAATCGTCACCTGGAGCGTCCGCTCGTCCAGCGCTTCCAGGCCGCTGATCTGCTCGGCCTCCCCCGCGTGCAGCGCCTGCACCCCGACGATATCGCCCAGGTAGGTCAGCACAATATCCGACTCGGTGGCCGGGTCCGCCGCTCGCTCCCAGGAGTAGATCACATCCTGCGCGGTCACGGGGCGGCCATTGTGGAAGCGCGCATTCTCGCGCAGGTAGAAGGTGTAGACCGTGCCGTCCTCGCTGATCTCCCAGGACGCGGCCAGTTCCGGCACCAGTTCCAACTGCGGGTTGAACGAAACCAGCCCGCTGAAGATCAGATCATTCCCGCCGCTGGTGGCCGGATCATACACGCGCGGGTTGGTCGACTCGCCCCCCTGCATGATCAGCACCTCGTCGCGCGCCAGACCATACAGACTCGGCGCTTCCAGTTGCATGCCGGCGGCAACCTCGGTCAGCGTCTCCCGCTCACTGGTGACCGTCTCCGGCGGGCCGAAAGCCAGCAGCGTAAAGATGCGCCCGCCGCGCGCCGCCGACGTCAGGATTACCTGAATAGTCGTGCCGTCGTCCAGTTCGCCGGTGTACTCGCTGGTCCAGGCCGCGCGCCCGTTCGCCAGCGTCGTCGGCGCATCAGTCAGGCGCTCGACATTGCCGATACCGTTGATTGCGGCGGCATGCACCTGCCCGGCGGCCTCTTCCAGTTCGGCATCACCCGGCAGCGGGCTGTAGAACGCGATCACAACCAGGCGGCTAAAGGGCGCAACCAGCGTGGTCAGGGTGGACTCGTCCTCGCCCGGTTCGGCCTGCCAGGCGCTCGGATAGTCAAAGGCGAAGCCCAGTTCGCTATTTTCGTAGCGCCCGGCGCTGCTACCGGCATCCTCCGGGGGTAGCGTGGCGGTGGGCATGTTCGGCGGGGCCGGCGTGGGTGTCAGCGAGCGCGCCGGATCATCCGGGGTAGCGGGTTGTTCCGCCGTTGCCGTGGGCGGGGCGGGTGTAGCGGTGGGCGCAACATCCGCCGCCGACTGCGGCAGGATGTTGCACCCCGCCAGAACTAGCACAAGCAGGCCCAGCCAGATCACCCGGATCGGGCAGACTCTGCGCTGTGAGTGGTTCGTGTGAAGCTGTTGCGATTTCATGCGATTGGTTAACACTTTCTGCTGCCACGGTGGTGCCGGCGCGGGCTGCGCGGCGGCGGCAGATAAAAACTGATCTGTATGGAAAAGAGTCTACTTCTGTGCCTTTGCGCGCCGCGACTCCTGGAAGAGCACGATCCCGGCCCCCAGCGTGAGCAGCAGCAGCAAGATCACAGCGACAATCGCAATTGCCAGCATGCGCGGCCAGACCGACTGCACCGCGTCGCTGCTGAGTTCGCCGGCTGCTTCTGCCGCCGGTTCGGGTGGAGCTACCGCTTCCGCCGCACTCCCGTCTTCCGCGTCCACTGCCGCTGCCGCTGCCGGGGTTGCAGTCGCCGTCGGCGCGGGCGCATCGGTCGGGATGCTGGTTGCTGCCACTGAGGGCGCCTGCGGCACCGCGTCAATCGGCGGGTAGGTCGGGACCGGCGTCGGTTCCAGGGTGGCTGTCGGCTCGGCCTCGCCGGTCTGGCGGGCCGGTGCGCCCACCGCCGCGCGCCACTGATCTTCCATCCCCTCCAACCCGAAGCCGTAGATCTGCTGCAGGCCGGTTTCGACCGGCAGCCCGTCGCGTAGCGTGCCAAACAGCGCCAGCAGTTGCTCCGTGCCATATTCGTCGATCAGGAAATTCACCAGACTGTAGGACTGCGAGTAGGAGAGATCAGCCTTATCGGGATGCTCGGAGAAAGCACCGCTCAACGAGCGCACCGACAGCAGTTCATCAGCGGTGATGGCCTCCTCCAGGCGCGCAGCCGCGGCGGGATCAAGTCCACCCTCGCCATAGACCGCGATGCCCTCGTTCAGCCAGGTCGGCACGCTGCCCAGGCAGGAGAAAGTCAGATGCCCGACCAGCACATGGGTTAACTCATGCGCAATCGTACTCTTGCCCCACTCCAGTTCATCGGGGCTGATCCCGATAATCACAATATCATAGGCGGGATAGGCCTGACCGCCGGTCCATCCCGGCTCGTAGAGTACCGCCTCGCGCATATCCACCGTGTCGGCATAGATGTAGAGATCAACGGGCGACTCGGGCGTCACGCCGGTGGACTGGCTCAACTGCTCCATCGCCGTCACCGCGGTGGCGAGCAGTTCCTCGGCAAAGGCGGACGAACCGGCATACCAGTGCAGCGAGAGCATCCCCTCGCTGACCGTGCGCCAGTCGTGCTGCTCGTCCAGCCATGTGACCTGCTGCGTCTCCCCCACCTGCTCGTTACCCGCCGCATCAATCACCCGCCAACGATACCAGATCTGTGCGCCGGGCGGCTCCGAGCCGGACTGGCGCATCTCCCAGGTCCAGGTCACTTCCGACGCGTTACCCGGCGTAAATTCGGGAAACACGCGGGCGGTAACGGTACCGCAGGTCAGTCGCTCGACGCCATACTCGAGCACCACCTCCGCGATGGGATCACCACTCTCGACATAGGCGCTAAAAGTCATCAGATTGGGAAACTCCAGCGTTACGTTCTGGTCCTCAATCACAATCGTGCCGGCCGCATCCTGCGCCAGGGCGGAGGGCGCACCGAATACCAGGGCAATCATCAGGGCAATCAGAAATCCGCGTAGTGTGGGTTGCATAGTCTACCTTTCATCCTGCGCGCGGCATACCCCGGGCAGTAGCGTTCGTGGAAATCGGCACCTCCCACGGGAGTGTGCGTTAACAGTCTACTGTGTTGCCCGGCGACATGCAAGCCTTCTTGACACGGCTGCATACCGCTTCTATAATTTTGATCTAATCTACAGGACTTACGCGGTTCTGCCGACTTCGGCCTGGTGCCGGACCCGGAAGCCGGCTTCGTCTCCGGCAGGGCGGAAGAACCCATCCTTCTTTTTCATAAAAAATTTCACTTTATGAGAATTTTTTGTGAAAAAGAAAGAAGTACCATGCTACCGCAGGCGAATCCGGCTTTTGTCTGATGAAACGCCCGGTTTGAACGCCGACCGCGTACCTCCAGTTTAGTAAAACAGGTTTGTATGCTTTAGATCATATACAACGGCATGCAAACCGTTATACATAATTTAAAGCAATTTAGGCAAGGAAAAGAACTGTGACGAGCACAATCCAGCAGAGTAGTCCCCGCCTGAGCAAACGGCTGGCGCAACTGCGACCATCGGCCACGGTCGGACTGGGCAACCGGATCGCGCAGTTGCGCGCCCAGGGCATCTCGATCATCTCCTTCGGCCAGGGCGAGCCCGATTTCCCGACACCCGCGCCGATCAAGGCGGCAGCCGTAGCCGCAATTGAGGCCAACCAGACCCGCTACACGCCGACGGGGGGCATTATCGACCTGCGGCGGGCCGTGGCCGAGCGGGTGACGCAGGATACCGGCATCAACTACACGCCCAGCCAGATCTCCGTGACCACCGGGGCCAAGGAAGCGATTTTCCTGGCCTGCCAGGCGCTCTGTGACGAGGGCGAAGAGGTCATCGTGCCCGCGCCCTACTGGGTCAGCTATGTGGAGCAGGTGCGTCTGACGGGAGCAGTGCCGGTGGTGATCAACACCGATGAGTCAACCGGCTTCAAGATCACGGCGGAGCAACTGCAGGCGCATCTGTCGCCCCGCACCCGCGCGCTTATCCTCAACACGCCCTCCAACCCGACCGGCGCGGTTTATACCGAAGCGGAACTGGCGGCACTGGCAGGTGTGCTGCGCGGCACGCCGGTGGTCGTCATCAGCGACGAGATTTATGATGCGATCTGCTATGTGGACTATGCCCGCTGGCTGCGGGTGGCCCCCGACCTTGCCGACCGCACCCTGGTGATCAATGGCGCATCTAAAACCTATGCGATGACCGGCTGGCGCATCGGCTATGTGGCCGGCCCCGAAGGGATTGTCGGGCCGATCCGCTCGATCCAGAGCCACTCCACCACGCACCCGGCCTCGATTGCGCAGCACGCGGCGCTGGCGGCCTTCACACCCTCGGAGGAACTGGCGCAGACGGTGGCCGGCATGGTGCAGGCGTTCCACGAGCGGCGCGCCCTGATTATCGCGGCCCTACAGGAAATTGCCGGTGTCACCTGCATGGTGCCGGACGGCGCGTTTTATGTCTTCCCCAATGTCGGTAGCCTGCTGAACCGCCCGCTCAAGGAGGGTGCGGTCTGCGCGACCACCGGCGATCTGGCCGAGTATCTGCTCGATCAGGCGCGCATCGGGGTGGTGCCGGGTGAGGCCTTCGGCGCGCCGGGCTACCTGCGGCTCTCTTACGCGCAGAGCAATGCCGACATCGCCGAGGGCATGCGCCGCTTTGCGGAAGCAGTGGCGGGGTAAAGACAACACTTCTCCAATAACATTACACGACTTACGCGGTCACAACCCGAAAGAGGATTTCGCCTCCGGCAGGGTGGAACTGACATTCCTTTTTCACCAAAACTTTGGCTCTCCAAGCCAAATCCTGGTGAAAAAGACAGAAAAAGTACCATGCTGCCGCAGGCGAATCCGGCCATTACCGTGCTCAAACGCCCAGTTTACCGACCCACCGCGTAACTTGTGTAACATTACACGACTTACGCGGTCACAACCCGAAAGAGGATTTCGCCTCCGGCAGGGTGGAACTGACATTCCTTTTTCACCAAAACTTTGCACAAAGTGCAAAGTTTTGGTGAAAAAGATAGAAAAAGTACTATGCTGCCGCAGGCGAAACCAGCTTCCGGGTCTGGCACGTAGCCAGAACAGTTTGCACCGCGTAAGTCGTGTAACATTATTGGCTCGCGCAAAGGTTGCAAAGAACCGTATATCCTTCGTGTCTTTGCGGCTTTGCGCAAGTGTATCTGAAAGACGAGGAAAACCCCGAATGACGGATGGGCAGTACGCCGCGCTGGTTCCACGCCTGGCCGGTCTGCGGGTACTGGTCGTGGGCGATGTCTCGCTTGACGAGTATGTCTTCGGGCATGCCACGCGGCTCTCCCGCGAAGCACCGATCCCGGTCCTGGAGTGGATGCGGCGCGAGATTATCCTGGGCGGCGCGGCCAATCCCGCTCGCAATATTGTAGCTCTGGGCAGCAGCACCACCCAGGTAGGCGTCGTCGGTGATGATGCGGAGGGCGAGCAACTGCGCGCGGCCCTGCGGGAGGCCGGCATCTCGCCCGCCGGTCTGATCACCAGCACCCGGCGGCCCACCACCACCAAAACCCGCATTCTCTCACACGAACCGCCGCGGCTGCCGCAGCAAGTAGCCCGGAT
This sequence comes from Chloroflexaceae bacterium, assembly GCA_034437035.1. Lineage (GTDB taxonomy): Bacteria > Chloroflexota > Chloroflexia > Chloroflexales > Chloroflexaceae > CAKZQX01. The sequence goes on from DAOTUI010000077.1 coordinate 7,684, forward strand.
TGATCGCCTCGCCCGAAACGAAGTGACGCCCGCCGATGAGCAGCGGATCATCGCTATGCTGAAGACCCATATTCCGCAGGTGGACGCCGTGCTCTGCTCCGATTATCAACTTGGCATGCTAACGCCGCGCGTGGTCGATATCGTCCGGTCGTTGTGCCGGCAGCATGGTGTGCTGCTAACGGTTGATGCGCAGGGGAATTCGCACTACTACCGGGGGGTTGATCTATTTCGCTGCAACGATGCGGAAGCTGCCGCCGCACTCGGGCGGTCGCTGGAGACGGAAGAGGAGTTTCGGGCAGGACTGACCGAGTTGCAGGCCCGGCTGCAAGCGCGCCTGGTCATCGTCACCCGCGGCCCGGAGGGGCTGTCACTGCTGGGTGAAACGGTTGAATATGTACATCTTCCCGCAACCAATATCAGCGAAGTGTACGATACCACGGGTGCGGGTGATACCTTTATCGCCGTGGCAACCCTGGCGCTGGCTGCGCGCGTCGATCCATACGCTACGGCTCACCTCGCCAACGCCGCCGCCGCACAGGTTGTACGCAGGCTAGGCAATGCCGTGGTGACACCGGCCGCGTTGATGCAGGCGGCAACTGTGGCGCAGCACATAAAAACATAGCGCAAGCAGAGATAACCGGAGATACCCGTTCCCCACTCTGGATCTACGATGGCGTGTGCGGTTCCAGGGGGTTCGCTCCAGAAGAACTGTGGCCCGAAGCGATCTGCCTGCTATCATCCCAGGCTGATTCCAGCCGGCGCTAAACGGCACAAAATAGTAAGGCCATGACACCCAAAATCTCGGCACACTGATATTGTCACCAGGATTAGCGCAGTTAGTAGAAATGGCTGGCAGGGCCACCCCACCCGACCCACCCCTGCATCAATGAACGCACCGGAGCATGCGGATCAAGCAGTGGTAGCACTCTTAAAACCCTGGAGGGCTTCATCCTCATCCTGATAGATCTCAGCATACTGGGCCAGGCCGACCATGCGGAAAATTTTTTGAAAATGCTGTGACAGACCGCTGACCGCAAGCTTCTGATTATTTCGATTAACTTCAGTGACGATACCGATCAGAATGGCAATACCGGCACTATTGATATAATCATTCTGGCGGAAGTTGAGCAGCACATACCGCGCGCCCCCCTCAGTCACTTCCCGATAGGCGCTGTTTATTTTCTCTTCAGCAAATGTTGTGACATCACCCATCAAGTCAATGATTGCCACCCCTTCGCGCTGGCGAATTCCTACATTCAATTCATCTTCTAGCATGCCAACCTTACTCCTTATGTACAAATGATATAGCCACTAGCGTTGGGGCTTGTAGATTCCATGCAGTAGCCCTGAGCTATTCGGTGCGTTGACTGGTAACATGCTCGGCAGTATGCTGCCGATACAATGTCAGGCGAAACCGATTACCGTCCTGTGAATTGGGATCAAACTCGGCCTCATCCATCAACTGACCAATCAGCAGCAACCCCATGCCCCGCATTGACCCGAGTCCGGCCAGTTTATCGGCCATACTCAGCGGCATCTGCGCGGGTGTATGATGCTTCAATCCCTGGTCATGTACCTCTACCAGCAGGCGATCATTGTCGCATGTACAGGCAACATTGACCCGCAGATTGGGGGCCAGCATATTGCCATGCTCGATCGCATTAATACATGCCTCAGACAGCGCTGTTTTGAGATCCTCGACACGTTCATGGGTAAACCCCATCCGCAGCGCAAATGCCGCAACCGCATCGCGCACGATAACTTCATAGCCGAGTTCACTTGGGATGGAGAGTTCCATGCTTGCCGAGTAATACGTTGTTTTCATCGTTCGAGGTGGATTACCATACGCACCTGATTGCCACCACTCGGTGCTGTTGTAAATTCAACTTCATCTACCAATTCACGAATTAACCAGATACCCCAACCACCTTTATCAGATTTATCCAGAATATCTTCGATATGGGGCGTTCGGGTAACATTGTTTTGATCAAGCAACTGACGACCCTGATCCGCGACACTGACAATCAACTCATCGTCACGCACAGTAAGCAGAACAACAACCTTCATGGCGGCATCATGCTGGTTGCCATGTTCAATCGCATTCGTCACCGCTTCACTGACAGCCGTCTTGAGGGCATCAACGCGGTCTCCTTGAAACCCCATCCGGCGGGCAAGCGAGGAGGCCGTATCCATTGCGACACGTTCGTACCCGAGCCTGCTTGGTAAGCGTAGCTCAATGATCTTTTCGAGAGGTTTCGTTTCTGATTTGTTGTTGCTCATGCCCGCGTCACCTGTACGTTGACCAGGACCGTCGCATTGCACGGATGGTCGTCATTGGTGCTGATAATAATCAACCTGGTGGTTTTACCCTGGTTCGCGTTATTACAACCGGACTCGCGCCTGGATCATGCTACACCACAGCGTACACAACATAGAGGAGCCGTCACAAAACACACCATGTCGGCGCGCGTACTCCTTATATTTCAGGAGTTACGCGGTGTGCGTTCAAACGAACCGTTTGCTCTCGATAACGGCGTATTTCGCCTGTGGCAGCATGGTACTTTTTTGTCTTTTTCCGAAAAATTGGCTCTCCGAGCCAAATTTTTCGGAAAAAGAATGTCCCATTCCACCCTGCCGGAGGCGCATCGGGCCAGTTGTCCAGGCAGACGCCTGGGTTTGGAACCGACCGCGTAACTCCTTAATATTTATATTGTACCAGGTAACAGCATACCGTTATGTGTTGCAAGGCGCGAAACAAAAATCCTGAACAGGATAAGACGCAGGTACCCTCTGCGTGCGGCTCCTGTCACAGCTTCCACCGCACATATACACGACTACTAAAGTATCTTAGCATAACTATTGTTGATGTTGCAATAGGACTGAAGTTCGATTGGCTGCTAAGACGTTTTCCCAGGTAGCCCGTGCATTTATGCGCTGCTACCGACTACTGGTAGCAGCGCATAGGGTTACAACCTTACAGTGGAATATTACCATGCTTCCGCGCGGGCAGGCTCTGCCGTTTGGTGCGCGCCAGGCGCAACGCCCGAATGAGAGTCGGGCGGCTCTCATTCGGCTCGATGACGGCGTCGATATAGCCACGCTCGGCAGCGGCGTACGGGTTGGCAAAGCGGTTCAGGTAATCCTGTGCCAGTTCCTGCTGCCGCTGCACCGGATCTTCGGCCTCGGCAATTTCCTTGCGGAAGATAATCCGGACGGCGGCATCCACCCCCATCACCGCAATCTCGGCAGTAGGCCAGGCAAAGTTGAAGTCAGCACGGATATGTTTGCTCGCCATCACGTCATATGCACCGCCATAGGCTTTGCGCGTGATCAGCGTAATTTTGGGCACCGTCGCCTCGCAGTAGGCGTAGAGCAATTTGGCCCCATGTCGGATAATACCGCCATACTCTTGCTGCGTTCCGGGAAGAAAGCCGGGAACATCGACCAGGGTGAGCAGCGGAATATTGAACGCATCACAGAAGCGCACAAAGCGCGCGCCCTTGATCGAACTATCAATATCCAGCGTTCCGGCCAGATGCATCGGCTGGTTCGCCACCACGCCGACAACATGCCCATCCAGGCGGGCAAAGCCAATCGTGATATTGCGCGCCCAGAAGGGCTGAACTTCAAAGAAGAAGCCGTCGTCAACGATGGCCTCAATTGCCGTGGTAATATCATAGGGATGGCGCGGGTTGTCGGGGATAAGCGTTTGCAACTCATCTTCCATCCGCTCCGGGTCATCTTCGGGGGGGATGTAGGGCGGGTCATCCATATTGTTCAGGGGCAGGAAGGAAAGCAGCGTGCGCATCTGCTCAAAGCACTCCTGTTCACTCTCGATGGCGAAGTGCGCCACCCCGCTGCGGCTGTTGTGGATCATTGCGCCGCCCAGGTCTTCAAAGCCGACTTCCTCACCCGTGACCGTCTTGATCACATCCGGCCCGGTGATGTACATCTGACCCACGCCCTTGACCATCATAATAAAATCGGTCATAATTGGCGAGTAGACTGCGCCACCGGCACATGGCCCGGCAATAATCGAGAGTTGGGGAATCACACCGCTGCTCATCACATTGCGATAGAAGATCTCGGCATACCCACCCAGTGACACCACACCTTCCTGGATCCGCGCACCACCGCTATCGTTGATGCCAATGCATGGCACACCCATGCGCAGCGCCAGGTCCATCACTTTACAGATCTTCTCAGCGAACACCTCGCCCAATGATCCGCCAAACACCGTAAAATCCTGGGCGAAGACACAAACAGAGCGACCATCAATCGTACCATGGCCGGTGATAACGCCATCGCCAAGCGGTTTCCGGCGCTCCATACCGAAGGCCGTATTCCGATGCACTGCCAGAGCATCAAGTTCAATAAACGAGCCGGGATCGAGCAGGGCATCGATCCGTTCGCGCGCGGTCAACTTGCCGCGCTCATGCTGCTTCTGCACTGCTTTGGGATCAGTCATCGTCGCCTTCTCACGACGCTGCCGGAGGTCTTCAATCCGTTCGGCGGTGGTTGCGGGGGTTACTGACATCGCTAACTCCTGTTATATTCCAGGCAATAAACCGCACAGCATGCGCGACACACCAGCGGTAATTGAGGGGAGTGACCGGGTGCGTCGGCATTTCAGGTTATGAGATATGTTGCATTAAAGCACCGCGAGGATGCGGCTCAATTGAGTAAGGTCAAGTATAGCATAAAATTTACAACCCTACGTTTTCCGTCCGGCACGCAGTACTCGCCAGGTAAAGAGTGGCACGGCAATCAGAATGCGCCGCCAACGCCGGGGTTGCCGCAGCAGCCGGTAGAGCCACTCCAGCCCCAGCCGCCGCAACCAGGCCGGCGCCAGTGGTACCCGGCCCGCCAGGTAGTCAAAGACACCACCCACGCCTATGGCAACCGGAATGCGCAGTTCAGGCTGATTGCGGGCAATCCAGAGATCCTGCGCGGGATGACCATAGGCTACCAGCAGCACATCGGGATGCGCTGCGGTGAGCAGTTGGCGCAGAAACGGCTCGTGGCACGGATGGGGTGATCCGGCGTAGCAGCCGGCAACACACAGACCAGGATACCGCGCCGTCAGAACGGCGGCGGCCTGCTCGGCTACGCCGGGAGCGGCCCCCAGTAAGAAGAGGCGATACCCGCGTACCGCCGCCAACGCGGCAATCTGTTGCGTCAGTTCAACGCCAGTGACCCGCCCACGCAGCGGCGTACCCAGTCGGCGCGCGGCCAGCAGTAAGCCGAAGCCATCCGGGGTTGCCAGGTCGGCCTGACGCAGCACCGCACGAAAGGCCGCGTTATGCTGCGCTTCCATCACAAATTCCGGGTTGACGGTGACAATCTGGTGGGGCCCGCCCTGCTCAATGCAGGCGACAACCCGCGCAACCGCATCCGCTATGGTGATATTATCGACCGGCACGTCCAGAATCGAAATGCGACTGTTCATTGGCTTATACATTATTGACACGACTTACGCGATGGGCGTTTCAATGACACGAGTTACGCGGTTGTCCATCCGGCGAATGGGACATGTCACCCGATGAAAGCCGGATGCGCCTGCGGCCGCATGGTACGCTTTTTATCTTGTTCACAAAAAATCACAAAGTGATTTTTTGTGAACAAGATCGAGAATCTTCCACACACGGCGTGCATTCTGGTATGGCTGGTACTGGCTGATATTGATTGTCCGATTATATAGCGAACAGCGCACAAAGCAACAGAGCGCAAACCCGCACGACAGGTCTCCGTCCGGTACCCGGTTGTGCTCTATCCTGTGACCCTCTGTTCTTGCTATCGTCCAGAATTCGCGCGAGCCATGCACCATGCTATAATGCCCGCATCCTGAATGAAAGTTGGGGAGTGTGCTGTTTCTTTCACGTATAGCCTATTTTGCCGGATCGCATGGGCATGCCATCCGTAGGGGTAGCTCCCCCGTGGCAACCCAGGGAGAGAATTTCCGCATCACGACGGCTTGCGGCTGCGCTTCTGCGCGTCCCCACCGGAGACATTTCGATACGTGGAGGAAACAACTCCAGTTATTGACACGCATTACGCGGTCGGTTCCAAACCAGGTGTTCACCTGGATAAACGGCCCGGTTCGCCTCCGGTAGGGCGGAATGAGACATCCTTATGTGCCAAAAATTTGGCTCTCCGAGCCAAATTTTTGGCACAAAGAGTAGAAAACATACCATGCTGCCGCCGGCGAATCGGGCTTCCATCTGTCAAACGTCCGGTTTGAACATACACCGCGCAAGTCGTGTTATTGACACGACTTACGCAGTTGCGAACCCGGAAGGATATGTTGCCTCCGGCAGGGTGGAAGATACCGACTCTTTTTTACAAAAAATCTGCACAAGGTGCAAATTTTTTGTAAGAAAGAGCAAAAAGTACCGTGCTGCCGCAGGCGAAACCGACGTTCGGGTCTGGTACGAGACTGAAACAGTCCGCACCACGTAAGTTGTGTTATTGAGTATTGCCCTGATGTTCCATTTGTAGCGCAAACCAGAATCTATGGATAAGAGGAGTTACGACACTATGTTCCGTTCGCATACCTGCGGCGAGTTGCGTTCAGAATACGCTGGACAGGAAGTCACGTTGGCGGGCTGGGTCAATCGCCGACGTGATCATGGCCCGCTGATTTTCATCGATCTGCGTGATCGCTATGGGATGACTCAGGTTGTCTTTGATGCCAACGGCGCCCCCGAGGCCCACGCCGTTGCGAGTGAGGCCCGGCCGGAATATGTTTTGCAGGTGCGCGGCCTGGTGCGCCCTCGCCCCGAAGATGCGATCAACCCGGAGATTACGACCGGCGCCATTGAGGTGCAGGCTGTTTCGGCCAATGTGCTTAACACGGCCCGCACGCCGCTCCCACTCTATATCTCCAAGGAGGGCAACGAGGAAGAAGCGTTGCGCCTCAAATATCGCTATCTCGATCTGCGGCGCGAGCGGATGCAGCAGAACCTGATCCTGCGCCACCGCGTGATCAAATTTATGCGTGATTTTCTGGACCGCGAGGGCTTTGTCGAGATTGAGACGCCCATCCTGATCAAGTCTACCCCGGAGGGTGCGCGGGACTACCTGGTGCCCAGTCGGTTGCATGCGGGCAAGTTCTATGCGCTGCCACAGAGCCCCCAGCAACTCAAGCAGTTGCTGATGATTGCGGGCTACGATAAATATTTCCAGATTGCGCGTTGCTTCCGGGACGAAGATCAGCGGGCCGACCGCCAGCCCGAATTTACCCAGCTTGACCTGGAGATGAGCTTCGTGGAGCAAGAGGACGTGATCAATCTGATGGAGCGCCTCTTCACCGAGCTGGTCCGCGAGGTGACACCACATAAACGGCTGATCACCCCCTTCCCCCGAATGACCTATGCCGAGGCGATGGCAAAGTATGGCACCGACCGGCCTGACCTGCGCTATGGTCTGGAACTGGCGGATCTTTCGGATCTGGTTGCCCAGACCGAATTTAAGGTGTTTCGCGGCGCACTGGAGCAGGGCGGTCAGGTCAAGGGGCTGCGCATTCCGGGTTGCGGTGGGTATAGCCGCAAACAACTGGACGAAGTGACCAATCTGGCACGCAACGCGGGGGCGAAGGGTCTGGCCTGGGCCGCACTGCCTGAGGAGAGCAGCGCCGAAATCCGCTCGTCGTTCGGGCGTTTTGTAAGCGATGCCGAGATGAGCGACATCGTTGCGCGGCTGGCGGGGCAGCCGGGCGATCTGCTGCTGCTGGTTGCCGATCAGCCCGCCGTTGTCGCCATGGTGCTGGACCGATTGCGGCGGGAGTTTGCGCTACGGCTGAAATTGATCGACACGGAACTGCTGTCATTTGCCTGGATCGTCGATTTCCCACTGGTTGAGTGGAACGAAGATGAGCAACGCTGGGATGCCGTGCATCATCCCTTTACCGCACCGCTTGACGAAGATCTGGGGCTGCTCGATAGTAATCTCGGTAAAGTGCGCGCTAAAGCCTATGACCTGATCCTCAATGGCTATGAGGCGGGCGGCGGCAGCATCAGAATTCACCGCCGCGATATTCAGCAGAAAATGTTTGCCGGCCTGGGAATCAGCCCGGAGGAAGCCCAGGCCCAGTTTGGGCATATGCTCGAAGCATTCGAGTATGGTGCGCCCCCGCACGGCGGTATTGCGCCCGGCATTGACCGACTGGTCATGATCCTGGCCGATGAACCGACCATCCGTGAGGTGATGGCATTTCCGAAAACGCAGCAGGCAATTGACCTTATGACCAGCGCGCCATCGCCCGTCGATGAGCGTCAACTCAAAGAACTGCATATTGCGCTACGCGAAAAACCGGCGTAAGGACGTTTTTTACTAGTGATGGTAGTATATAGTGCCCACATAGAGAATCTGCCAAAAGCAGAGAAACTACAGACTCAAACCGGGGCAAATACGTTATACTATATGCACCCATCACCAATAACCCTCCGCGTCAGGAGAACTGCCTCCGGCGTTGCGCATCAGGGAAAGGGGACACAGCCGATGTCAAAACGTATCCTTATCGTCGATGACGACATCAACATCCGACGGATTGTTACACTGGCACTCACTGAAGACTCATCGTATATGGTCAGTTCCGTTTCTTCCGGTGAGGCCGCACTCCTGCATATTTCACGCCAGCCGGTCGATCTCCTCTTCACCGACATCAAAATGCCCGGCATGGATGGGCTTGAGCTTGTCCGTCGTGTAAGGGAACTTGATCCTGCTACGGCTGTGATTGTCTTTACGGTCAGTCCACAGGATTTGTCACCGGAACGAGCTACGGAACTCAAGGTCGATTGTCTGTTGGAGAAACCGATTTCGCCGGACCAGTTGCGGCTGGCGGTTGATCTCTTGCTGGACCCGACCAGGCTGGCACCATCCGCGAATAAGCCGAAACCGGCAAGCCCGGCTCCACCGCCCCAACCGGCGGCTCCGGCGCGCCCCAAAGCGCGCGAGACATCGCCCCTGAATCAGGCGATTGCCCAGCGCCGTCGCGAAACCGCGCCGCTCAACCCGGCACCGGTGGCGGTGCGCCTGGGTGGGCGCGGCAATGCCGGTCGTTCGTACAGCGAGGTACAGATTGAATCCATGCGTGCTGCCCTCAAAGAACTGGCGATGGAGCCGGGGGTCCACAGCGCGCTGCTGGCGGATATGAGCGGCATTGTGTTGACGCACTGGAGCCGCTACCGGGATATCAATGTCACGGTGGTTGCGGCACTCGCAGCGGGCAACTCACTGGCGCTGGCCGAGATTGGGCGCAATATGGGTCAACGACATCCCGGTCGCCTGGTTATTCAAGAGGGCGACGATCAGAGCATTCTGATGGCGCATATGGAAGATCTGCTGCTACTGCTGGCGCTGAGTGCCGATACTTCGCTCGGCTGGGCGCGGATTGCAACCATGCGCGCCTGTGAGGAGATTCTGCGCATTGCACACGGGGACTAACCCGACTAGAAAGGGCAACGGTGGCGGCACATTTTTTTAGCTACCAGCGGCGCGGTCTGGGTGTTCTGCTGGCCTGGGGGTCCGGCAATGCAGCCGCCGGAATACCCATGCTGCTCAGCCGGGATGCACTGGTACGCCAGTTTGGGCTCCAGACGCTGATCTGGGGCGCAATCGATGCGGCTCTGGCGCTGGCGGGACGCCACAGCGCGCAACAGAAGGCCGAACGCTACGAACGGGGCGAACTGGACAACCAGGCCGGGTTGCAGGAGGCACATACGTTGCGCCGCATCCTGCTGGTGAATGCCGGCCTGGATGTTGGCTATGTTCTGGGGGGCACCTGGGCCATGCGCGCGTTCCGTGACCGGCGCGATCGGCGCGGCATGGGGCTGGGCATTGTCGTGCAGGGGCTGTTTCTGCTGATCTATGATATCCTGTTTGCCTGGGATCTCAGCCGCCGCTGGTTAAAGCAGCCACCGGTATAGCTGCGCGTATCCCGGCCTGTTGTATCTTCTAGTGAGGTTATGGTTCCGCGAACCCTATTTCCACTCTTGCAGTGTCCCACCTGCCACTCATGTCAACTGTATGTGCTTGACGCGGGGGTTTGTTGTGCGAGCTGCAATAACATCTACCCGGTGCATGCCGGATATATCGACCTGATGCCGCGCAACACGGCATTTGACTACACCTCCAAGTATGTTTCCGAGGAAGAAGCGCTGGCGGAAGAGCTGGACTACCGCGAACTGGCCCCACCGCTGCTGGCCGCCGGTCTGCGCAACCATGCCCTGGTACGGTTACTCCAGTTTCAGCCGGGGGATGTGGTGCTGGACAATGGCTGCGGTACCGCGAAGTTTGCCGCCTGGAATGCTCACCGCGTCGGGTTGATGGTGGGGAGTGATCCAACTACCCTCTTTGCCGACGCCGCCGTCGAGCAGGTCGCTCTGGCAAAGTCCGACTCACGGGTGTTGCCCTTTGCCGACAACAGCTTTGACAAAGCCTTCTCCATCGATGTGCTGGAACACTTTCCCCGCGATGTAATCGACGCCTACCTGCAAGAGACCGCCCGCGTCCTGCGGCCCGGCGGCCGCTTTTTGGCGTTTTCCAACACACGGGAGCCGTCGTCACTCCAGCCGCTGATTAATCTCAGCCGGTCGTTGGGACGGCTGTGTGTGCGCATGGGGTTGTACGATTTTCAGCGGGAAGCCCGCCGCAAATCGGATCATATCAAGGCGCTGGCGACCTGGGAAGAGGTTGTGGACGCGATGACCCGGGCGGGGCTGCGTCCGGTGCGGGTGGTCTTCTGGAACACCGTGTTTACCACGTTTGTCGAACATGTGCTGATGAAGCTGGGCGAGGTTGCCTTTGGCAGCACGCCCGCCGGCCGCAAACCGCCGATCAGCGATCATACCCTGCCGGTACCGTCCACCGAACCGGGCACCAGCGGCACGCAGCGCGAGATCCAGGCACGCCGGTCCATGCGCCGCTACCTGGATCGGCGAGGGCTGGTCTACCGTGCGTTGCGCGCCATTACGCAGTTGATGGAGCTGGAACTCTGGCTGTTTGGCCGATTGCGCAGTGGAAATTATTTTATCGTTGTTGAGAAACCCTCCCGGAACCGCACGGTGTAATACTGATGTGTTGTCATAGCCACAGAGCACACAGAGGACGCAGAGATGATAAACGGGAACGTGCCGTCGCTACGCCCGTTGCGTCAGTTCCAGTTGATGCCGGTTTGCCGGCAAACTGGTATAAAATACACGACTTACGCGGTGCAACTCATTCCGGCCTGGTGTCAGACCCGAACGCCTGATTCGCCTACGGCAGCATGGTACGTTATGTGTCTTTTTGATAAAAATGTTGCACAAGATGCAACATTTTTATCAGAAAGATGGTCTCTTCCACCCTGCCGGAGGCGAGTCACATCCGCTGGATGGATGACCGCGTAACTCGTGTAAAATAGGAAAGATACACATCGTGCTCCTACATTGCACCCCGAACTTCCCATTTTGCAGTGGATCTGTGCGATAACCTATGCCAATACGCCCGCTCTACATTTCGCCGGTAGGTCGCGGTGGTGTGGACTTCGGCATCCGGAACATTACCCGCTCAGTGCGTGCGGCCGGGTTGCCGGCCGCGTTGCTGCGCCTCCCGGAAATCTATAACTTTATGCCCTTCCTCATCCCGTACGGACTCCCGGCGGGCTGGTGGCGGGGCTTTGATATCGTCCAGGGGCGCTCACGCCTGGCCTTTGCCCTGCGCGCATCCGGACTGCCGGTGGTGACAACAGTGCATCACCTGACCACCGACCCGGCCCTCCAGCCCTACAGCTCGCCGGCGCAGCGGCTATTTTACCGCCTGGCCGAGTCGCGCTATGATCGCTGGTCAGTGCTCGATGCCGACGCGGTGGTCTGCGTCAGCCGGTTTACCCAGCGGCAGGTGACACAGACCTATGGCCGGGTTGACACCGTGCTGATCTTTGATGGGATCGACACCACGGTATTCATCCCAACCCCAGCCTTTGCACGCCACGACGATGGTCTGCCGCCGAGCGATGCCCGTGTGCGGTTGCTCTTTGTGGGCAACCGCACGCGGCGCAAGGGGTTTGATCTGCTGCCGCAGATTATGGATCAGCTTCCCGACGAATATGCGCTATACTATACAAGCGGCTTCCAGGGGCGTGACGCGACCCCGCCACACCCCCGGATGATTCCCATCGGTGCGCCGGATCGGGCCGGGTTAGTGGCAGCGTATCAGAGTTGTGATATCTTACTCTTTCCTTCGCGTATGGAAGGATTTGGCATGGTTCCCGCCGAAGCCCTGGCGTGCGGTCGTCCGGTTGTCACCACCGACTCAAGCGCGCTGCCGGAAGTGGTTGATCATGGCGAGAATGGCTTTCTGGTGCCACAGAACGATGTCGCGGGCTTTGCCGCACGGGTGCAGGAGTTGGGCGAAGATGCGCACCTGCGCCGGCAGTTTGGCGAACATGGGCGCGACAAAATTGTGCGCTGTTTTGGATATGACCAACTGGGGAATGGCTTTCGCGCCGTTTACCAACACCTCCTGGGGTAGTCAGGTTGCGTTGGGGGTTACGCCGGGTGTATAATACCCTTGTTCAATTTATCACAAGCACCGTAGCCGAATGGATATGATAACAGGTGCATTTCAATGAAGACTGCGCTTTCACACACTGCCAAAGAGCAGTGCCGGGTTCGTTTGAGTAAGTAGCGGCTAAATTCCTCACCATGCGGTTCTGTCGTCAGCGCCCATGTTGATGTCCCGGGAAAAACGTATGAAGACATCGGTGTCCGAATTACTACACGAGGCGCGCATGGCTGCGCCTCATCTTATCTCAGTTCGTTCCGACTCGGATATTATTGCGGCACGGATGGCTGCCCGCGATATGGCGCGCAGCATGGGGTTCAGTGCCATCGATCAGGCTCGAATTGCCACAGCAACCTCCGAATTGACCCGGAATATCCTGATCTATGCCGGCGAGGGAACGGTTACGCTCAGCCAGGTGCAGCGCGATGGGCGGGCGGGCATTGAGATGGTGTTTGCGGACCAGGGGCCAGGTATTGCCGACGTTGAGCATCTCTTACAGAATGGCTCGACGGTCGGCAGCGTACCGGGCATGGGACTGGCCGGGACACGTCGCCTGATGGACGACATGGACATAGAGTCGACCATTGGGGAGGGAACCCGCGTAACCTGCCGGAAATGGTTGTCCTAGCCCCGCCCGAGTCGGAGTCGCGTGTACAGCCGTGCCCCAACCTCGCGGGCCTCACGCGACCCCAGCGCCGCCGCCATGCCGAGATATCCCAGGCTACCCACTCCACCTACGACAGCGACCCATACCAGCAGAAGTAACATGTCTTGCCGCCAGGCGTAGGAACCGCTGAGCGCCAGAAACGGCAGCCAGGGCAGCGAAAGCCGGCGGACCGCCCAGAGCAGCAGCGCCAGCCCAACGGTTGCCACAACCGTCGCCCCCAATGATCGCCACAGCATTCGTTCCCACCAGATGCCCGGTCGCCGCCGTCCCAGCATGATGAGTAAGAGCAGCAGTTCGACATTGGTTGCCAGGCTAAACGCCAGTGTCAGCGCAACGACACCGCCCCCGGACAGCAGCGCCAGTGTACCAATACCCAGGTTGAGCGTAACTTGAAGCAGACCAATCAAGACCGGCGTCCAGGTTTGTTGCATGGCATAAAATGCGCGGATCAGGATCTCGGCGGCGGCAAAGGCGGGCAGCGCGGTGGCATACCCCAGCAGCGGCATAACCGTGTAGCGTAGCGAAGTCTGATCGAACGCAAACCGCTGGTACAGCAGGCGCACCAGTGGTACCGCCAGGATCATCAGGGCCACGGTTGCCGGTATTGTCAGGAACAGAATAATGCTGAGGGTGTTACGTACACTTGCGTCCAGTTCGGCGTGGCGATTCTCGGCAATGAGGCGTGCCAGGCGGGGGTAGGCCACGGTGCTCAGGCTGAGCGAGAAGACCCCATAGGGCAGCAGCATAAGCTGATAGGCATAGTTTAATCCGGCCAGTCGCTCGAAGCCCAGGGTCAGCCAGGTTGTCAGCGCAGCCGTTACCAGCAGACTGATCTGTGCAGCAGCCTGCCCAAACACGCGCGGCGTCATCTGCTGCGCGATGGTCTTCAGTTCAACCATACCGCGCCCCAGGGTCAGGTGCAGGCGCATACCCATGTCCCAGAGTCCGGGAAGCTGCACCAGCAGGTACAGTCCGGCCCCGATAATCACGCCCCAGGCCAACCCCCAGATATCCAGGAAGGGTACCAGGAAAATCGCCCCACCAATAATGCCCAGATTGTAAATCGCAGGTGCCAGAGCGGGCAGGGTAAACCGATCCTGCGCATTGAGCGCCGCCATTGCCAGTCCACCCAACCCCAGCAGCAACGGTGAGAGCAGGAACAGGCGAATAATCCGCGCCGTCAACGCGATATTCGTTGCAGTAGCGTCAAAGAACCAGGTGGTAAGCTGCGGAGCCAGCACCCAGAGCAATGCACTTGCCGACACCAGCAGCGCCAGCGCCCAGGTGACGATTGCGCTTGCCAGATGCCAGGCCCGTTCGCTGCCGTCGCGCTGCCACACCTGGATAAAGACCGGAATAAAACTGCTACCCAGTGCGCCGCCAATAATCACCATATACAACAGGTCGGTTACGCGGAAGGCGGCGTAGTAAGCTCCCAGGTCAGCGTCCGTGCCAAACTGCGCCGAAATGACCACATCGCGGGCCAGTCCGGTGATCCGGCTCAACAGTGCGCCCCCGATGACAATCAGGCTGTTGAAGAGGGGGCTGCGGACCTGGCGGCTCAACCGGGAGAGTTGCACAGGGTATATCCTTCTGCTATAATTTCTCTTCAGTGTCGTGTATGGTTAGCTGTAGAGTATACCACCAGGTAGCGGTTGAACTGCTCTGCGGCGCATGAAAGTATATAGGGAGCGAGAAACCTTGGCGAACTCACGTTCAGCAAAGAAACGCATTCGCACAAACGCACGCAAACATTTGCGCAATCAGATGTATCGTTCGCGCGTTAAAACCATGGTCAAGAAGGCCGAGCAGTCGATTGTCAGCGGCACACAGGACGATGAGGCACTGCGCCTCGCTGTGAAGACGCTGGACAAAGCCGCCGTCAAAGGTATCATTCATAAGAACAATGCTGCCCGCCGGAAGTCACGCCTGATGAAGAAGTTTAACGCAGCCCGCCAGGAAGCCACATCTGCCGGTACCTAACTCCTGGGTGGAACGACGTTACCCCGGCATGCGCTCCGACCGCGGCCCGGTTTCCCCACACATCTCGATCACCAGAACTTCAAGCGCTACATCGGCCTGAATACGCCCGGTTTTGATGGCATGATCCATCTCGACCAGGCGGTCATGTAGCGCTTCGAGTTCATCCGCGCGAAAGTTCCGCGCCTGCCCCAGTGCTTTGCGTACAACAAAGGGCTTCTGTTTGAGCTGCGCCGCGATATCGTCGGCCCGCATGCGCTGCGCCGCCAGTTGCTGCACCCCCAACAGAATACGGACCTGGCGCGCCAGCATAAACATGATGTAGGTTGCCGCCTGGCCTTCTGCCAGCAGCGCGCGTACTCCGTGCAAGGCCGCGCCGCGCTGCCGCATGCTCAATGCATCGATGAAGGCAAACAGATTCTGCTCGTGGGCATCCAGCACCAGCAGATCAACCACGGCACTGGTTATCTGCCCGCCACGCCCGACATAGCTTGCCAGCTTGTCCAGTTCCGTTGCCAGCGCACGCCCATCATTGCCGACAAAATCGACCAGGCGCTGCGCCGCCGCTTTATCCAGCCGGACCTTCAACCCCTTGGCACGTTCGTTCAGCCAGCGCAGCAACTCATTCCCGCTCCGTGGCTGAAATTCCTGCACCCGCGCAATCTTCTTGAGATGGGTGAAGAGCGCATTGCGTTTATCCACATCATCATGCTCAATAAACAGGAGGTCGCAGGTAGGTGGAACCCGCTCCAGGTAGGCGCGCAGTTCATCGCGATCTTTGCCTGCTTTGGCATGCTTCAAAGCATCATTGACAATAACCAGGCGTTTCTCGGCCAGGAATGGTAGCGTCTCACATGCGCTTACCAGGGCATCCAGCTTGAGTTTTCGTCCTTCCAGGGTGGTACTGTTCAGCGCAGCCAGGTCAGGCGGAAGCGTAGCGCGCAACATCGCAACTGCTTCGCTACGAGCAAATTCATCGGGGCCATAGAAGAGGTAGAGCATCTGCCCTCGTTCACACGAGTTACGTGGTCACTGACCCGAAAGAGCGTTGGGCCTCCGGCAGGGTGGAAGATTCCCGATCTGTTTCACAAAAAATTCACGTTGTGAATTTTTTGTGAAACAGATAAAAAGCGTACCATGCTGCCGCAGGCGAATCGGACTTCCATCGGGTGAAACATCCGGTTTGCATGTCAACCGCGTAAGTTGTGTCATTCAGTGCAACGCCGGCCAGGATGATCCGGACCAGAGTGGAGAGGCAAAAACCCTGCCGGGCCGTGAATGAGCTAGTTTCGAACCTGATACGCTCAGGTGGGTGCCCGTCCGCGAGGTCTGCGGACCACCGCATAACTCACTTGATCCAGGCTCCCTATCGAAACTCTGTTGGCTCAAAACATTCACCCATCCACGTACCAGGCGGGGTTAACCCGGATCATACCACACTGCTTCAGAACGTGCAAGATTTACAAAAAATCTTACCGCCGGGGGCGTTGCGTTGCCGCCCCATCCCGCTGCTCCTGATCAAGCTGCTGCACGATACCGACCACAAACCGGGTTGTGCGTTCGAGCATCTGGGCATCGAGGTTTGCCGGCGGTTTAATGTCGGAGCTGGTCACAGGCTCGTCCGTGTGGGATAGAATGGAGAGCACCCGATAATTGCGCGCGTAGAGCAGAGTAGCAAGCGAGGGTGCCGTGAGATAGGGACGCGGTTCGGCATTAATCAGGGGATCGCGGGTATCGACCAGTTCGGCCAGTTGAACTAGCCGGGCATCGGCGGTATGCCGGCGCACCACACCCTCGCGCGAGGCATAGGTCAACTGACCGGCAGCGATATGTTCCAGGTTGAGAAAGAGCGTCTGCGCCGGGGGAAAGGGATAGCGTGCCAGCAGATCGCGGACACCGCTGCTGCCGGTTGCCGTCGCTCCCAGGGCAATGGTCCAGAGTTCTACCGTCTGCAGCGTCTGCAACTGTTCCGCAGCAGAAAGCAGCACCGCCAGTGCCCCCGCCCCACCGGGCGATGTCCCCAGGCGCACCCGCCGCGGCAGCAGCAGCAAGAGCAGATAGACCGCCGGCAGCACCTGACCATACCACCAGATCTCGCTGGACGCAAACGCATGCAGCAGCGCCAGCAGCGTCAGCAGACCAAACACGACCATTCGGCTGATGAAGGCGACCCGATGCTGCCCCAAAAAGCGGTACAGCCCGGTCCGGTCGGGATACGAGTCAAGGGGCGCCAGCAGCACCACCCGCCGGCGCGGAGCTTTCTCACCCGCGCGTGTGCCGACAATATTCTGGCTGTCGCGTTGCAATGAAAGGGGCGGCAGAGGCGCAACCAGCGCATCACCCAGGGTTAGCAGGAAGCCCCAGAATGCCAGCAGGAACGAGGGGAGCGGCAGCCAGCGGGTCAGCAGCGCGGCGGTCAGCCCTAGCAGCGCCAGCAGGGGGTAGGTTAACCCGGAGTGCGTGGCGGCGCGGAAGGTATCGGCGTTGACGCGCATGCCCGCACGCCGCAGCCGCCCATCAACATAGGCGGCAGCCTGCGCCTCGGCCAGCGAGGTTGCCTGACGCGGCCCGATGACCGTCACCAGATGGCGAACGACCTCGATCGCATCATTCCGGCGAGAGCGTGAAAGCATAGGGTTGCTGACCACTAAATGCTGAAGACTGAGTCACGCCGACGCGGGTCAGCCTTCGCCTTTAGTCTTCAGCTTACGGTAGATCCGCACCATAGCGCCACTGATGATAGTGCCGGCCGACATTTCCCATCTCAACCTGCCAGTCGGCAGGATTGGCGGGAGTGTAGGTCAACACCCGACGTTCAAACGCCTGTACCAGCACATCCTGCGGTTCGCCGGCGACACTGACACGGATCCAGTAGGGTTCGCTAATCGGATAGCCAACGGTTTGCAGCCAGTTGAGCAGCGGGCCACGGGTAAACTCACCCGCCTCATAGACATCGCCCCAGGCATTCAGATATTGCCAGAAGACGGTCGGGATATTATGGCCGGTCGTGGCTACAAAATGGGCCAGTCGGGTTGCAGATGAAGTTGGCCCGGCATACGCAGTAATGCGGCCATCGCGCTGAAGCTGTTCCGTCACCTGCTCCCCGGTGCGGTCCGCAAAGGTACGCTCAAGGAGGGTATGCAGGCCGGCATAAGTCGGTGTTGAGTCGCTGTTGCTATCACCCGCCGGCGCAATATCGGCGGCTTCGTGGGGCACAAAGTCGGTATCACCCACCTGAATGCGCCCGCTGATCATCTCCTGGACAAGCAACCCATTCGTAGCCTCTCCCGTGAACGCGTCCATTTCCATGCGGGCCTTATCAAAATATTGCACCTGACGCAGCCCATCGGCGGCCTGAGTGTAGGCTTCCTCGCCGATCATCAGACTATCAGGCCCCCACATCCAACTGCGCTCGACATACTTGCCGGCGACCGGCTGATCATTGCGATGCCACATCTGCTCGAAAGTAGCATCGGCAAACGGGAACGGCGGAACAACCGTGCGTACTTCCGGGCGCGCCGTGGAGGTAGGCGTTGGCACCGCTCGATAATTGATCGTATCCAGTTCTTCATCGTCAACCCCATCCAGCGTAAACTCTTCCACGGGTGTTGCCAGGAGGGTTGGTGTCGATGTTGGCCCGACCTCATCAGGCGTGGGCGTATCCAGAGAGGGCAGATCTTCAGGGTTGGTACGCCCGCAGTCGGTCTGGCCCGGCACACAGAGCTGCAAGAAAAGGTCGTAGACAATGTACTGGTTGCCAATATCACCGATATTCTTGACCTGGGCATAGTAGAAGCCGTCTACTTCGGGGATAAACTCAATCTGCGAGTCGAGCGTTTCGCCTCCCGGAATATCGTCATTTATATCGAGAATGCTGACACCATCTCGATCGGTCAGCACCAGAACCGTATCGGCCCCGGCCTGCGTTTCATCATTAATCGATCGCGGTCCCTTGTAGCGACTGGTATCGGTAAAAAGGAAGTAGCGCTTCCCGGTTTTCCCAAAGAATGTCACCCAGTCCGCATCACCATCGGGACAGAGGCGACGCGCCTCCTGCAGCTCATTTGAGGTAATCAGACGCGCCTCTTCCGGCAGGCCATCCGGCTCAAACAGGTCTAGACACACCTCGGAAATGGTGCTGGGCGTCGGGCCGGTGCCCTCACCGATCAGGGTAATAACATATTTACGACCGGGCGCGCCGCTACCGGAGGAGTCGCGGACCCGAATATAGTATTTGGCATCTTCGGGAGCCTGCCAGAGATAAATGCGCGGACGCAGATCATTTGGGTTTTCCACGTTGAAGTCATCGTTAAATACTAACCGGTTTCCGTCCTCATCAGTCAACTCGAGAGTCAGATCCAGACCGGCGTCCATATCAAGAATATCAATTGTATATACCTTGCCCGCGATGCCGCCAAACTCCAACCAGTCCTCGTCACCCTGGGGACAGATGGTATGCAACTGCTGTACAAAGACATCGATCTGCCGGGCACTCCCCAGATCATCATCATCCTCGAAGGCATCTTCACAGACAACCCCTTCGGTGGGAGTAGGGGTATTCGTGCTATCCGGCGTACGGGTAGGCGTGGGCGTTGGCCCCGTGATATTGATGGTCAACTGCGCATTTGCCTCAATATTGCTATCATCTACATCCCGTGCCCGAAGACGTCCACGCTCAATGCGTTGAATCTCATCATCCGGAATAGTTATAAGAACAGTTATCGTTGCTCGATCACCACGGGGGATGGTAATGGTAGGATTGGGAATAACAACCTCAAAATCGTTCGGCAAGTCAAACACATCAATGGAGAATGTACGCTCCTCTTCATCACTTGTGTTTGACAGGATGAGATCGGTGAGAAATGTAACCGTTTCGCCCGGATTCTCCGTCACTTCTAACTCTGTATCTGCAAACTGGACCACTGGTTCCGCCTGTGCCAGAACCAGTTCAGGCAGTGGCTGCGTCGCCAGGATCAGCACAACGAGAATTGCCAGCGTGGTTATTGCGAGGTTTCGCAGGTGGTTAAGCGGTCGTGTCACTGATTGTCATCTCCCGCTGCCAGGTTCATCTTACGGTTTAGACTGAGGCAATTATAGCATGGGGCATGAGTGTGTCAAGAATGAGACAGGTCATAGTAACTTTCAATTTCTTAACAGTCCCATCCTGTCCGATACCTTCGCTCTTTTCAAATCCAGCAATCTTGTCATACCTGACTAACCCCGGTCACGTAGTGAACAACCAAACCAGGCGTTTCACCAGATGAAACGCAGACATCGCCTGCGACAGCATGTAATCTTTCTGCGCTTTTCAGGGAAGTTTGGCTCTTCACTCACCGTTCGCTTATTTTCGGAACGAGTTCGTAAAATTTCCCCATTAGCCGGTCAAAAACGGCCACTTGGGAAGCATCTCGCCCCACATGGCGATGAAAATTGCAGAAATGTTTTACACATTACGGA
>DAOTUI010000078.1:0-77439 GCA_034437035.1 Chloroflexaceae bacterium
CTGCGGCACAGGCTGGAACAGTGCTTCCCCCAGGACTACACGTTCAAGGTGGTCTATCCCGATTTTGTGCCGGACCCGGAGATGAACGAGGCTTACTTTTTGGAGGAGTAGGGGTTGCCGGAAGTCAGGGAGGATAGTGTTTTTTAGCACGATGTTCGAGCAGAGCCACACCAGGTAATCCCCAGATCCGCTCCTGTTTCGCAAGCAACTCTATACTATCCTCCTCACCGAGTGCTACGTTTATGCTGTCGCTTTAAACGTAGCACTCGCGTATGCTGCTCCCATGGGCATGTCGAAAATCAAGTCGAGTAGTTTGCTTGCAGAGAGGTTTGGTGAGCACGTGCGCCAACTTCGGCAACAGAAAGGCATCACCTCGCAGGAAGCATTAGCAGATCTTGCCGGGTTGCACCGCACGTTTATCGGGCGGGTTGAACGGGGTGAAACAAACATAACCCTAGAGAATATTCGACGTATCGCAACCGCACTTGGTGTCTCGCTGGCAGAACTATTTGCGACGTTCCAGGACATAGAGGATGCCACAGATCACACTTGAAGAGATCCTTGCTAATGTTATTGATCCAACCCGCTGGGCTGTTCCCGAAACACTGATCGAGGTTATTAAAATCCCCAGCTTACGCGGTATGGTATATGGATATGTCGCAGAGTATGATTTCACCCGGTACTTGCAGGAAACCTTAAATATTACTGAATACACCCGCGACGATGACCATAAGAAGACAAAATCCGACTTGAACTTTGTATACAATGCGAAGAGATATAGTGTACAGGTCAAGTGCTTGCAAACAACATTGATCAAGCAAAGAGCTGATGGTGTATTCAAAGCTGTAGCACAAAACGACGCCAGTGATCGTCGCAGAGTGAAACTACCCAACGGTGAGGAGTTAGAAACAACGTGCTATGTCGCAGGCGAGTATGATATACTCGTCTCAACGGTACAGCCGTTCACGGGAAAGTGGCAGTTTATTTTTAAGAAGAACAAAGATCTACGCAGATCACAATATAGAGGATATACTGTGGAGCAGAGAAAATATCTACTTGCAACCCAGGAGCCTGTCACCTATCCCATCGACGAAAGCAGTGGATGGACATACGATCTGTTGAGTCTACTAGCCGATTCCGGAACTGGGCAGCACGGACCTGACCGATACAACTACTGATACCGAGAAAATCACCATCGAAAATCCAGACGCAGAACAAACCATTATTGTTGAGAAGAAGAAAAAGAAACGCAAGTAGCAGCTCACTTCTTGATAAAAACAAGAAAGTAGGAGTGGTTTTTCCGCGCATGCAGTTGTTTCACGACGCGGCTCACGGAGGCATTATTTCGTCGAACTACTACAAACAGATCTTTGGCAATCAACCCTTTCCGCTCATACTCGTTGATAATCTCAACATGGGTTAACCGCTGCTTGCCGGCACTAACCTCATCCTGGCACTTAACAATTAAAATGCCTTTTTTACGTAGAACACGATAAGCTTCGTCAGCGGCCTTGTAGTACAGGTCAAGTACAGCATCATGCCACTTGGGCTCCCCCTCAACCACGTTACCATTAGAATATGATTCGCGAAAGGCATTATACGTTCCAGAACCGCCGAAATGGTTTATATCTTTCCCCAAGAGACTCTCCATATAGGGTAGATCGAGAACAACACAGTCAATTTCCTCATTTTTATATGGTAACTTGCGGCAATCGACACCCCTTTTTAAATCTGTAGCGCGAACGACATAATCTCCCTCGGCTACTTTCTTCCAAAACACACCTTTGCCCCAGGTTACATCAGCTACAATCGAGCCCTTCGGAACATGTAACTCCAAAACCAGGGGAAACACATCCTCATTTCCAGCAACATGGGCTGATTGGATAACATCAGACCTGGCGACGACATTCTGAACTACGCGTTTCTTGCGCTGATCGTCGTCGGGCATGTCCTCGCTCCAGGTCAAAGCAGTTTGTTTCCAGGTATGGCGCATTATAACATAACTCTTTCTATGGCGAATATCCCTTAGCGTGTAAGTCGTATGGTATCACAGGTGCGCATAGAATGCAAACGGCTCACTCCGTCCGAAACACCACAAACCGCTGCTCCGGGCAGTAGCGTCCCTCCACCTGGTAGCTCTCGCCCTGCGGATATGTTGTGCGCAGCAACTGCAGCCCTTCGACATCATACAGATGCAGCGCAAACCAGCCCGGCTGCCCGTTAAGATCCACCTCGGCCAGTTGCTCCAGCCCGACCACCTGATTATCGTAAGTGATATCGCCGATCCAGATGGCGACGGCGCGGTAGTCTACCCAGTGCGGGTAACTGACGATCCAGGTATTCGCGCGCGGGTTGCCCTCCGCCACAAATGCCTCCAGTTCGCGGGCGATATCGCCGGCGTTGACGCCTACGCCGCAATACTGCGCCGGGTAGCGGTTGAACACCCGGTCAATGTTGAGCCCGATTACCAGCGCTGTCACGCCCACCAGCACCGTTGCCAGTGCGCCGCGCATAAGCAACGGCTGGGCGCGGCGCACCAGTTCCAGCAGCATCCCCGGCACAATCGCGCAGACGATCATCAGCATCGGGACCGCGCCGCCGGTGCGCACGGTGCTGGGGTTCTCCCCTGGAAAGGCGATACTCAATGCCGAGGGGAAGAGCATCAGCACTCCGGTCCCCAGGATCAGGGCGGGCCAGGGATCACGCGCCTTCAAACTCAGAGCCGGCGTCGCCGCCGCACCGATGACCAGCAGCGCCCCCAGCACCAGATCCAGCGGGTGCGTGAAGGGGATATTCACCACCGGCACCACATCGTAGGTATAGTTGAAAAAGAGCAACACCCGCCGCAGATTATCCAGAAAGATCATAGCAACATCGCCCTGAATCGCCTGCTCCTGACTAGTCAGGCGGGTGGTGGCACGGTAGAGCAGCATCCCCGGCCGGTCGTAGCCGTAGCGTAGTAGCGGCATCAGCACTAGCACAGTCATGCCCACCGCCAGCCCGCCGTTGAACACCGTGGCATAGGCCGGCGCATACTGCCGCCGCAGCAGATACCGGCCGGCCCAGAGCCCCACCAGCAACCCGAACACCACCGGCATAAAGCGATAGGCGGTGTAGCCCTGTAGTCCGATGCCCATTGCCAGACCCGCCGCCAGCAGCGCGTTACGCTCATTGCGCCGCAGTCCTCGCACCAGAAAATACATCGTCCAGGCCGTGGCGCAGGGTGCCAGCGGATAGCGCAGGCCAAAGCGCGCCGGGATAACCGCCCAGCTTGCCACCGCCGCAAACAGCGTCGCCACCAGTGCAATCCGGCTGCCGAAGACCTCCCGCGCCAGCAGGAACACCGCCGGCAGCATCAGCCAGCCGATCAGCGCGGTACCCAGCTTGAGCGCCATAAAATCGGCGGGCAGATTAAACAGCTTGACCAGCGCAACGGTCCAGTAGAATTGCCAGGGCTCGCGCCCGGTGTTGCGCTCAAAAAAGATGTAGGGCTCGCCGTTGAGCACATCGTGGACATCCAGCAGCTTCTCGGCGTGATCACTGCCCATCTCCAGTGGGTTGATCCCCAGGTTCACAAAGCGGAAGGCCGCGCCCAGCGCCAGCACCCCCACCAGCGCACCGATGACCAGCGTGGGCCGGAGTGCTGCCCATAGGCGAGTACGCCACCACACCGGGCCGCCCGGGTCGCCCCAGGCCGCCCACCAGAGGCCGATACTGATCAGCCAGAGCAGCACACCCTCCAGCCGGTAGCGATTGCCGCCGCTCAGGGCAAAGGTCGCGGCGGACGTCGCCAGAGAAGCAATCCCCAGTGGCACCCGCCAGTCAAGCGGCAAACGGCGCGCAGGTTGCTCAACTTGTTCAGATTGATCTGGGGTGGGCGCATCCGCCCCATGATACAACGGCGGCACAGCCACAACCGCACACCCCACTGCCGCAAGATACCCCAGAATGCCCAGCGTAAGCCGTTCGGCATTCACAGCAGCCTGTGCGCCAATGCCCAGCAGGATGCTCAATACCAGGCCGGCCGGTGCAACAAACGACCGGGAAAAGCGCGAATGAAGATTCATGCCGGTTTCACCATCAGCCTCACCGTGTCAGTTGCTCCTGTCGTACACGGTAAACCGTGAAAAGCGGATCATCCTGCTCAAACAGGTAGGGCGGCGGCGGCGGTATCTCCTCAATCTCACCACCGGGAATCGCCTGGCGCACCAGAGCCAGTTCCGCCTCGCGCGCCGGCAGGAACACAAACGCCGTGTGCTTCTCCTGCTTCGACAGGTTCCACGCGGGCGGGGCCGTTAGCGGCTCGTGGATATCCTGCCCTTTGACTTCGGGTACCAGATAAGGAATCGTGCCAAAGCCCACATACATCTGCGGCGGCCCAAAGAAGAAGATCTGCCAGTCGGGGCCGAGTTCGTTGCGGGCATACTCCGCCAGACCCGTGGCTATGACCGCGTTGTAGTTGCCATAGACCCGCAGCGGCGTATACTCTACAAAATACAACCTGACACTAAAGAGGCTAAAGAGCAGCACCGCCGCGCTCAGGTAGGGCAGCAGCAGCCGGGGGCGATAGGTTCCTACCGCATACAGCGCCACCTGCCCGATTTTCAACAATGCCAGCCCCACAAAAAAGACCGCCGGTATCGCCATCGTGATTAATCGCTGGCTCGACGGTGGGCTCTCCGTCAGCATCCCGCCCATAATCATGGCTCCACCCCACCAGGCCACCATCGGGAAGATGCGCCGGTCATGCAGGTTGAGCACGCCATAACCAAAACCGAGCACAAACAGGGCACCGGTGGCAAAGCCAAACAGCGGCTCCGGCAGGCCATACCAGACCGTGCGATCGGGATAGTAGTTAAAGGCCAGGGCCGCCCGCTGGAACTGATCAAACAGGATTGGCAGTGCGCCCTGGTTGAGGATCTCCTGCTCCCGCTCCAACCAGCCGCTCTGGAAGATGCCCACCGCGTTGACGCGGGCATTGTAATCATCCGGGAAGCGCAGGGCATACTGGATCATTGGCCCGCCGGACAGTAGCGCCGCTCCCGCCAGCAGCAGCAACCCGCCCCACTGCTCCCGCACAAAACGCATCCGCTCCCGAATGAGGAAGAAGATCGTCAGCGCGATAATCATGACCGCCGTAAAGCGCGCGCCGGCATAGAAATATTGCGCCACCCCGATGATCATGCCACAGAGCGCCCAGTCAAGCGGGCTGCGGCGGTCATAGCCCCGATAGAAAAAGATCAGCGCCAGCGCGACAAACAGCGCGTCAGCGATCTGATTGGAGCCCAGGCGCGAGAAGTGAATATGATAGTGATAGGTTGCCAGCAGCGCTGCGGTTAACAGAGCCAACTTCAGCCCCGCCAGCCGCCGGACCAGCAGGAAGGTAGCGAACACCGTCACCGTACCAATCAGCGTCCAGGGCAGCCGTAGCGCAAAGGTGGTATTGCCCAGCGGTCCCACCGTCAGCGCATTAAAGTAGAAGCTCATCGTGGGTACGCCCAGCCAGCCGGTCCCAAAGGGGTTGCGAATCTCGCCCGCCAGCACCTTGAGCGCCTCAACGCCCTGCGAACCCTCGTCACCGCTGAGCGTCGGCGGGATCTCACCCACGCGCCAGAGCCGCAACCCCAGCGCAATCAGCAGAATTGCGGATATCAGCAACGTAAGTTGCCGGTTCTCCCGCACCCGTAGCAGCCAGTCAAAGGTCATACGCGTGCGCGGTGGGGCCACCGCCACCAGGTAGAGCCCGATCGCGCCAACCCAGAGCAACCCCCAACCGTTGTACCCCGGCAGCGGCGGACTGCGCTGCAACAGGTAGAGCAGCACCAGAACTGCTCCCGCCGCCACGGCTAACAGCCCCCAGCGCCGGCGCGACTGCCGCAGATAGTCCAGCCGGGTGACACCCGCGCCCGCTTCGGGCGGAGCCGCAATCGGCGGCGCGGCGCGATCGGTGATAAATGTCGCCCAACCGAAGACCAGCACCGCCAACAGGTAGATCAGCAATCCCTGCCAGGGAAATTCCCGGCTCGTCACATATGTGCGATCCAGCGTGTACTGCCCCAACGCGGCCAACCCCACTGAGCCGGCCAGCAGCGCCGGCAGCCATGGTCGGGAACGGGTCGCCGCCGCCGCTACGGGCTGGGGTGTGGCAGAACGTGGGAACTTATTGTCGTGGGTCGGTGTGTGTTCAGTCACGGGTGCTATCTCTTTCTTGTGTATTGCAGTTCAATTTCGCTGCTGTGCTCAGGCAAGCGGTTAGCAAACCACGCATCAGTATATGCACGACGCCTGCCGTCGTCAACCAATCGTATGCTATACTTGCGGGTGTCCCGGTCAGAAGTCAGCAATCAGTAATCAAGTGGGTGGTGGTCAGAAGCATCTATCGGCCGGCTGCTCCTTGCGTACGGTTGGCTGCCTTCTCGAATCGAGCAGTATAGTAAGGGAGGTAATATGTCCACACTAATCGAAGAGATTGTCGCGCGTGAGGTGCTCGACTCCCGCGGGAACCCGACGGTGGAGGTGGATGTTCAGCTCGAGAGCGGCATTACGGGAAGCGCGATTGTGCCGAGCGGCGCTTCCACGGGCGCACACGAGGCGCTGGAGCTGCGCGATGGCGATAAGTCACGGTATGGTGGCAAAGGTGTATTAAAGGCGGTTCAGAACGTCAACACCGAGATTGTCGAGGCACTGCGTGGGCTGGATGCCGCCGACCAGATCGCGCTGGACCATGCGATGCTCAAGCTGGATGGAACGCCGAACAAGAGCAAACTGGGCGCGAACGCGATCCTGGGTGTCTCGCTGGCCTGCGCCAAGGCTGCGGCCGCCACGCTGGGTCTGCCGCTCTACCGCTACCTGGGGGGCGTCTATGCACACACCCTGCCAACCCCGATGATGAACATTCTGAATGGTGGACAGCACGCTCAGAACAGTACTGACTTTCAGGAATTTATGATCCTGCCGGCAGGTGCGCCCACCTTCCGTGAGGCGCTACGCTGGGGCAGCGAGATCTACCAGACCCTCAAGAAAGTGCTGCACGATCAGGGCCACGGCACCAACGTCGGCGATGAAGGCGGGTTTGCACCCAGCCTGCCCACCAACGAGGCGGCCCTGCAGGTGATTGCCGAGGCGGTTGAACGCGCCGGATACAAGCTGGGCGATCAGGTCTACCTGGGGATGGACCCGGCCTGTACGGAACTCTACAAGGATGGCAAGTATCATCTGGAGCGCGAAGGCCGTTCGTTAAGCAGCGCAGAAATGGCGGACTACTGGGCCGATATCTCGACCCGCTACCCGCTGATCTCGCTGGAGGACGGCATGGCCGAGGATGACTGGGAAGGCTGGAAACTGCTGCGCGAGAAGGTCGGCGACCGGGTGCAACTGGTGGGTGACGACCTGTTGGTGACAAATGTGCAGCGCCTGCAGCGGGCGATCAACGAGAACGCCGCCAATAGCATCCTGATCAAGCTCAACCAGATCGGCAGCCTCACCGAGACCATGAGCGCGATCCAGATGGCCCAGCGCGCGGCCTGGACTGCGGTCGTTTCGCACCGCAGTGGTGAGAGCGAAGACATGACCATCGCCGATCTGGTAGTGGCGACCAACGCGGGCCAGATCAAGACCGGCGCGCCCGCCCGTACCGACCGGATTGCCAAGTACAACCAGCTTCTGCGCATCGAGGAGGAACTGGGTGATGCCGCCGTCTACGCGGGCAAGAGCGCCTTTCAGGTGAATATTCCGTAGGATTTAGGGGTTAAGGTTAGGGGTTACGGGTTAACTATAATGGTACAACAGGTTAGCGCACCTTCACCGCGAGGGTGCGCTAACTTGTTGTAATCGTACAACGACAGACTATGGACTACAGACTACAGACTACTTCTTGCGCCGCCGTCGGGTTTCGGGCGGGGCGCGTTGGGTCTCCGCCGGTTGATTGACGGCCGCAACCTGGGCGGCAAGCTGCTGCTCCAGGTCACGCAGGCGCTGCTGCTGTGCCTGCAACGACTGCTGCTGCGCCTGCACAATCTGCAAAACATGGCCGAGCGCCTGCTCGGCGGTCAGTTGTTCCTGCTGCCAGAGACGCAGCAGATCCGACGGTGTGTAAAAGCTCATCCAGACCTCCTTGCGGTGTAAGGTGTAGGGCGGGAAGCCGGCCAACCCGCCCTACACAGGCGGAAGGCGTTCATGGACTTCCACCGCCCGTTTCAAACACAACAGCGGCCCCCGCTAGCAAGGGACCGCTGCTGCGCCGCACCATACCACAAGAAGTGATACAATACGCGTTAGCCTCGATCCTGCCGGTACAGGGTCGGGGTTAGCGGGCCGGGGGGTGTTGGCGCACCCTCCGGCCCGTGCCGTTTTGTTGAAACAGGCTGCGCGTATATTACCTAAAACATGCCAAAACGTCAACATGTTCAACGGTGCAACTTACGTTGCTTCAACGGTGCAACTTACGTTGCTTCAACGGTATCACTTACGCTGCTTCAACGGTATCACTTATATTAGCGGTTGCAGATTTATCTTACCTGTGCGAAGAATCGCAGCGGAGGCACAGAAGTGCGTCCCTACCGAGACTAGTCGCTCCGTGAGCGACGGCCTCCAACCAGTTGATGCATGGTGAAGATTAATCCCGATATCGATCTTCAGGAATTTCGGCAGATGAAGTTTGAGAAAATAGCTCGGATATGAAATACCCTGGAATCCCGGCTTCAGCCGGATCGGCGGAGGCACAGAAGTGCGTCCCTACCGAGACAGCGGACACACAGAAGTGTGTCCCTATCGAGACAGGCTTCCCCGCGAGCGATGGCCTCCAACCAGTTGAAGATAGACAAACATCCGTCCACGCCGACAAATACGCATCGCCGGCAAATGGGCAGCAGCGCCGCACTTCGAGAAAAAATTTGTCCGTGCAAGCAAAACCGTGCCTGAAGTGCTATACTGTTTGGTAATACTGGATCTACCTGGATCTTAGCACCGCTTTGAGCATGCGAATGGAGTTCTACAATGTCTGCGGCATTCTCGGCGTACCGATCACCGCGCTTCTGCCCGCAGTGTGGCGCGGCCCTCACCCTCTCCGATGCGGTCTTCTGCATGGCATGCGGCCATCCAATTGCCCCGTCCGCAGCGCCGGAAACCTCACCGGATAACACTACCGGCAACCCGGCCGTGACCGGGCCTACCGTACGCTTGCCCAATGCCCGCGTTGCGCAGTCGGTCGTTGGCGGCACTATGAAGCTGCCCTCGTCCGGTGCGACTCCGCCGGGCCTCTGGTTTCTGCCGGAGCCACCCGGTCCTGATGATGTGATTGCAATCTATGCGCCGCTACGGGCTGTGGTTGGCGGCTGGAGCGGCACAACCAGCGATGGCTGGCAGAAGTTCGATCAGGAGTGGGTTAAAGATGGCACCAGTCGCATGCTGGTCAGCTTTACGGTTGAGCGCGAGTGGTTCCCCGCACCCGGTTGTGCCGGAGATCTGTGCCTGCGAATCCGGCTGCGTTCAACATCACTGGCGCAGGAGGGTCATACCCGACACGGCTTTCGCTACCGCATCGGGTCGGACTCGCCGATGAGCGTGCTGGAAGCCAGATGGGTGGATGCAACCGCGCAGCCCCGGCCGGATCTGCCGCTACCGCAGATCCAGATTATGGCTCCCCCGCGCGTCCAGCGCATTTCCGACTATGCTGATGAGGCGATCGGGCAGATGCACCCGCGCGAGGCGGAGATGTGGGTGCAACGCGGCGTGGTGCATGGCCTGTTCCGCCTGCCCAACACGTTTCAGCAGCGCACACCGGTGGGACGTGGGCTACCGCTGATTGAGGTTGGCGGGAGCGGCGTGGGGCGGCGACTGGTCGGTCTCTTCCATCGGCTCTATCGGGTGCAACTGCATAATCCGCTGATCTGCCGGGCGGGCACCTGGGAAGCGCTTCAGCCCCGCATTCAGCAGGAAGCGCGGACACTGGGGCTGGATATCGAAACCGATGCGATGATTGAGTGGTGGCTTGACCGTCAGGGGTACGACAGCGCACTATTCGAGCCGAAAGCGCACCGCTACGACAATGGCCGGCAGCGCGTGGTAATTGCCTTTCGCCGCTCCCAGATCGTCGAGGTGCGCGGGTAGTGCTACAACGAAATTTCTTTCTCACCGCAGAGACGCAGAGGGCGCGGAGCTTATAAACACGGATGGATTGATCGGCTTGCTCTGCGGCTTCAGCCCGCATGGTTGCAGGAAATCCTCGTCGGAGTATCAGGGTAGGGACGCGCAGAAGCGCGTCCCTACCCTGTCCCAATGCCGGTTACGTTTCTCCGGGCCGGCACGGTGGCCCGCCCCACGGCTAGAAGATTTACTCCGGCTGTTGCCGGCTCGCCATCATATGGGAGTTACGGAACAGGGCCAGTTTCAGGCCGCCATCCACATACACATGCTGCCCGGTCACAAAGCGACTCTCGGAAGAGCAGAAAAACGCCACCATGGGCGCGACATCGGCCGGTTCTCCCCAACGGCCCATCGGGGTTGCCAGGCGACCCGCTTCTTCGGCATAGGGCATGGCTTCCAGGTAGCCATCCCATGCCTGGGTTCGGATGTAACCGGGCGAAATCGTATTCACCGTAATGCCACGCGGAGCCAAGGCCAGCGCATAATGTTTTGCCAGCACCTCCATCGCCGTTTTTGCCGGGGCAGCCATGGCGTAGATATCTGAGGGATCATGCACGCCATGGGAGGAGATCGCCACAATCCGCCCCTCACCATCGGGCATATACTTGATCGCCATCTCCACCAGCCGCAGGAATGCGCGCGGGTAGATTTCCTGCGCATCTTCATACTGTTCAAAGGAAAAGTTACCCGGCAGCGTTGCAACGATGGTATACCCGGCATTATGCACCACTGCATTCAGATGACCATCGAAATGCGTCTCAATCGCACCGGCAAAGGCATCAACGGTAGCGGGTTCGCGCATATCACCATGCACCAGTACCACCTTGATATTGTATTGCTCCAGTTCCTGCCTGGCCTGCTGCGCTGCCGCCTCGTCTGCCCGGTAGCCCAACAGCAGATGAAAGCCCTGCTCGGCCAGCTTCTGCGCAATCCCCCGTCCAATCCCCCGTGTTCCGCCTGTGACAAGCGCAACCTGCATCATACTTCTCCTTCATATGCAAAAATGGGAAAGCGGCATCCGGTCAGGGATGCCGCCGCTTTTTTTCACGGGCTACCGTCGGACTATAACTCGGTCTGCAGCCGGTTGACCATCTGGCGCACCGCAAAGCGAGCCCGTCCCAGGTTGCCATTTGAACTGATCCCGATCACGGCGAAATAACCCGGCGTAATCATTGAGGCCAGGTAGGTCAGATCATCCGCTTCGATGATAATATCGCGCACCTGCCCCGCGCCCAGGCGACTGGCCGTCATCGAAGCCGTCGCCGCCAGTCCGGCCAGTTCAATTTCGGCCTCCTCACGGTCGTGGGGCAGATCATCCGCCAGCACCATCTCGACGCCCAGGCCATCGCTTCCGATAACCCCGGCAAGGCGGGCCCCCTTGACCCGATCAACCGCCTCGTTCAGAATATCTGTCAGGCTCATGTGATGTGGCTCCTTCTCATTGTGGATGCACAGGGCCTACAGCTCACGCCGACCCTCCAAAGCAGACCCAAGCGTATCCGCGTCGGCCCACTCCAGGTCGCCTCCTGTTGGTAACCCGCGTGCCAACCGCGTCATACGCACCCCCAGCGGCGTCAATTCCCGATGTATCAGAAAGGCGGTTGCTTCGCCCTCGGTATTCGGGTTGGTTGCCAGGATGACCTCGTCGATTGGTTCGCTACGTGCGCGGTCCAGCAGTTCGTCAATCTTGAGATGCTCCCGGTACACGCCATCCAGTGGCGCAAGATGGCCGTGCAACACATGATAGAGCCCCCGGTAGACGCCACTGCGTTCAATGGCGAGTACATCCAGTGGCTCCTCGACCACGCAGACTTTGGCCTGGTCACGCGCGGTATTCAGGCAGATCGGGCAGAGGTCGCCCACGGTGATATTAAAGCAGCGCGAACAGAGCGCAACCTGCGCCTTCACATCAACGATTGCCTCTGCCAGCGCCCGCGACTGAGCTTCGTCAGCCCGCAGCAAAAAAAAGGTCAAGCGGGAGGCCGTTTTCGGGCCAATCCCCGGCAGGCGGCTTAACTCTTCGATCAGCCGGGCCACCGGCTCAACCACGAAGCTTTGATCGAGGCTTCCTGGAGCCATGCCATTCCTCTCACAGCGCAGAAGGCACGCGGGCACACAGCCCGCAGGGGCCGGCTCACCGCGTACCTTCGCTTTCTATCAGCTAAAACATTCCCGGCATGCCCTTCATGCCGCCCATCAGTGGCCCCATGCGCTCCTCGGCCAGTTCCTGGGCCTTCTTGGTGGCATCGCTAATTGCGGCCAGCAAGAGGTCTTGCAACATCTCAACATCATCAGGATCGATCACTTCCGGCGAAATCGCTACCGCCTGAACCTCGCGGTGGCCGTTCATGGTAATCGTAATCGCCCCACCCCCGGCACTGCCTTCAACCATCGTTGTGCCGAGTTCTTCCTGTATCTGCTGCATCTGGCGCTGCATCTGCTGGGCCATCTGCTGCATCTGGCGTGGATTCATCAGGTTACTCCTTTACGTGTCAACTTATGCTGACTACTCAGACTGTTCGATATCAATAATATCCGCATCAAAGACGTTAATCGCTGCGCGGACCCAGCGATCCTTGCGGGACGTGCGTATCTGGCTACGTAGATCCTGCGTCTCGGTCTGGGCTTCCATGGTACAGCGAATCGTGAACTCTGCCGCCAGATGTTTACTCAACACCTCTTCAACAATCCGGCGGCTGTGGACTTTCTCGATATTATCCTTATGAAACTGCGAGGTTGCCTGGAGCACTACCGTATGCCCCTCGACATCAACCGGCCGGATGTTGTGCAACAGCGCCTGAACCATCTTATCGAGGGGGCGTACATCACGAACGACATCGGGCCAGACGGTTTCGATCTGCTCCAGGCAGGAGACATCAGCGTTCGCCGCCTGCACCGTCGCCTGATCGCGCCGGGCAGTTTCTGCTTTTTCGGCGGGCGGAATGGCCATGGCCGTCTGTCCGCCCGGTTCGGTCGGTTCAGCCGGAACAGCTTCATCAAGCGGCGGCAGCGGATCATCCGCAACCGGCGGCTCAGGTTCGGGTTCAGGAGCGGCTGTTGTTTCATTGGCAGGCGCAACCGGCGCAGCCTCGATTGATGCAGGTGATGCAGGTGTAGCGGTTTCCTCAGTAATTGGCGGGGGTGGTGGCGGTTCTGCCGGCTCTGGCGCGGGTGACGGTGGTTCTGCCGGTTCCGGCACAGGTGGCGGTGGTTCTGCCGGCTCTGGCGCGGGTTGTGGTAGTGCGGCGGGTGCCGGTGTGGATGCCGCCGCCGGCCGCGCCGCCGAGCGTGATACCGGCGCGGCCGGACGTGTTTTGCCCTCCGTCCGCACCGGGCGGGACGCCGGCGCGGGTGCCGTTGCTACCGGCTGTACCAACGCTTCCACCACGGCTAACTCCAGCGGCAGATGCCCGTAGGGACTGGTACGCAGTTGATAGTCCAGGTTACTAAAAACCTTGATCCACTGAACCAGCATCCCGGCCTCGGCATGCCCGGCCCACTCCTCCATAAGTGCCAGTTCATCATCACCCAGATCGAGCAGCGCCCGGTCGCCCGCAGCAACCAGCAGCATCAGCGCGCGCAGCCGCTCAACCAGATCGCGGGTAAACTGCCGCAGATCCGCGCCCTGGTCGGCCACACTGTTGACCGCACGTAGGGCCGCGCTCAGATCGCCGTTCAGCAGCGCCTCAATCAGCAGATGCACCTCGGCAGCGGCGGTCATACCCAGCAGGCTCTGTACCTGCTCCAGGGTCAGGGTGCTGCCGGCAAACGAGCCCAGTTGCTCCAGGATACCCAACGCATCGCGCATACTACCGGTGGCGGCGCGGGCAATCGCCTGCCCCACCCCGGCTTCGAGTTGTAACTGCTCTTCGGCGGCAATCCGCTGCAGGTGGCCGGCAATCTCGACAATGCCCAGGCGGGTAAAGGTAAACCGCTGACAGCGCGAGAGGATCGTCGCCGGGACTTTGTGAACTTCCGTGGTCGCCAGAATAAAGATGGCATGTTCGGGGGGCTCCTCCAGCGTTTTGAGCAGCGCATTAAAGGCCGCCGTGGAGAGCATATGCACTTCGTCAACAACATAGACTTTGTAGCGCCCGGAGGTTGGGCGAAACTGCACCCGCTCGATAATCTCGCGCGCATCCTCCACACTGGTGTGCGAGGCCGCGTCCATCTCGATGACATCAACGGCCCGATTATCGGCAATCGACCGGCAGGCGTCACACACGCCACAGGGTCGCTCGGGTTCGGGGGCAGCACAGTTGACCGCCTTGGCTAGCAGGCGGGCCATACTGGTTTTTCCCACCCCGCGCGGGCCGGTAAACAGGTAGGCGTGAGCGACACGTCCTTCGGCAATCGCATTGCGTAGCGTGCGAACGACATGTTCCTGCCCGATCAATTGGCTAAAGGTTTGCGACCGCCATTTGCGGTAGAGTGCCTGTGAAGCCATGCATGCCTCTATCGTGCGATAAGTCGCCTCATTATACCTTACAGCCCCATGGGTCGCAAGGGAGTGTAGCACCCGGCTGTAGGCGCGGCTACAAGCCGCGCGCATGCCACATGTTGGAACTGCCTGTATGCGGCTTCATGAACGCTGAATATGTATGTAATCCGGGCTTCATATTCCGGACTATTTTTTCAGACTTCATCAAGCCGCGCCTACTGCTCTTGAAAGGGTATCAGGGAACTTCAACCGGAACTGCGCTGGTGATCCAGGCGTCGTACAGGGCCTGCAGATCGCAGCCACAGGTCGCCTCGGCGGTGGCAAGCATGTCGCTGCCGGTCGCTTCGCCATAGCGGTAGGTATCGTAGTAGCGCGGCAGAAAGGCATAGAAGGTCTCGTCCCCCATCCGCCGGCGCAGCGCGTGGAAGAAGAGCGCGCTTTTGGCATAAACCAGCGCCACATAGTTACCCTGAAATGCTGCATTCGGACGGTTCACCACGCCGTCATTCCCGGCATTCCGCGCACTCAGGTAGATATTCCGGAACTGCTGCAACTCGGCCGCCGCGCTGACGGCATCTCCCAGCGACTCATAGTAGATCACCTGGGAGTAACTGGCTAATCCCTCATCGAGCCAGGCCGCGCCTTGAAAGTCGTTGCCCACCAGACTGTACCACCACTGGTGCGCCACCTCATGCGCGATGGTGGTCTCCAGGCTACGTCCGTTACTCGCGTAGAGGCGCTGCTCGATCAGCATCACGCCGGGATACTCCACCCCCAGGAACTTCGTCAGCGCCGCCTGTACCACCTCCATTTCGGTCAGCGGGTAACGCCCGTAGCGTGCGTTGAACGCCTGCAATGACTGTGCGGCAATTGCCAGACTGCGCTGTCCGGCAGCATCATTTTCCGGCCGGTAGTAGACCGTCACGCGAGTGCCGTCCACATCGGCGCTGGCCTGGTTCAGCCCATTGATCGCCGCCAGGAAGAAGTCGCGCTGGGGTCCACTAACAAAGCGCTCACGCCGGTAGCCCTCCGGCGGTAGATTCCCTGGTGAGTTGGTTTCCACCTGCGTGCCGGTCGTCACCAGTTGCCAGTCAACCGGCGTGTCCAGCGTGACATCATAGAGCGCTGTCGCGGTAACGGCCAGGTCGCCGCGACTGCTGACGGGTCGCCGGTCCCAGCCATCGGCAAAATAGCGCGCCAGTACCGGGTAGAAGGAGGCCAGCGACCAGACTCCCGCCTCCTGGTTGAATGCGCCATAGGCCGAGCCGCTGGCGTTGCGCTGCGTGCGCGCCAGAAAGTTCATGGTCACGCGGGCCTGCCGGCCGGGCGCGAGTGGCTGGGGCAGTTCGACCCGTAGCAGAACACCGTCTTGCTCGCTGGTGATGGGCACCAGTTGATCGTTCACCCGCACATCCGTAACGCTCAGTTCACCGCCAAAGTCGGGATGGTTGGGGTAGAGATGGAAGTAGAGCGCCTCAAACGGCACACTCGCCCCATTGCGCACCAGCATCCGCTGGGTGCCACTGACCGTGAGCGCAGTTGGATCGAGCGTGGCACTGATCTGGTAATGATCCCAGACCTCCGCCCCGGCAAGATCGGCGGCAAAGGGGGGCAGCAGTGCGGCAGCCTGCGCGCTTAGATCAAGCACCGCCGGGATGGGCGTACTGGTGGGCGGGATGGTCGGCACAACAGTTGGTGCGGCAGGTGGCGTGCTGGGAATGACCGGTCTGGCGGAAGGCACGGCCGGCCAGGCCGTGGTTTTCAGGGCCGGCGCGGCGACTCGATCAGTCTGGGTGGAGGTGCCCAGCACCTGGGACGGCGGCACACCGCCCGAGTTGGTCGGAACGCAGCCGGGTAACAGCAGCGTGCAGAGCAGGATGCACGCCGGCAGACGCAGCAGATATTGCATAGGTAATCCATTCACTTCACACGACTTACGCGGTGCGGACTGTTCCAGTCCTCCTGCCAAACCTGCAGGCCGGTTGCGCCTCCGGCAGGGTAAAGACTCCCGCAAAAGCGTACCATGCTGCCGCAGACAAATCGGGCTCCCATCGGATGAAACGTCCGGGTTGCATGTCAACCGCGTAACGCGTGTCACTTCAAAGGTCGTATGTTGGATATCATCCGTATATCAATCGTTAGTATAGCAGATGGTTCAACACCTCATTCACAGGAATTACGCGGTCACTCGTTTGGAAGCAGATATCGCCTCCGGCAGGACGGTATCGGACATCTTTTTGCTAAAAATTTTGCACTCTGTGCAAAATTTTTAGCAAAAAGTCACAAAATGTACCATGCTGCCGCAGGCGATTCTGGTTTCCGGTTCTGGCCCAGTACCAGAACCGGCCCCACCGCGTAACTCATGTCATTCACAGGAATTACGCGGTCACTCGTTTGGAAGCAGATATCGCCCTGCCGGAGGCGAAATTTCCTTTCGGGTGAGCAACCGCGTAAGTCGTGTTATTCAGGGTAACAGAGTTGATTTGCCCTAAATTGCCTCTAGACGATAGCGGATCTTTATGCTATGCTTAAAATCACTGAAGGGTATTGATAGAAATGTACCATCTCTATAACGCGAGAGGAGGGGATGGGTATGTTACGGTCTGGATATCACACAGATCCACGTTCGCAGGCGCGGGTTTCCCTGCGCAATTTGCTACATGATCGGACTGCCGTCGCGCACAATGGTGTGGCAGCATCTCTCCCGGAGGAAACGACTTCACCCCTGATTGAGGCGCTCATCGTTGGCGCATGGCTGGGCCGGCTCCTCGATATTGCCGGGAGACTGCTCTTCTCGTTGGGTCTGGGCTGGCTCTGGCTGCGCATCAAAGAGCGGGCGGAGCATGAAACGTAAGGTGTGAAACGTGAAACGTGCGGCGTGAAGCGTGAAATGTGAGGTGCAGTGGCCCACGTTTCACGCTTTGTGTTTTATGGCGTGAAGCGTGAAATGTGAGGTGCAGTGGCCCACGTTTCACGCTTTGTGTTTTATGCGGTACGACATCATGTTTGCAGCAACACCTCCGGGTTGACCGGGTTGGGTACCGGCCGGCCGGTCAGGGCGGCAACCAGGTTGGTGGCGGCGGTTGTTGCCATGCGGATACGTGTGGCAACGGTGGCACTGCCGATGTGGGGCACCGCCGTTACATTGGGCAGGCTCAACAGCGGATGCTCCGCGCCAACCGGCTCAACGGCGAAGACATCCAGGGCGGCCGCCCCCGGCCGCCCCTGCTGCAGCGCCGTGTAGAGCGCGTCCTCGTCAACAATCGGACCCCGCGCAGCGTTGATAAAAACCGCCGTGGGCTTCATCAGCGCAAACTCACGCGCCCCAAACATCCCGCGCGTCTCCTCCGTCAGCGGCAGCAGCACCACGATAAAATCCGCTGTGCGCAGCAGTTCGTCCAGTTCACAGTAGCGCGCCCCGGTCTGCTCCTCCAGCGCGGGAGCCGGACGCCGGTTGTAGTAGCGGATCGGCATGGCAAAGCCGGAGGCACGCCGCGCCACAGCGCTGCCAATCCGCCCGGCTCCGACAATGCCCAGGGTTGCGCCGGATACCTCCTGCCCCACCATAAACATTGGCGACCAGGTGGTCCACCTGCCGGCGGCGATCAGGTTGTGACCCTCAACAATGCGCCGGGCGGCCGCCAGCATCAGCGCCCAGACCAGATCGGCGGTTGTGTCGGTCAGCACGCCGGGGGTGTTGGTCAGCAGCACGTTGCGCGCATTCAGGGCCGCCAGTTCAACATTGTCGTAGCCCACCGCCATATTTGCCACCACCCGGCAGCGGGGCGCAGCCGCCAGGAAAGCCGCATCCACCCGCTCCGTCAGCATGGTCAGCACGCCATCCACGCCGGACAGCGCGGCCGGCAACTGATCGCGGGGCACCGGCAGATCGGCGCTATCCCACATGGCATAGTCGCATGCGGCGGCGATACTATCAACTGCCGCCTGCGGTATGCGCCGCGTGATGTAAACCTGGGGTTTCATTGAACTGTATCCTGTAATCCGTAGTCTGTAGTCCGTAATTCGTAGTCTGTAGCCCGTAGTCCGTAGTCCGTAGTCTGTCACTCCACCTTGCGGCCTTTTGTACGGCGACCCTTGCGCTTCGGCTGTGACTGCTCCTCCCCGCTCTGCTGGTCAGTTTCACGCGACTGCTGATCGGGTTTTTTGGGTTGGCGACCTTTGCTGCGGGTTTGGCGTCCTTTGCGCGCCGGTTGCTGCCCTTTCTCCGCCGAGGGTTGCCCTTCCTCTGCCTCTGTCTTTGCCGCTTCGCCGCCGGTTGAGGGTGTCTCTTGCTGCGAGGTTGACTTCTGTGCGCCGGTCTGGCGACCCTTGCGGCGGGTCTGGCGGCCTTCCGGCGGTTGTTCGGCTCCAGTTGTCGGCTGTCCTTCCGCTGATTTGGTTTCTTCAGTGCCGGTCTGGCGACCCTTGCGGCGGGTCTGACGCCGGCGGCGTTGCGCCGGCTGCGCGGCTTCTGCCTCGGCTGGTGACGGTTGCTCCGGCTGCGGTTCCGGCATTTCCGGCACGGCTTCCTCGGTGGGCGCTTCCGGCGCAGCAGGCGCTTCCGGCGCGGCTTGCTCCGGCTCTGGTGCAGCGGGTTCCGCAGCGGGCAGCTTGTGCTCCGGCACGGCTTCCTCGGCGGGCGCTTCCGGCGCGTCCTCCACAGCAGGCCGCTTGTGCTCCGGCGCGGCTTCCTCGGTGGGCGCTTCCGGCGCAGCAGGCGCTTCCGGCGCGGCTTGCTCCGGCTCTGGTGCAGCGGGTTCCGCAGCAGGCAGCTTGTGCTCCGGTGGGGCTTGCTCTGGCTCTGGTGCAGCGGGTTCCGCAGCAGGCAGCTTGTGCTCCGGTGGGGCGACTTCCTCGGTCGGCACTTCCGGCACTTCCGGCACGGCTGCTTCGGCAGGCGGTTCCGACGCAGGTTCCGCTTCGATGAGAAGTACATGCAATTCGCGTGGGCCATGCACGCCCAGGGTCAGGGTCAACTCGATATCGGCAGTGCGACTGGGGCCGGAGATGATGGTCAGGTTACTGTGCTGAACGAAGAGGTTGCTGCCGTAGGTCGCCTGGACTGCGGACAGCGCCTCGCCCAGGCCGCGCACCAACTGCGACACGCGTAGCACGGCGATATGCACGGGAGCCAGCAGCGAGGCCAGCCGTCCGCGTCCCTGATCGCTCAACAGCAGCAGCGAGCCGCTCTCAGCGATAGCACACACAGCGCCGGAGATGCAGACCGGCACGGGATCGAGGCTTTGCAGCCGGCCGGCCCGCGCCGCACCCGCCTGCGCGATCCGGCTATCGGCGACGCTCACGCTCAGTTCATGCAGCAGTTCAGCCAGCCCGGCCAACCCAATCTGCTCGAAATCCCAGGCGATAACCGTGTTGACCGACTGCGCCTGCAAGATGTCCCGAACCACCGCCAGCGCTTCCTGGTCGGTGGCGCAGCGGTGTGCCCGCCCTTCGAGTCGGGTCAACTCAGTGATAAACTGCGTGGTGAGATCGTCCGCCGGAGGATGCACAAAGGGCGGCGGCGTATGCTCCGCGCCGGCGGCGATCCGCTCCAGGTCGGGGCGGGTGGTTACCAGGCCGGCGCGAATATTGGCAAGAATGTGGTCACGACTGGCGGTCATGGTCGCTCTCCCAGGGACTATCAGGCAGGTACAGATCAGCGATGCTGCACACCGGAGTACCGGCATTGTAGCATACTCTGCGGCGGGTGGTGCGTGGCATGCGTGCTTGCCGGGCGGGTGCAGGTTGCGCTAAGTAGCTTTATGTAGCGAGATCTAGAACCAGATCGCCAGAGTAGACCTTATCAAATATGATGAGATGTATGCCTGCTCTTGCGCTCCCGCGAAGCCCAGCTTTACCGACTGGACGCAGGTTACGCTCTACCGCAACGGCGTGCTGGTCTGGGGCACCGAGCCGGCAGAGGCGGTCAGTTCGGACCTGGCGCTGCAGTATCGCGTGGGCGAGAGTGGTGGCACCAGTGCGACCAACAGCGATATCAAGCCCTTCCTGAACCTGGTCAACAACGGCACGACGGATATTCCGCTGAGCGAGCTAACCGTACGCTACTGGTACACCATCGATACCGACCAGCCGCAGAGCTATGCCTGTGACTGGGCCGTGCTGGACTGTGCCAACATCACCCATCAGTTTGTGCCGCTAAGCAGTCCCCGCGATGGGGCCGACCACTACCTGGAACTGGGCTTTACCAGCAGCGCGGGCACGTTGCCCGGTGGTGGTAGCAGCGGCGACATTCAGAGCCGCATCACCAAGACGGATTTTAGTGATTACGATCAGACGGACGACTACTCGTTCGATCCGACGAAGATCAGTTACACGGACTGGACGCAGGTTACGCTCTACCGCAACGGGGTGCTGGTCTGGGGCACCGAGCCGAACTAGCCCGGTTCCCCCCAACCCTATACAGTATTGCGATACGCTGCGGTAGGATGGCGCTGTATGCCATCCTGCCGCGCCTGCACTACCCTGACGGTACGCAAATGGATGTATCCACCTTGTAACACCATACGGAGCAGCGATGAGTCATGCTCAAGGCACCTCGGCCACCCGCCCGCGCCGCCCGGTGGGGCGCATCATCGTCATCGTGATCCTGGTTCTACCGCTGCTGGGCTGCTGCTACGCCCCTCCTGGTGACAACTCAATTTGTGACGCTCCCTGTCACACACGGCTGCTATACTACCCGGTGGAGGTATGGCGGCAGCGGGAGTGCGCCGCAAGGAGGTTCGTATGCAGTTCGGCATTGATATGCCCCCGTTTGGGGAGTTTAGTGACCCCGCCCTGATTGGCGATCTGGCCCGGGAAGCCGAGGAGGTGGGATGGGATGGCTTCTTCCTCTGGGACCACATCGGCGCAGGCTGGCCCGTCCCCATCTCTGACCCCTGGATCGACCTGGCTGTTATTGCCATGCGTACCCGGCGCATTAAACTGGGGGCACTGGTGACACCGCTGCCCCGGCGGCGGCCCTGGAAAGTCGCACGCGAAACCGTCACGCTGGACCATCTGAGCCAGGGGCGGCTTATCGTGGGTGTGGGCATTGGCTCGGATATGGCGCAGGAGTACACCTGCTATGGCGAGTCGCCGGATGACCGTTTGCACGCGGCGATGCTCGACGAAGGGCTGGCCGTGCTGACCGGGTTATGGCAGGGTGAGCCGTTTAGCTTCGCAGGAACGCACTACCAGGTCAATGGTGCCCACTTCTTACCGCAGCCACGGCAGCATCCGCGTATCCCGATCTGGGTGGCGGGCTTCTGGCCGAACAAAAAACCCTTCCGGCGGGCGGCGCAGTGGGATGGCGTCTGCCCGGTTAACCGTGAGAGTCTGGCAGTGCCGCTGACCCCGGCTGACTTCCGCGCAATCCTGGCCTACATTCGACAGCACCGCTCATCGGAGCAGCCGTTTGATGTCATTCATGCGGGCCAGACGACCGGGACAGATGTTGCCGCGGATCGGGCGCTGGTGAGCGCCTACGCCGAGGCCGGTGTCACCTGGTGGCTGGAAATGCCCGGCTCGGAGGCGACGACGCTGGCGGAGTTTCGCCGGCGCATTCAGCAGGGTCCACCGCGCCTGATGGGTTGATACCTGCCGCACAGGGATGCGCGGCGGACGCGCAGAAGCGCGTCCCTACCGGAACATCCGTAGGTGTCGGGACGCATGGCGGACGCGCAGAAGCGCGTCCCTACCGGAACATCCGTAGGTGTCGGGACGCGCAGAAGCGCGTCCCGACGGGAACACCTGTTGCTCCTGTAACCTGTAATCTGTAACCTACAACCTCTTTCCCTTCCCCCGCCGATAGCGTATAATGAAGGTTATTCCACCTCTGCTACAACCTCTGTACAACATCAGCTTCAAGAGAAGAAGGGAGGATCCTCATGAGCGAACCGATTACGCTGGAACCGGTAGACGCGGCGGAAGTAACGATCCTGGTTGACAATGTGATGGATGCGCTGGTGCCCGGCTCGCCCACCGTACGCCGCGCCCCGATGAACTGGGACACGTTTGAGGCGGAACCGCTGATTGCCGAGCATGGCTATTCCCTCTTGTTGACCATCCGCAAGAATGGTCAGACTGCGTCGATCCTCTATGACACCGGGCTGGGCAAGCAAACGCTGGTCCACAACATGGATGTTCTGGGGATCGATCCAGGTGAACTGCGGGCAATTGTGCTCTCGCATGGGCATACCGATCACCACGGTGGACTGATGGGTCTGCTGGAGCGGTTGGGACCACGCCGGATGCCGCTGGTGCTGCACCCCGATGCCTGGCGTGAGCGCAAGGTGGTTTTCCCCGCCGGGAATGAACTACACCTGCCCGCTCCCAGCCGCGCCGATCTGCTGCGCGAGGGCGTAGAACTGCTGGAGCGGCGCGATCCCTCGCTGCTGCTGGACGGCTCCGTCCTGGTGACGGGGCAGGTGGAGCGGACAACAGAGTTTGAGCAGGGGCCGGTCAGTCATCTGGCCCACACCGATGCCGGCTGGGAGCCTGATGTCTGGGTCTGGGATGACCAGGCGGCCCTGGTCAATGTCAAAGACAAGGGGCTGCTGGTCTTGACGGGCTGTAGCCACGCGGGGATTGTCAATATTCTGCGCTATGCCCGCAAGCTGACCGGCAGCGACAAGATCCACGGGGTAATCGGCGGGTTCCACCTGTCGGGCGGCTTCTTCGAGAAG
Organism: Chloroflexaceae bacterium; assembly: GCA_034437035.1. Classification (GTDB taxonomy): domain Bacteria; phylum Chloroflexota; class Chloroflexia; order Chloroflexales; family Chloroflexaceae; genus CAKZQX01. The sequence continues at coordinate 23,269 of DAOTUI010000078.1, forward strand.
ATTATCCCGCCAACAGTTGACGAACTGACCACATTGCAGCCGGATGTGATCGTGCCCGGCCACTGCACCGGCTGGAAGGCCATCCATGCGATTGCCCGCACCCTGCCCGACGCCTATGTGCAGACCTGTGTGGGTACGCGGTTGCTGTTTGACTGCGAATTTCGTTCATAAGTGCGCACAAACGCATCCTGGGCAACATCTTCAGTTACAGGACGTACGCGGTGTGCATTCAAACGGGTCGTTTGCTCCCGATAACGGTGCATTTCGCCTGCGGCAGCATGGTACGTTTCTATCTTTTTCCGGAAAATTTGGCACGTTGTGCCAAATTTTCCGGAAAAAGGATGTCCTATTCCGCCCTGCTGGAGGCGAATCGGGTTATTCATCCAGGTGAACACCTGGTTCGGAACCAACTGCGTACATCGTGTAACTAAAAGGTGTTACTATTATCTTCAGTTAATGCGATACTTGCAGCGGTTGAGAACAGTATTCACATTACAGTAGCGTGTCTTCATTCCTCGGAGTACGAACACTATGGCAGCAAACATTTGACTCTCAGAGATTCGCTCTCAACCGCCTAAAGGCGGCACTACGACAAATGTAGGGTTGCTATATCAGCTTCCGGTCGCATCCCGAATTTCGCGGACGATTGCCGCAACCTGCTCCTGCGATTGCCCGTGCCGCGCAAGCACCTGCACAGTCAAATCCAGCACGCGGTCGGCAAACCGTTGCGCAACATCGTGCCGTAGCCCCTGCCCAATATAGAGTTTCAGCAGCGCTTCTACCGACATATCCCGGACGGCAGCAACCTGTTCAAGCGACTGCCAGGTATCCGTGGGAATAGCGAGGGTTACGCTGGTTGTTGGCCGGGGGCGAATATGCAGTTCGGTTGGGAACTCAGGCTGACTCATACAGCTTCCTTTCAGAGCGGGTTGCCAGGCACGCGGAAATAATCCGTGTCCGTTCCCGTCGCTCGGTGTATACCACCAATAACAGGCGTTGTGAAACGGAATAGCCGAGAATGAAGCCTCGTTGCTCACTGGTGCCTGCTGGAGTGGCATTGCCATACTGATAAAATGGATCAAAGAAGACCTCAGCCGCTTCCTCAAACATAACGCCATGTTTTTCGGCGTTCTGCTGCGCCTTCTGGTCATCCTACTCAAACGCAATACCCTGAAGCCAGTAGACCACATTCATCAGATCACCATCTGAACAGAGAGCGGATAGAATGCATGATACCACGAATGGGAAGACGCAGTGACTATCTCTACACACACGCACGTCAGATGTCTGTTGCACACATAGCGTGTGCTGCCGGCATTCGTGTATTCGTGGTTTCTATTCGTGGACAGTCAGGATTACGCACCCCGCGAAGTCTCTGGATCACGAACGCTACAAAAGGGCACGAAAGTCACAAAATTCCCACTCCCGCCTCCTCGCCTCACCTCCCTGCCGCCTCTCAAGTGTAGACTTTTTCGCTAGAGCGCAGTGGAGTGCGGTTGGCGAGACCGGCAGCGACCGCCGCTCCAGAAACTATGTTCCGCACCCGGACGGGCGGCGGACGCGCAGAAGCGCGTCCCTACCGCAAAAAGCCTACATCTGAGAGCGCCCCATCTCCTCGCCTCCTCGCCTCCTCACCTCCCCACCGCCTGAAAGGGGGGGGTTGAGACGCCATATTGCTGATTAGGACGGACTATGGATATGGATCGCCCAACTGTCAGGGGTTTTTGGCCATGGCTCCGGACGCAACCAGAGCCGCACCCAGGTGCGTCCCCGCGCTCATAACCAGCGCAGCTTCTGCGTCCCTTGCTGGATCAGGCTGATGATCCGGCGGGCCGTGCCACTCCGGCGTGTGCGACGCGGCTGGGTCGTGGGTGGTTGGCGCACCTGACCGGGTGCGACTCCCTGCTGCGCAGCATCCTCAATCCGCGTGCCGATGGCCAGGGTCCACAGCGTGGCGACCGCCACCACCAGATACTGCCAGGCCACCGCGTCCGGGGCGTTCAGTTGGCCACGCTGCCAGTCCCAGTCCATGGATTTACTGGCGCGAAAGCCTTCCTCATCCCACATGCGCAGCGCATACCAGGCCGGGTCCAGTTGGCTTGGGGGCAGATCGGTCAACAGGGCCCATGGCGCGTCCGCCTGGGGATCCCACACCGTCGCCAGCGTGCCGTCCAGCCGCTTCGCCGCGTCCGTAAACGCGGTGCCGGTGCCAATCCAGCCGCGCCCGGGACCACCGGCCAGATCGCGCACGCGCTGGCGCTGCGCACCGGTTGGGGTGAATGTCGCCCGATCCTGGACGCGCATCACCGGATGCCAGCCGTGATCGCGGATGGCATGCCACAACTGGGGACTCCCCAACCCCTGGTCGGTGACAACAACGACCAGGCGGGTGGCATCCAGCTTGGTGGCGGCCCACGCCAACCGGCGTTCCCAGTGGGGTGCCCATGCGCCGGGCGTATTGGCCGGGACCAGCACCCAGCCGATGGGCAGCGCGGTGCCGCGATAGCGGATACTCAGGCGCAACAGGACGACATCATCGCGCCGGTAGGAGGCGTCCATGCCCAGAATCAGGCGCTCGTCCGTCCACAGGTCCAGGATTACGCGGAGGAGGTCGGCCCCGGCAGCCAGCGGGCTGACCACTGTCGGCTCGCCTGCCGCAGGCGGCGTGGTGGTCTGGTGGGCGGGCTGATCCAGCCAGGCATCCCACTGGTCGGTCAGGGTGGTCGGGCGCGCGATCCCGGCCGTCGCCAACGCCTGGATGAGCGAGGGACCATTGGCATTCCCCGCCAGGACTGCCCCCAACACCCAGCGGGCCAGCTGGCGTTGGCGAGGTGGGGGTAGGGTGGGCACCCAGCGCTGAATCACCTGCTGCACAACCTGTTCCATGGACTGAGTCATCGGTACCTCCAACCGTGATACCCATCATCGGGATCAGTGTACCGAGTCTGCCAGATCGAGCGGTGGTTGGCAAATCCCAGCGAGAACAAAATCCTTGACACCATATCAGTCCATCCCCCCCCTTTCAGCCCCGGCCGAGATGATGTCAATCACCAGCGAGCCCGAATCGGACGAGGTGATAAAGAAGATTGTCACCCCTACCAGCGCCAGCAGCGAAGTGATACTCCCCAGTGGGAATTGATCGAGCAGCACATACATCGCAATCGCATCATCCTGCAGAATCGGCTCAACCAGACCACCCCCGCCATACAGTTCAATCCAGAACGCCGCGCCGCCAAACACGCTAAACCAGAGCATGGAGATAATCGCCGGCACAAGCAGCACCCCCAGGATAAACTCGCGGATCGTGCGGCCCTTCGAGATGCGCGCGATAAAAATACCCACAAATGGGGCCCAGGAAATCCACCAGGCCCAGTAGGCAATTGTCCAGTCGCTCTGCCAGTTTGCACCCGGCTCCTGGAACGCTTCCGACCAGGTGCTCAGGAAGGGCAGTTGTTGCAGGTAGTAGCCACCTCTGGAGTATGGTATCGAGCAGCGCCGGCGTGGGGCCGAGAATGAAGACCAGCACCAGCAGCACCGCGCCCAGGATCAGCGCCACCCGGCTAAGCTGCCGGATACCGGCATTCAGGCCGCTGATGACCGATATGGTCGCACTCGTCGTGATCAACGTAATAATGAATAGTTGGACAACCACATCCTGCGGTACATTGTAGAGATAGTTCAGCCCGGCGTTGATCTGCTCCGCGCCGAGGCCAAGGGAGGTTGCCACACCGAAGAGCGTCGCAATAATGGCGATAATGTCAACCACATTGCGGAAGTGGGTTGCATTGGTGGATTGTCGTGATTGCACAGAGTAACTGTGCCTACACTTTGCTACATGTACAGGCAGAACCGCGCCGGCAGGTCACCGGCGCTTGCAGGGGAAATAGCTGAAATTGTTCCATGGAACAATTCAATTGTCTCTGTTTTCGCAAAATACGTGCCATCCCTGTGGAGCGGACAAAAAGCAGCAGAAGGGAGAGGGTGAAGGGGTATTTGGTGGCTGGAAGAGGCAGTATGTAGATCACTTCTACATTGCTGTGGCAAGCAGTATGCGGGAGCATGGCTGCCGCACTCCATATCCGGACTACTTTTCAAACTTCATTAGCAGGCACTACGAACGCTCAAACAAACGCGCATTATCCATGTTGAGCAGTGAGCAAAAAGACCAGCGCAGCGCGCAGGCGACCGGACCAGGCGACCTCATTATGTAAACCGCCGGGTTCTTCCACATAGGAGAGTTGCGTGTCTGCCTGGTAGCCTTTCTCCAGCAGCAGGCTGCGCATACGCCGGGTATCGGCCACAGTTTCTTCACCTTCACCCGTACCCGCATCAAGGTAGATCTTGCCGGGCACCTGTAGCGCATCATCAATCCAATCGAAGATCGCCCGGTCGGCAAACCAGAAGGCGGAACTCATTGCGCCGGCAAAGCCAAACGTTTCAGGGTAGCGGAAAAAGGCATACAGACTGATCAACCCACCCATTGATGAGCCCATAATGCCGGTATGTTCGCGGTCGGCCAGGGTGCGGAAACCGCGATCGATCTGGGGTTTCAGGGTGTTGCAAATAAACGTCAGGTAGTCTTCACCGCGCCCGACGCCATACTTTTCACTCTCGAAGGGACTATACTCCTCGATCCGCCGGTCGCTCATGTTCGGGATGCCGACGATGATCGCCTTGATGTCCTGCTGCGCCAGCTCCTCCATAGTCTCATCCACACACCACTCGTCGTTAAAGCTGGTCATCTGGTCGAAGAGGTTTTGCCCGTCGTGCATGTAGATGACCGGGTAGCGGTTTGCGCCGTCATCATAGTCCGGCGGCAGGTAGACCAGAATGTCACGGTTGTTCCCCAGTTGCGGGCTCCAGACGGCAGCGATGGTGATGACCGTCCCGACAATCGTATGCTCCCGCGTGGGTGCGCCCACCAGGGCCGGCGACGGTGGCAATACTTGAGATTGAACGGCAGTCGTGCCGACATGGGCGGCCCATGCGTCACCCGGCTGACAGAGCAACATCAGCGAACGCCCCGGCAGTTCGTAGATCGTACCCGGTGCAAATGCGTGGTGCCTGGCTCCATCCGCTGTCGTGTCAAGTAATACCTGCCAGGCGGGACCATCGGGATCATCGGAACCACCCGGCGCAACCGGCAGCGTGAAGGGAATCGGTTCATGGTAGGCGTTGAGCAGCAGCAGCAAGACATCATCGTAGATTTTCTGCCCGCTCATGTCCTGCTCATCCATCAACTGCCCATTGAGCAGCATCCCCAGACAACGCACCATGCCGTTGTCCCACTCCGCATCGCTCATCTGCGTGCCATCGGGTTGATACCAGCCGATATCTTTAACATCCTCGCCATGGATCGTGCGGCCCTGGAAGAAATTCTGGCGGTGCAGCACCGGGTGTGCTTTGCGCAGTGCAATCAGTTGGCGTGTGAAATCAAGCAGATCCCGGCCGGCGCTATCCAGGTTCCAATCCAGCCAGCTTATTGCGTTATCCTGGCAGTAGGCATTGTTATTGCCCTGCTGCGTGCGACTGCGCTCGTCACCCGCCGGCAGCATCGGCGTGCCCTGCGAGAGCAACAGCGTTGCCAGCAGGTTGCGCTGCTGTTGAGTGCGGAGTGCATTCACCTGCGGATCGTCGGTTGGCCCCTCGACACCACAGTTCCAGGAGTTGTTATGACTCTCGCCGTCCTGGTTATTCTCGCCATTGGCTTCATTATGTTTCTCATTGTAACTCACCAGGTCACGCAACGTAAAGCCGTCGTGGGCCGTGATGAAGTTAATCGAGGCGTAGGGACTGCGCCCGTTATGCTGATAGAGATCGCTGGAGCCGCTCAATCGGTAAGCCAGCTCCGCCACCTGCGCTTCATCGCCCTTCCAATAGCGCCGTACCGTGTCGCGGTACTTCCCATTCCACTCGGCCCACATCACCGGGAAGTTGCCCACCTGATAGCCCCCCGGCCCGACATCCCAGGGCTCGGCAATCAGTTTCACCTGGGAGAGCACCGGATCTTGATGGATCGTATCGAAGAAGGAGGAGAGCCGGTCGCCCTCGTAGAGTCCCCGCGCCAGGGTTGTTGCCAGGTCAAAGCGGAAGCCATCGACATGCATTTCCGTAACCCAGTAGCGCAGGCTGTCCATAATCAGTTGCAGCGTGCGCGATTGCAGCAGGTTCAGGCTGTTGCCGGTGCCGGTATAGTCCATGTAGTAGCGCAGATTATCATCCACCAGGCGATAGTAGACCGGATTGTCGATCCCTTTCATTGAGAGCATCGGCCCCAGATGGTTGCCCTCGGCGGTATGGTTGTAGACCACATCGAGAATGACCTCGATTCCGGCGGCATGCAGGGTCTTGACCATTGCCTTAAACTCCGCTATCTGACCACCCAGTTCGCCACTGCTGCTGTAGCGCGCATCGGGCGCAAAATAGGCCAGCGTGTTGTAGCCCCAGTAGTTGCGCAGGCCACGCTCCACCAGGTGGCGATCATCCAGAAAGTGATGCACCGGCAGCAGTTCAACGGCGGTGATGCCGAGCGACGTAAGATAGTTCACGACGGAGGGCCAGGCCAGCCCGGCATAGGTTCCTCGCAACGGTTTTGGCACGTCCGGGTGGAGTTGCGTAAACCCCTTCACATGCAGTTCATAAATGATGGATTCATGGAGCGGGATTTGCGGCGGCTGGTCATTCCCCCAGTTGAACCCACTGTCCGGGATTACCGAACGCGGCATGTAGGGCGCACTATCCCGCGCATCCAGCGCCGGATCCGCTTCCGGATCGCCGATGGGATAGCCGAATGTGGCGTCATGCCAGGTCATCCGGTTGGTGACGGCCTTGGCGTAGGGATCAACCAGCAGCTTATGCGGATTGTAGCGCAGGCCCGCCGTCGGCGCATGCGCACCATAGATCCGATAACCATAGAGTTGCCCGGGGCGCGCCCCGGCAATAAAGCCATGCCAGACATAGTCGGTCTGAGTGGTCAACGGAACGCGCACCGCCTCGCGCGCCGCGTCGGGGCTATCGAACAGGCACAACTCGACGGCGGTCGCGTGCTCGGCAAAGATGGCAAAGTTTACCCCTTCGCCATCCCATGTTGCACCAAGCGGGTAAGGTACCCCGGGCTTGATTGGAAGTGTGGTCATATACCCTCTCTAAAGTAAGCCATGAAAACATGATCCTGGTTGAATATAACGCATTAGTTACTCTATTCCCGGCAAATCATCCAGATCATGCAAGTTACGTGCCACAAGCCAGGCGATCCTCTGGCATACCCACCCGCCTGTTGACCGCATCGGCCCTGAGCACACTGGTGTACAGCCTGCTGACCCGCTACGAGTGGAGCCTGGCGCGGGTGCTGCCGGTCAAGGCCCATCTGGCACTCGACACAACGAGTGGGGTCATTCTGTGTGGCGCACCATTGCTGCTCATCCAGATTGATCGCCGTGTGTCTGCTACCCTTCGTAATCGGCACAACAAACGCAGGGGTGGCACATTCCCATTTATAACCTCTGCGTCCTCTGTGTCCTCTGTGTCCTCTGTGGCTATGATAACAAATCGGTATCAATTCTCAGTCCTTCTTCCTCAACTCCCGATTCTCCGCCAGCGCCGAGCGCGCTGCAAAATAGCCACACATGCCATGCACCCCGCCCCCCGGCGGAGTCGCCGATGAGCAGAGGTAGAGCCCCGGCAGCGGCGTGGCATACGGGTTGACCCGGATTGCCGGGCGCGTAAAGAGTTGCCGGAAATCCTGGACGCCCCCGTTGATATCGCCGCCGACATAGTTGGCGTTGTACTGCTCCAGCGCCGCCGGCCCCATGGTATGCCGCGCCAGAATGCGCTGCCGGAAGCCGGGTGCAAAGCGCTCAATCTGTGCCTCGATCCGTTCGGTCATATCGAAGGTGGAACCGTTGGGAACGTGGCAGTAGGCCCAGACCGTCTGCTTGCCTGCCGGGGCGCGCGTCGGGTCGAACAGGCTCTGCTGGGCCAGCAGCACAAACGGATGCTCCGGCGGATCACCGCGCCAGGCGGCCCGCTCCCCGGCGGCGATATCCTCCAGCGTGCCGCCGAGATGCACCGTCCCCGCACGACGGCAGGCTTCGGCGCGCCAGGGGATCGGCCCATCGAGCGCCAGATCCAGCTTGAACACGCCGGGACCATAGCGATATCCCTCCAGGGTGCGGCGATACCCCGCCGGCAGACGGCTGCCCGCAATCCGCAGCAACTGGCGCGGCGTAATATCGCACAGGATTATCCGGGCAGCCGGTAGTTGCCCCAGGTCCGTCACCGGCGTGCCGGTAATAATCTCCCCACCCAGCGCACGCAGGTGGGCCGCCAGCGCATCCGCAATCCGCTGTGCGCCGCCCCGTGGCATGGGCCAGCCGACCGCATGCCCGGCCATACCCAGCACCAGACCAAACGCCGCACTCGGCGGTTGCTCCAGCGGCAAGATAGCATGGCAGGCCAGCCCCGCCAGCAGCGCACGGGCCGGTTCCCCCCGAAAGGCACTCGCCGCCAACCCGGCGGCCGAGCGGATCGCGCTGAGGCCAAACCGCGCCAGCGCAAAAGGATGCCGCGGGAAGCGCAGCGGGCCGAGGATGCCCGCCGTGATCTTATCCCAGTCCCGCACCACCGGCGACATCAGTTGGGCATAGCCGGCCGCATCGGAGCCGAGGGTTGCGCCGGTTGCCTGTACCGAGCGCTCCAGCAGAACGACCGAACCATCGTCCAGCGGATGCGCCAGCGGTGCCGCCGGATGAATCCACTCCAGGCCATACTGCGCCAGCGGCAGAGTGCGCAAGAAGGGCGAGCCAATGCCCAGGGGGTGGATGGCCGAGCAGATATCGTGAACAAAGCCGGGCAGTGTCAACGCGGCCGAGCGCGTGCCGCCGCCGATCTGGTCGGCGGCCTCGATTACCAGCACGGAACAGCCCGCCTGCGCCAGCGTGATCGCCGCCGCCAGACCATTCGGCCCGGAGCCGACCACCACGGCATCATACCGCTCCCGCCGGGGAGCAACCTGATTGGTCATGTTATGTCTACACTCTCTCAAAAACAGAACTTACACGGTGCAATGCCGGCCAGGTGCCGAACCAGGAAGCAGTCTTGCCACTGGTTACACGCCTTGCGTGGATGCTTACCATAAAACTCCTGTTCTTTACAGGAATTATGGGATCATTGACCCGGAAGAGCGTTGGGCCTCCGGCAGGGCGGACGGTTCCCGGTCTTTTTCACAAAAAAATTCACAACGTGAACACGACGTACGCGGTGCGGCCAATTCCGGCCAGATGTCAGACCTGAATACCAGTTTCGCCTGCGGCAGCATGGTACGTTATATTTCTTTTTGATAAAAATGTTGCACAAAGTGCAACATTTTTATCAAAAAGATGGGATCTTCCGCCCTGCCGAAGGCGAAGCGGGCCGTTTATCCAGGTGAACACCTGGTTTGGAACCGACCGCGTAAGTCGCGGTGATTTTTTGTAAAATAAAGATAAAAAGCGTACCATGCTGCTGCAGACGAAGACTACCTTTATGGCAGTACATATCTGATTTGCACGCGCAGCGCGTAAGTTTTGTAAAGAAAAAGAGGGATGAATAACGGCAGCAATCCGTTGTACATCCCTCGTAGAACCTCAGCGAGTCCGGTTTTACGGCGCGACCGTCGGCGTTGTCTCCATCTCGGTACCCTGCGGTGTTTCAACCGGCCCCGACTCCTCGATCACGGGCGGCTCCACCTCGCCGGGCGCAACCGTGCTGACAATGTCCGGAACGGACGTGTTATCGATGGAAACGGGCGACATCGCCGGGGCGGCTGTGCCCGCGGCTTCAGCGGTAGCTCCCTCGGCGGGGGATGCGCCGGGCTCCGGCGTTGTCGCGGGCATCGGCGTTGTATCTGCGGCCGGGGGGATGCCGGATGGCATATCGGTCCCCTCTGCTTCACCCGACGGGCGCGGCGAGCTACAGGCGCTCACCAGCATCACACCCATCACTAGAACCAGCAGCAGTCCGAACATTCGCTTCATGCAGTTCCTCCTTTCGCTCTCCAGATCTGACTGTGTGAGACCGCCCACCCGCGGCGGCCCGCCGGGAGTGCTACAACTGAAGGGAACGCCCGGACAACAACCCGCCGGCTGTGTGCCCTGACATAATTTGTATGCATCCCGGTGGCCCAATTATAACCGGATCTGGAGAAATGCCGGTCAGCGGGCCGTCTGATGAAGAACCGAAAAAATAGCTCGGATATGGAGTGCGGGAGCCATGCTCCCGCCTGCTGCTTGCTGAGGCAATGCAGAACCGGCTGATGAACGTTGAGGACATCCTGCGGGTATGGCGTGCGGCAGCAGAGCGGTGCAGAGAATGCACCCTACTGCTGTCTGCCGGGAACGCCTGATCCGACTGAAGCCGGGACTCCAGATCAATGATGTCCGGATTCAATGTTCAAACTGCCTCCGCCGGGACTCCCGATCATTATCCTGTGCTAGAATACGACCGGCACACACTGAATGGATAAAAAACTGATCAGGCATATGCATATTTCACAGGCCACACCGGCCCGGCAGCGTCTGGCACAGGCCGTAATCTCCTGGCCGCGGCTGCTGACCGTTCTGCTGATTGGCGGGCTGGCCTTGTTGCCCCGCGTCATCGGGCTGAACGACTTTATCACCACCGACGAAGCATACCACTGGATCGAGCGTACCGAGCGCTTTCATCTGGCACTGACGGAGCGCAACTGGGCCGACACCCGCATCACCGGGCATCCCGGCGTCACCTTGATGTGGCTGGGCAGCCTGGGACTGAGCCTGGAGCGCTTCGCGTCGGCGCAGAACTGGGTCAGCCTCACCTTGGAGCTGGAACATCTGGCATGGCTGCGGCTGCCCGCGGCCCTGCTCCAGGCAGCGCTGGTGCCGGTCGGCTATCTGTTGCTGCGCCGCCTGGTTACCCCCGCAACCGCGCTGATTGCGGCGCTGCTCTGGGCGACCGCGCCCTACCTGGTTGCGCACGCCCGGCTGCTGCATCTGGATGCCCTGCTGACAACGTTTGTCACCCTCAGCCTGTTGTGCGTTCTGATCGCGGCCCGCGCCGAACATCCGCTGCGCTGGTTTGTCGGCGGCGGGCTGCTGGCCGGGCTGGCGCTGCTGACCAAGGGACCGGCGCTGATCCTGCTGCCCATCGCCGGGTTGCTGCTCTTCTGGCAGATCCCGGCAAACGGCCTGCTCCAACGGCTGCGCCGTTCGCTCACCTGGTACCTGCTCTGGCTGGGGCCGGCGCTGCTGCTGGTGTTTATGCTCTGGCCGGCGCTCTGGGTGGTGCCCGGGCGCGCCATCGCCAAATATACCGGCGAGATTATCGACAACGGCGGGCGGCCCAACGGCGCGGGGCAGTTCTTCCTGGGCCGGACGGTGGACGATCCCGGCCCGCTCTTCTACCCGGTCGCCAATTTCTTCCGCATGACCCCGGCAACGCTGATCGGCCTGCTGGCCTTGCCTTTGGCGCTCCGGCGGCAGGCGCGCGAACGGCAGGTGCTGCCGGCGCTGGCAGCATTTGTCACCTTCTGGACGCTGGTGATGACGCTGGGGCCCAAGAAGTTTGACCGCTATGTGCTGCCGACCTGGCCCGCGCTCCTGATCCTGGCCGCTGCCGGGTTGCACGCGCTGGGCAGTTGGAGCGCGGCGCTGCTGCGCTGGTTGCGGTGTTCCGCCGGCATGCAGAAGATTATCGCTACGGCCGGGGCGCTACTGCTGGTCGGGGTGCTGTTGCAGCCGGTGCTGACCTACCATCCGCACTACTTGAGCTACTACAACCCGCTGCTGGGAGGCGGCGCGGTGGCCCAGCGCAACCTGCTGATCGGCTGGGGCGAGGGGATGGGAGAGATCGGTGCATACCTGCGCACCCGCCCTGATCTCGAGTATGGGCCGGTGCTGGCGGCGCTGCCGCGCACGCTGCGGCCCTTCGTCCCGGTTCCGGTTAAGAATGTGCATGAACTGGACCAGGATACCCAGAACTATGCCGTGGTCTACCTGGAGTCGCTCCAGCGCGGCGCACATCCAGACATCTATGCACAGATCCGGCAGACCGTGCCGCTGGCAACTATTACTCTCCACGGGATCGACTATGCGCAGATCCATCAACTGCCCCGGCCCTTTGAACAGCCGATCAATGCGCAGTTTGGCCCGGCGCTGCATCTGCGCGGCATCACCGTGACCCACGCGCCAGACCAGTTGACAATCATCCCGTCCTGGGATGTGCGCGCCAACCTTCCCGCCGACTACAACCTCTTTCTGCATCTGCTAAATGCGCAGGGGCAACGGGTGGCCCAGGTCGATCTGCCCCCCGGCGGCGCGGAGTGGCCCCCGACCAGTGCCTGGCAGCCCGGCCAGCAGATCAGCGTACCGCTACCGCTACCGCTGCCGGCAGAGTTACCCGCCGGCGAATACCGGCTGGTGCTGGGGCTCTACGACGCGGCAACCGGTACCCGCCTCGCCCCAACCGCCGGGCCCCACGCCGATCCGGCCCGCGCCGGTCCCGATGCCCTGCTCCTGGAGACGCTGGTGTTTCCCGCCAGTCAATAGCCCGGATACATGCGTGGAATGCGGTCGGTAGGACCGGCAGCGGCTGCCGCTCCAGCGCAGCATGTCCCGCAGCGGGCCGGGCGGCGGACGCGCTTCTGCGCGTCCCTACCACACAACGTCTACACCTGACAGGAGTTACGCGGTGCGTGTTCAAACCGGGCGTTTGACCTATGGCGAACACCGTCATCCGGACTATTTTCTCAACGCTCATCAGGCAGTTGTGGTGCCATAAACCAATCTGAAGGCGTTTCCACAGTAGACTACCGCTCCTGATTGTGATAGGATGACCGGAAAGAATCCGTGAGCACAGATCCTGGTTCACACCAGGTAAAAGGGTCTTCCATGGTCACACCAACAACGATTGTCGCGCTCTCCGCCGAGGCGCTCGATATCCCGCTACGCGCTCCCTTTGGCATTGCAACCGGCACGCAGGATATCGCGCACAATATTCTTGTCACGGTCGAACTGGCCGACGGCACCCGGGGCTATGGCGAGGCGGCCCCCTTCGCGGTGGTTAATGGCGAAACTCAGGAGAGCGCGATGCTGGCGCTGCTCGCCATCCGCAGCGGGATCGAGGGCGCGGATGTGCGCGAGTGGCGGCGGATTGCGGCCTGGCTGGAGGAGCATATTGCTAAAGCCGCCAGCGCTCGTTGTGCGGTGGAGACGGCCCTGCTGGATGCGCTGACCCGGCAGGCGGGCATGCCGCTCTGGGCCTTCTTTGGCGGCACGTCTACCCAACTCGAAACCGACATGACCATCACCACCGGCACGGTAGACCAGGCCACCAGCGCCGCGCAAGACATCCTGGCACGCGGTATTCGGATGATCAAGCTCAAAGTCGGCTCCGGCGATACGGCGCTAGATCTGGCGCGCATCACCGCCGTGCATGCCGTGGCTCCAGCGGCCCCGCTGATCCTGGACGGTAACGGCGGCTTTACCGCCGATAGCGCGCTGCACCTGCTGACCCTGCTGCAATCGCAAGGCATCCGGCCGGTGCTGTTTGAACAACCGGTGCCCCAGCAGGACTGGGATGGACTGTACCAGGTGACGCACTGGGGCGGTATCCCGGTCGCCGCCGACGAAAGCGTGCAGAATCTCGTCGATGCGTTGCGGGTGGCGCAAATGCATGCGGCCCAGGTGGTGAATATCAAGCTGATGAAGTGTGGCATCGTTGCCGCCCTGGATATCGCGGCGCTCTGCCGCAGCATGCAGATCGGCTTGATGATCGGCGGAATGGTCGAGTCAATCCTGGCGATGACCACCTCCGCCTGTTTTGCGGCGGGCCAGGGCGGATTTACCTACATCGACCTGGATACGCCGCTCTTCCTGGCCGAGAATCCCTTCGTGGGCGGCTTTGCCCAGAGCGGCGCAACGCTGGATCTGGCGCATATCAGCGCCGGGCATGGCGTGACCCCGCGTGTGTTTACGGGGTAGCGAGGGCAAGGTTTGAGTTCTGAGTTTTGAATCTTGAATTTTGAATGCTGAACGCTAATCACTGAACACTGATTACTGACAGGAGTTACGCGGTCGGTTCCAAACCCAGGCGTTTGCCTGGACAACTGGCCCGCTTCGCCTCCGGCAGGGTGGAATGGGACATGCTTTTTCCGGAACATGTGGCTCGGAGCGCCACATGTTCCGGAAAAAGACAAAAAAGCACCATGCTGCCGCAGGCGAAATACGCCGTTATCGCGAGCAAACGATTCGTTTGAACGCACACCGCGTAAGTCCTGTTACTGAACACTGGAAGATAAACGGGGGTATTCATGGACCAGGCGCACCTCTTTGCGGCAGGTCAACAACTGATAGTGGCGCTCGCGCCCCGGTTAGCGCATGCTGCCGGGGCAACACCGGAGGATCAGGCGGGCGATCCGGTCCAGCGCGTGCTGGAGTGGCTAAACCGGCAGTTCCAGGGCAATCGCCGGGCCGAAGCCGCCCTGACGGTGTTTGTGGATGAGCCGGGCGACCCGCAGAGCCAGGCACGCCTGCTGCGGCAGATCGTCGCCTGCGTTGGGGAACGGTCGGACGCTATCGCCGAGCTTACCGGGTTGGTGCGTCAGCTTCAGGCCGCGCCGGGCGGCACGCCGACCCGGCAGCGCTCCATCACCGTGCGCGACCAGGCGCAGGTTGGTACCGCCATTGCGGGCGATGTCCAGGGCAGCCTGATTATCGGCGCAACCAGCTTTGGCGACCGGGTCGGCGGTGACAAGATCAGCGGCGACATCACGACGGGCGATGTTTCCGGCCCGGGCGGGGCCATCGGGCACAAGGGGCAATCGCAGGTTGATCAGCGCGACCGGGATGCGGAAGAGTGACCCGTCTGGGGTGCGGGAGCCATACTACTGCCTTTACCCTGTCGGGAGTCAACACACCATCAATGGCATCTCCATCCACGCCCATACCACCACCGATTACACCCATTGCCTCCCGTCAGGCTCATTCGTCAACCCAGTTTGACAGGCGAAGTCCCGAAATCTGCCGGAAGTGACGCAGATTACGTGTCACCAGCGTTGCCCGCTGTGCAAGTGCAATACTGGCAACCAGCAGATCAGCACGCCCTATGTTGCGGATACCTTTGGTTAAACGCAAACGCTCAAATAAGAATCTGTGCAAGCAGTTCCTCGCTATGTGCAAGCAGTTGCTGCGCTCGGAGCAGTTCTGCACCAGTTGCGGCCTTGAGCACAAAGTCAAACCGTCCTCGCAGGATTTCAATTCGGGTAATAATGGTCGGACCAACCACTGGATCTTCCAGAAGTCGTAGGCGCTCGATCACCCGTTCGTGTCCTGCATGTAAATACGTGAGTGTGTCGGTGTCAAGCAGATGCATCAGGTATCGTCCTCATACTCTGCACGACGGCGTTGTGCGTAGATATTTGCCCGAAGCGCGGAGAGTGTTTCATCATCGGCCAGCGCGCCTGCCTGGTGCAAGAGTATCATGCGACGATCATGACTACTTAACCAGTCATCAATAGCGGAACGCAGAAATCGCCAGGTATTAGCAATCTGCCGTCCCGGAATCTGTCCCACACTGGCCTGTTGCGCAATCAGTTCTGGTGGCAGCCGCAGGTATGCGGCTGTCTCCTCCAGGGTTAACACATCGGATGCCGGCGTCTGACTCATACGGCTACTTTCTTGTTCTGGGCTCACAATGTCCTCCCTCCCGACAGAAACCGCCACACCAGGCCGGCATATCCCGCATTGGGACGGGCGACGGACGCGCAGAAGCGCGTCCCTACCACAACAGGCCGAGACTTGAGCGGCACATCCGGCTCCATGCCGGCCTGGGTAGT
The DNA here is from genome assembly GCA_034437035.1 of Chloroflexaceae bacterium. Lineage (GTDB taxonomy): Bacteria > Chloroflexota > Chloroflexia > Chloroflexales > Chloroflexaceae > CAKZQX01. The sequence continues at coordinate 39,116 of DAOTUI010000078.1, forward strand.
AGCCCCACACATGGACATTATACGACGATTATGAGACTATTTAACCATTGCCTGGCGAAATGCCTGCTATTATCCGGGATTATCAGGGATCGCGTTACATGCGCACATGTGCTACCATGCTAACCTACGAACGAAGAGCACCACGGGAGAGGTATGACACAGAACCGACTGGATGCGCTGCGGGCCTATGCTGAGGCGCAGGGCTGGGAGTGGCGCAACGGGAAGCCCATTCAGCATGGCGAGCAGATCATTATCGCCAGTGGCGACCAGCAGGTGACGCTCACCTACTATCCCCGGCGGGGCAAGCTGATCCCCGGTGGGCCGGAGTCACCACTGAAAGCTGCGCTGACGGACTGGCTGGCGCAGGCAGAGCCGACCGGCGCAAGCGGTGCGTCGCCCACAACACCCTCGCCGGCAGCACCACGCGCCTCGGGTAGCAGCGGCGGCACCCGGCTGGATGCGCTCAAGACCTATGTTGCCGGGCAGGGCTGGAACTGGGGGCCGGGGGCGACCATTCCCTACGGCGAACAGATTGTCGTCACCAGTGGGGCGGCAACTGCACTGGTCAACTTCTGGCCGAAGCGCGGGCGGATGCAGGTGCAGGGCAATGCCTCGTCGCTCAAGGCCGACCTGCAGGCGTGGGTCGAAGGCGGGCAGGAGCCGTCCGCCACAGCGGAAACCGGGAAACCGGTGGCCGTCTTTACCGGGCCGCACATCGGGATGGACGAGTCGGGCAAGGGCGACTGGTTTGGGCCGCTGGTGGTTGCGGCAGTCTATGTTGATACGCGGACGATACCGCTGCTGCGGCGGGCCGGTGTGCGCGATAGCAAAGAGTTGGATGCGGCAGTCCTGCCCCGAATCGCCGCGCAGATCGCGCAGATCATTCCGCCGGAGCAGCGGCTGGTCTGGAGCATACTGCCGGAGGAGTACAACCGGTTGTATGCGCAGCACGGCAATATCAACCTGCTGCTTGCCGCCGCGTATGCGCAGGTGGCCGCGCAACTCCGGCAGGCACTGCAATCCGCAACCGATGCAACCGCCGCGCCGGCGGATCTGCCCATCGTGTGCGATCAGTTTTCCCAGCGGGCTGACCGGCTGGAACAGGCATTTGCTGCCCGGCAACTGCCGCGCCCGCAGCAGCAGCACCACGCCGAGGCCGCCGGCATCGGCGTGGCGGCCGCCTCAATCCTCGCCGGCGACACCTTTACCGGCGCTCTGGCGGACCTGGCCGGCGAAGCCGGTTTGCCGAACCCCTTACCCAAAGGCGCGTCCGCGATTGCCGCGTTGCAGGCCACTGCGCGCCGGATTATCGCGCGCCAGGGTGCCACCGCCCTCGGGCGCTATGCCAAGCTGAATTTTAAGCCGGTGCGCGAGCTGCTTGAGCGCGCAATGTGAATTCACACGCGTTACGTGGTCGGTTCCAAACCAGGTGTCTGCCCGGACAAACGGCCTGTTTGAACGCGCACCGTGTAACTCGTGTTATTTACAGGATTTACGCGGTGGACGTTTGGACCATGAACAACACGACATGAGCGAAAAGCACGAACCTGCTGGTGCTGCCATGGATCAGGCGATCCCGCGTTTGACGGGGGATATCGCCTCCGGCAGGCTGGAAGATTCCACTCTTTTTCACAAAAACATTCACTTTGTGAAAAAGATGAAAAAGTACCATGCTGCCGCAGGCGAATCGGGCTTCCATCTGGTCAAACGTCCGGTTGCCTGTCAACCGCGTAACTCGTGTTATTCACAGTTCTCAATAACTGTTTGTCCATTCTCCGGCGGGGTCGGCTCGGGATCGATCTGCACCCGCACAATATTCGGGATGGCGCGGCGCAGATCCTGCTCAATCCGGCTCATCTGCGTATGCACCTCGGTCAGCGGGGTTGCGCCGGGGAAGGGGCAGTGCAGCGTCACGATAATGCCCTCCTCGGTTAGCAGGGTCTCCACCCGGAAGATCATCTCAGCGTAGGGCAACCCGCCGATCACCTGCCGCACCTGCTGCGTAATCGGCGCGTAGCGCACGGCCGGCTGGACATCATCGCGGCGCGGCTCCAGATGTACCTCCACAACCGTGTGGCAGGGCAGTTCCGCCGCGATGGCCGCCTCCAGGCGCTCGGAGTGGGTATGCGCCTCGGCCAGCGTCAGATGCACCGGCAGTTCCAGGTCCATCTCCACCCGCACCTCCCCCGCCAGTTGGTAGAGATCCAGGTTGTGAATATTCATGCCCAGGCGATGCGCCGTCGCATAGATCGTCGTGGTGTAAGACTCGGCAGCGGTGCGGGCGGGTTCCACATGGACCAGCACATCGGCCTGCTGCAATTCGGCGCGGACGACCCGCTCGACATCCTTGGTCAGTTGGTGCGCCTCTTCCAGCGAACGTCCGCGCGGCGTGCCAATCGTCACCTCGACAAACGGCTGCTCCCCGACGAAGCGCAGCCGCACCCGCGCACTATCCGGAACCACATCCGGCAGATCGGTAATCCGATAGATCAGCCGGCGGCTCAGATCCTGCGGCACATCGTCCATCAGCGCCCGGATCGCCTGCGTGCCCAGATTCCAGGCAACATAGAGCAGCACCCCGGCGACGACCAGGGCCGCCAGCGCATCGGCCCGCCGGATCAGCCAGTCCGGCATGGGCAGCCAGTAGTTCAGCCCGATCAGTACCAGACTGACCAGCACCACCAGGGAACTCAGAATATCCGTGGTAAAGTTGGCGGCGTTCGCCTCGAAAGTGGGGCTCTTGAATTGTGCGGCGGCCCGACGCAACGCCTGTACTCGCAGAATATTTATCACCAGCGAAACCAGGATCACCAGGAATGACCAGACGGTAATCTCCGGTACGGCGGGATTGAACAGGATGCGATCAAATGCCTGCCACAAGACCCAGCCGGCGGTGGTAAAGAGCAGCACCGTGCCGGCCAGCGCTCCCAGATTCTCGGCACGCGCATGACCGTAGGGATGATTCTCGTCCGGCGGGAGATCGGCAAAGCGCACAACCAGAAATGTAATTCCCGTCGCTATGATGTCCAGAAGCGAGTCAAACGCATCAGCCAGAATACCCAGGCTACCGGTCGCTATGCCAACGATAAATTTGATGCCGGCAAGCACGGCACTCGAGCCGACCGAAGCCAGTGCAACTGACTGTTTCGATTCAGCCATGCAGTCCCCTCCTGCGTTGCTGGTCAATATCTTGCAGATCAGAGTGTAGCGTAGCGACCAACCGGAGTTTTGTCAATCTGATAAGATTTACGCGATGAACTATCAAATTCGTGAAAAAGATAGATTACGTACCACGCTGACGCAGGCGATTCAGCCTTTGATCTCGTCAAACGTTCGGTTTGCATGTCAACCGCGTAACTCGTGTAATCTGACAGGACTTACGCAGTTCTCCACCTGGAGATATATTTCGCCTCCGGCAGGGCGGAACAGACCACCTTTTTCACGAAATTTTTGCACAACGTGCAAAAATTTCGTGAAAAAGATCATAGCGTACATGCTGACGCAGGCGAATCGGGCCATTCATTTCAATCAAACGTCCGGTTTGCATGTCCACCGCGTAAGTCCTGTAATCTGATTGATCTGATGCAGGCTTGCGCAAAAGTTCGGGTATACTAACTGCCACCCCAGACCATAGTATCTTTATCACAAAGGAAACAGGTATGTCTTGCTTCGCTCCGATGAGCATCCGTCCACACTTCCCGGCACTGTCCCGCCGGATTAATGGTCATCCTGCGCTGTTCTTTGATGCCCCCGGTGGGACGCAGGTGCCCCAGGTGGTTATTGACGCCATGGCGCACTATCTGGTCCATACCAATGCCAATGACCATGGCGCATTTCCGACCAGTCAGGCAACTGATGCGGTGATTGATGCCGCCCACAACGCTATCGCCGATCTGCTTGGCTGCGATCCCGACGAGGTGATCTTTGGTCAAAATATGACCTCGCTCACCTTTGCGGTCAGTCGCGCCATTGCGCGGGATCTCGGCCCCGGCGATGAGGTGTTGGTTACGCGCCTCGATCATGATGCGAACGTTGCTCCCTGGTATGCCCTGGAAGAGCGCGGTGTCACCGTTCGGGCGGTAGATGTTGACGTTGAGGACTGCACCCTCGACATGGAAGACTTTGCCGCCAAAATCACCCCGCGCACGCGCCTGGTTGCGGTGGGCTATGCCGGCAACGCCGTCGGCACCATCAACGACATCCAGCGCGTGATCGATATGGCCCGCAGTGTTGGCGCGCTGACGTTTGTGGATGCGGTGCATTACGCACCACACGGCCCGATTGATGTACGCGGGCTGAACTGTGATTTCCTGGCATGCAGCGCTTACAAATTCTTTGCGCCGCATGTCGGCTGCCTCTACGGGAAGCGCGAGCACTGGGCGCGGTTGCGCCCCTACAAGGTCCGGCCGGCCGCTCTCGGCGGCCCGGGGCGCTGGGAAACCGGCACTCAGAACCACGAGGGGTTGGCGGGAACGACGGCAGCGGTTGACTACCTGGCCGGCCTGGCACACCACAGCACGCAGAGTGCGTTACGCGTGGGCAGCCAGGAGGCGAATGGTGTCGCGCCCCCGAACGGAGCCGGCCGCCGCGCCGCCCTGGTGACGGCCATGAACAGCATCAAGGCGTACGAGCGTGACCTGAGCGAGCGACTGATCACCGGGATACTGGAAATACCGGGCCTGACCTTCTACGGCATTCGGGAGCCGGAGCGGTTTGATCAGCGTACGCCCACGGTATCTTTTCAACTGATCGGGCATGCACCCCGCGCAATTGCCGACTATCTAGGGCAGCGGGGCATCTTTGCCTGGGATGGTCACTTCTACGCGATTGGCCTGAGCGAGCGGCTGGGTGTCGCGGACAAGGGCGGCCTGGTGCGCGTTGGTCTGGCGCACTACAACACGCTTGAGGAGATCGACCGCTTCCTGGAGGTGCTGGAAGATCTGGCGCGGGGACGCGGGTAGCTCTCAGGTGTAGGCTTCTTGGGGTAGGGACGCGCTTCTGCGCGTCCGCAGGCGGCAGCCATGCTGCCGCTTTTCAACCTTCAAGCAGCAGGCGGCAGCCATGCTGCCGCACTCCATACCCGGACATTGTCGCAGACCGGGCAAATCAGATCCGGGCGCAACGGGACCATATATCTTTGGTATAATGTGAGCGCCCATCAAGCCATACATTGAAGAATGGTACCATGTCGGTGAGCGTAGTGTGAACTGGACTGTCAGGAGGTAACCATGCGAATCGGAGTCCTCACAGGTGGTGGTGACGTTCCGGGGCTGAACCCGTGCATCCGGGCTATTGTGTATCGTGCTGAGGAGAACGGCTGGGAAGTTTATGGATTCCGTCGCGGCTGGGCGGGGCCACTGAACTACAATCCCGACGTAGACACTGGGATGGAGAGTGAGTGGATCGGCCGGCTGACGCGGCAGAATGTGCGCACGATTGACCGCTATGGCGGTACGCATCTGCACTCGTCGCGCACCAATCCGCAGAAGGTACGGCCCGACGATCTCCCGGACTTTCTGAAAGATAAGTATACCTTCGCCGAAGGTCAGAAGGCAGTGGATTGCACCGATCATGTGCTGCGCGTGCTGGATCATCTGGGTATTCATACCCTGATTCCCATTGGCGGCGATGATACGCTCTCCTACGCGGCCCGGCTGCACCAGGAGGGTATGCGGGTGATCGCCTGCCCCAAGACGATGGATAATGATGTGTATGGTACGGACTACTGTATGGGCTTTAGCACGGCGGTGACGCGCAGTGTCAATCTGCTGAACGACCTGCGGACCCCCACCGGCAGCCACGAGCGGATTGCAGTAGTTGAGTTGTTCGGCCGCAACAGCGGTGAGACGGCGTTGATCGCCGCGTACCTGGCAAATGTGGACCGGACGTTGATCAGCGAGGTGCCGTTTGACGTTGAGCGCCTGGCCGAACTCATTTCGGAAGATCGACGCACTAATCCCAGCAACTACGCGATTATTGCGCTCTCCGAGGGTGCTTCAATGCTGGGCGGCCAGGTGGTGGAGTATGGTCAGGAAGATGCCTATGGGCACAAGAAACTGGGCGGTATCGGCCAGGCCGTGGGTGAGGCGCTGAAGAAGATCACTGGTATCGATATTGTTCACCAGCAACTGGCCTACCTGATGCGCGCGGGCGCGCCGGACGCGCTCGACCGCATGGTTGCAACGTCGTACGGCAATATGGCGGTGCAGCAGATTGAGAAGGGACACTCCGGCCTGATGATGGCGCTACAGAATGGCTGCTACACCACGGTGCCGGTCGATTCCTGTATCCAGGGTGTCAAGCGCGTGGATGTTGATGAACTCTACGATAAGGAGCAGTATCGGCCCAAGGTTTCGCACATCCTGGGCAAGCCGATGTTCCTCTACTAGCGCCTGCCGATGGACCGACTGTAACAGCCGGCCCCCAATATATCATATCGGTCAATGACAGGACTTACGCGGTCACTCGGCTGGAAGCAGATATCGCCTCCGGCAGGGCGGAACTGGACATCCTTTTTCACAAAAATTTGGCTCACAGAGCCAAATTTTTGAAAAAGATAGATCACGTACCATGCTGCCGCAGGCAAATCCGGAATTTCATCTGGTTAAACGTCCGGGTTGCATGTCAACCGCGTAACTCGGGTCAATGACAGGACTTACGCGGTCACTGACCCGAAAGGGAATTTTGCCTCCGGCAGGGTGGTACCAGACATACTTTGGAAAAAAAGTGGCTCTGTGAGCCACTTTTTTTCCAAAAAGATAGATCACGTACCATGCTGCCGCAGGCGCGACCATGCCTACGGATGGGAACACAGATCACTAAAACCCCTGAATAACCACATACGCAATCGCCCCCAGGCAGAGGTAGGTGCCATAGGCGATATACTCCGGCACATCACTGCGATTGAGCAGCCGTTTGGCAACGACAATTCCGACCGCGACAATCCCGGCAAACACAATCCCGTAGAAGAGTGTCTCGACCAGCCGCGTTAGCCCGAAGGCCGCACCGATAAAGATTGCCAGGTAGACATCACCCAGGCCGAAGGGGGCGGCTTTGCCCGGAAAAAGCACCTTTGCCAGCGCGAACAGCAGCGCAAAGGAGATTCCGCCGGCCAGCGCGCCCAACCCGGCGTTCGGCCAACTGATGTACGGGACAACCGGGCTCAGCAGCAGCAGGAGCAGTGCCGCTCCCAGGATCACAAAGGTGTAGATCGAGTGGTAGAGCCAGTCAATCGCGCCGGTGACAATCAAAACCGCGCACACAAAAACCAGGTAGAAGAAGAGCGGCGTAAAGGCGTAGTTGGCATAGAGCAGCGCCAGCACCACCCCGGTCAGCAGTTCGATTACCGGGTAGACCCAGTGGAGCGGTTGTCCATCGCGGGCGCGACCACGCTGCACTACCCAGCCGACGACCGGCAGCAGTTGCCACCAGGCCAGCGGTTCGCCCGTGCGGGTGCAACGCGGCCGGCCCAGCAGCCGCTTCTCACGCGGCAGGCGAATAACAATGACGTTGAGCAGGAAGCCCAGCAGCAGTCCGGTGATGAAGATGAGAGTGGTAATCATAAGATCCATCCGTAGTCCGTAAGCGGTAGCCTATCGTTCGTCCTGCCACAATACTACGCTATGAGCATTACGAACAGCGCACCAACTCACGCCGCACGGAGTGCCGCCCGCATTATCTCCAACGGCGCGGGTTGCCCCGTCCAGCGGGTAAAGGCCAGCGCGCCCTGTCGCAGCAGCATCCCCATCCCATCCAGCGGGTGTGCGCCCCGGTCTGCCGCATCCTGGAGCAACCGCGTCGAACGGTAGACCATATCGTAGACCAGCATGCCGGGGGGCAGCGGCGGGTCGGGCAGCGGCGTCTCGTCGGCATGCCAGCCGAGTGAAGTCGCATTCAGTAGCAGCGCACTGTCGGCCAGGTAATCCGCCAGATCGAGATCATCCAGCGCCAGCGCAATCAGGCGCGGCGGCGGATAGCGCCAGGCAACCGGCAGGCGACCATCAGGGAATGAATGCGGGGTGGATTCCAGGCCCGCTGTGTCGGCCGCTTCCCAGTAGTAGGCCAGGATATCGCCCAGCAGTTCCTCAGCCCGCTCGAGTGTGCGGTTTGCCACCACCAGCCGCGCCACACCTGCGTTGATCAGCGCATAGGCGGCCGCGCGGGCCGCGCCACTGGCCCCCAGCATTACCACATGCCGGCCCTCCGGGGTAAAGCCGCCCTCCTCGCGTAGCGCTTCCAGCAGCGCGGGAGCATCGGTATTGGTTCCGACCAGCGTGCCATCGGGCCGCTTGTAGATCGTGTTCACCGCGCCAATCTGGGCGGCCTCCGCTTCGATGTCGTCAAGCAGCGGAATGATTGCGGTTTTGTGCGGCAGCGTAACATTTGCGCCGACCACTGCCGGCTCCCGCAGTGCTGCCACGCGTGCCGGCAGTTCAGCGGCGGGGGTATGCCACGCCGCATACCGGGCATCAATTCCCAGGTGGGTCAATGCCGCATTCTGAAAAACGGGCGACCGGCTGTGGGCCACCGGGTCGCCCAGAAGAACAATTCGTTGGGTCATGCTTTGTAGTCCGTAGTCCGTACAAATGACGGACGACCGGGTAAAATAGCTACTGGCAGGCTTGAAAATCGGACTGGTACCGCTGGAACTCCTCAAAGGTTGCGGCAAAGTTGTGTGAACCATCCTTTGCGCAGCTTGCCACAAAGTAGAGATACTCGGCGCTCTCGTCGGGTTGCGCCGCCGCCGTCAGCGCCGCCAACCCCGGATTGCTGATGGGACCGGGCGGCAGACCGGTGCGCTCGCGGGTGTTGTAGGGATGATCAATCTGCAGATCCGCCACCGTCAGATCTTTGCGCCACCAGGTCTCCTCGGCCACGCTATACCCCAGCGCATACTGCACCGTCGGATCCGCCTGGAGCTTGCCGCCCCCGGTTTCACCGGCATTTTCCGGTTCGAGCCGGTTCCAGAAGACCGCAGCGATCTGGGGCATCTCTTCGACCAGGGCCGCTTCGCGCTGGATAATCGAGGCCATCGTCACAATCTCGTGAACGGTAACATCCGGCACACGAATATCACGCTCAATACTGTTGTACTGCTCATCAAAGCGATCCAGCATCAACTCGACTACCTCTGTCACCGTTGCCGTAGAAGCAATCCGGTAGGTATCCGGGAAGAGATAGCCTTCGAGCGAGGCATCGTCCGGCAGGCTACTGAGCAGAAAATAGTCATCCTTAAATACGGCACCATTGCGGGCGGTCGCGAGAAAACTCTCCTCGTCAACCAGTTCCAGATCGGCGGCCGCAACCAACCCCGCAACCTCCTCGATCCGCAGCCCCTCCGGGATCGTGACCGAGACCTCGTCCACCCGGTTATTTTGCAAGGCAATCAGGATATCGCTGACGGTCATATTGGGCCGCAGCATATAGCGTCCCGCCTGCAAATTCTGATCAAGATCTTTGTAGCGCACCAGTGCCGTAAAGAATATCGGCTGCCGGATCAGGCCATTGGTGCGCAACCTGGTTGCAATTCGGCCGGCTGAGTCGCCCGGCGCAATCTCAATTTCGACCGGCGTATCGCTGACGCTGGCCGGGGTGCGCAATTCGCGCAGAATAATATATCCACCACACGAGAGCATTAGCGCAATCATCGCCACGCTCAACATTAAGGCCCGCACATGTCGCATGAAAACTTCCCCTCCGATTATGTCCAATGCTGCGTATTATAGCACGCACCTGTGTCGTGTCACGCAGCAGGCTAATATTTTTAGTGAACAGTGAACAGTGAACAGTGAACAACGCTGGTTGCGTGCGAATCCACGGGGAGCGTGGTTGTTCGCTCCTGAACCGTGCCGGGAAATCGGCTATAATACCGGGCAGAGATCGAGGCAACAGACTACGGACTACGGACTTCAGACTTCAGACTTCAGACTACGGACTTCAGACTACGGACTTCAGACTACGGGATACAGACATGAACAGTTCACCTGAACCGACCTGGTGGCGGCGCTTGCTGGCGCGCTGGTGGTATGTCTGGGGGCAGAGCCTCTGCTACCGGGGCAACCGCACGGCGGAGCGCAGCTTCTACCGGCATGGCGTCGCCTCGTTTGCCCGCGCTGCCCGATTATGGCCGGACTTTGCCCCGGCCTACTACCAGAGCGGTCTGATCCGCGGGCGTGAACTGGGCGAATATCCCGCTGCCGTCGCCGACCTGAGCCGGGCGCTGGAGTTGCGGCCTGAGTGGCCCGCGCCTTACCTGCAGCGAGGCCTGTTCCACCGCTTCAACGGTGCGCCGGAGGCAGCCCTGGCCGACCTGCAGCGCTATGTTGAACTGGGAGGCGATCTTTACTGGCGCGGCGAGGCCGAACGCCATATTCGGCAGTTGCAAGAGGAGTTGGAGTCGTAGGTTCAACTGAGCTACAGCAACTCATGCTGCATCTTTTACAACCAGTGGCGTATCAGGATAGCGAGTATGAGTTCATCTGTGCGGCTCCCAACGAGGAGCTATTTGTTTCTATTTCTGGCCCATCGATGTCTATGCGCCGTTATGACTGCCATGCAGGAGCGGATGTGTGGCGTTACGCTTTCCCAACGGCGCAGGTGCGCGCTGAGGTGCAACAGGCAAATATGCACGTTAACGCAGTGCTTACCCGGTTCTATCACCAGTGGCAGGAAGATCGGTTTCGCTGGGATGTATCGGTATATGGCACAGATCATGCTATAGATAACCCTCGGGCTTCTGGCCGTCAAGCGACACGGTGGGACGGCGATTGTCCAGAACCCGGAGGAGGCACTTTACCCGGATATGCCCCGGAGTGCCTGCCGGTATGTCAACGTTGATGCGGTTCTCTCGCTGGGGGAAATCGCAGCAGAATTATCCCGTCTTGCCGACACACCCGTAGTTGAAGAAAGAGGTATGCCGATGACCGAACGTGATGATCTGGAGGTGCGTATGGCGGGGATGGATCTGGAGGCGCTACAACAGACAGATACATTCGGCCCGGCATCCCCTTTCTCATGCCCCGAATGTGGTGGTATGCTCACAGAGTTTTACGATGGCGATCTCCTGCGCTTTCGCTGCCAGATTGGTCACGCCTATTCCCCCCAGAGTCTGCTTGTAAACCAGGGCGATATGCTGGATCGCGCCCTCGATGCGGCGGTGCGCTCTCTGGAGGAGCGGGCTTTTTTTGCAGACCGGCCGGCGCAGGAGGCTCGCAATGGTAAAGATAGTCGGGGTGAGCGGCGCTTCCGCCAGCTCGCACAGGAGGCCGAGGAGCGGAAAGAGCAGATCTGCCGGGTGATTCTGGCGCATAAACGCCAGGTTGATACACCCGAGGCGGCCGCCGATACCGACAGCGCAACCGTGTGACGCGTGGGAACAACCATCTACCCCATCACGTCAGGCGATCAGATCATACTGCCAGGCCAGGCTGACAGCCTCAGTACGGCTGGCCGCGCCCAGTTTATTCAGGATGCTGCGCACATGGTATTTGACCGTGGCCTGGCTGATCGATGGGCGCGGCTTTGTCGAGGCAGCCACGACCCGCGTCATTGCCGATACCATCGCCAATGTGGACATCCCCGCCGCCGGGGGCACGCCAGAGGTGCCGCCTTCGCCGCCGCAACCGGATGAGCCGGCAAGCGGGGTGGAGTATGTCACCCAAGCCGGGGATACGCTCTGGAGCATTGCCGAGCGGTTTTATGGCGACGGCACACGCCGGCACAAGATCTACGCGGTGCCACGTAAGTCGTGTCATTTGCAGGAATGTTATGCCGGCGCCCCCCCGCCATAATCAGGATGGATCAGCACCATATCATCCCGATGCACCACCTCCGGGCCATAGTCATAGCCCAGTACCTCACTAATCTGCGGGGAGCGCAATCCCTTGATCAGATCAAGCTCGGCGGCGCGGTAGTGCGTCAGGCCGCGGGCAATCTCGCGCCCCGCCTGAGTGTAAATCCGGATGGTCTGCCCCCGGTCGAAGCTGCCCTCGACCGTCACTACCCCGGCGGGCAGCAGGCTCTTGCCCTGCTGCAGCAGCGCCTGCACCGCGCCCGCGTCGATGACCACCCGGCTGTGGCGCACGGTTTCCGCCAGCAGCCAGCGCTTGCGCGACTCCAGATGAGTGACGTAGGTCGGGAAGTAGGTACCCATACGTTCCCCCTGCACCACCCGCAGGACCACATCGGGAATACTGCCACTGGTGACCACCACCGCCGTCCCGGAGCGGGTAGCCAGGTCGGCCGCCTGTACTTTGGTGAGCATGCCGCCGGTGCCCCGGTGGGTGCCGCTGCCGCCGGCAATCTCCAGGATCTGATCGGTAATCTCCTCGACGGTTTCGATCAGTGCCGCCGCCGGATCATGCCGGGGATCGGCATTGTAGAGCCCGGCAATGTCAGTGAGAATAATCAGCAGATTGGCGTCTACCACATTGGCAACCAGCGCCGAGAGCATGTCATTATCGCCCACGCGGATCTCGTGGGTGACAACGGCATCATTTTCGTTGATAATCGGCACAATACCCTGCTCCAGGCAGTTGAGCAGCGTATTACGTGCATTCAGATAGCGCCGCCGGTCGCGCAGATCATCGCGGGTCAGCAGCGCCTGCGCCACGTTCAGGCCGTAGATGTCGAACAGTTGCTCATACTGGTGCATCAGGCGACTCTGCCCGACGGCGGCCAGCGTCTGCTTGAAGGACAGGTAGGCATCCTTGCGCTTCTGACGCGGGGGAAAATTCAGGCGCTCCCACCCGGCGGCAATCGCGCCCGAGGAGACCAGCAGGATCTGCGTGCCGGCGGCGCGCAGCAGCGCCACCTGTCGCGCCAGGTCTACCATAAACGGGCGGTTCAGCCGGTCCGTGCCCGCAGTCAAAACGCTGGTACCAACTTTGATGACCAGGCGTGCCGGTGGAGTTGTGTTTAGCATCATCTTTTTGCTTTTGTTACCCTCGCTCGGATTTGTTATTAACCCAATGTATGCGATGAGCATTCAAACCGGGCGTTTGATCAAACGGAAGGCAGAATCGCCTGCGGCAGCATGGTACTTTCTTAACCTTTTCAGGAAAATGTGGCACGTTGTGCCACATTTTCCTGAAAAGGATGTTTCGTTACACCCATGCTCCCGCACGTCATAGCCAGGCTTATTGCTCAATGTTGATACGGCGGCACTACGCGTCTCGTTGTTCTTTGTTCTCTACTGCTTTGTTCTCTCCACCACAACTTCACGGCCGGATTGGGCCGATGCATAGATCGCATCGACCAGGCGCATCAGCGCCACCTCTTCGTCGCCACTGGGGGAAGGCTCCAGATCGTCCAGGATGCAGCGGGCAAAGTGATCAACCAGGGCGTCATGGCCGGAGGGCAGGGAGATGCGGTTCTGCCGGCGGAAGACGGGGCGGGTGCTGCTCATCACGCCGCCCGGGTCGCTGTGGAAAGTAACGGTATCGGTAGTGGCATAGTTGGCGACATAGAGATCCGCTCCCGCCTCAGTGCCGTAGAGCGTGAGAAAGTAGTCGTCGCGCCCGGCACTGGTGTGTGTGGCCCAGTTGACCTCCAGTTGCAGCGCGCGCCCATCGGCGAAGCGGATTAGCGCCATCAGCATATCTTCCACATCGAATGAGCGCGGCGCGTTCGGCTGCGTACGCGGGTCGGCCGCCTGCGAGCGTCGGACATAGATTTTGCGCCCGTGGGGGCCAAACTCGGCGAAGGAGACGGCGCTGACGGTTTGCACCGCCGGGTAGCCCAGCAACCAGAGTGCCAGATCCAGCATATGCACCCCTAGATCGATCAGGGGACCGCCACCGCTCTGCGCTTTGCAGGTAAACCAGCTTCCCAGGTTGGGAATGCCGGTGTTGCGCAGCCAGCCGGTTTTGACGGCATACAACCTCCCAAAGCGCCCCTCATCCAGCAGTTGTTTTAACCACTGCGCATCGGGGCGGTAGCGGTAGTTAAAACAGACCATCAGCTTGCGGCGATACTCCCGGGCCGCCGCCACGATCTCCGCCGTCGCGTCGCCCGTGATTGCCGGCGGCTTCTCACACAACACATGCTTGCCCGCCTGCAGCGCCGCGATTGCCACCGGCACATGCAGATCATTCGGCAGCGCAACACTGACCGCGTCAATGTCGGGTTGCTCCAGCAATTCGCGGTAGTCGCTGTAGCCACGCGTGATCCCATACTGGTGCCGGCGTTCGGCCAGGAGATCGGGGTTAGCATCGCAGATCGCCACCGGCACGGTATCCGGGCAGGCATGGTAAGCCTCAACATGCATCCGACCCCAGCCCACACCGATCACCCCGGTGCGCACAAGATTGCTCACAATCCCTTCCTTTGGTGGTTGGTATTATTCACACAAGTTACGCGGTCGGTTCCAAATCAGGTGTTCATCTGGATGAACGGCCGATTCGCCTCCGGCAGGGTGGAATGGGACATTCTTTTTCCGGAACATGTGGCTCGGAGTGCCACATGTTCCGGAAAAAGACAAAACAGTACCATGCTGCCGCAGGGGAAATACGCCGTTATCGCGAGCAAACGGTCCGTTTGAACGCACACCGCGTAAGTCCTGTTATTCACACAAGTTACGCGGTCGGTTCCAAATCAAGTGTTCATCTGGAGATGAACGGCCGATTCGCCTCCGGCAGGGCGGAAGATTCCATACTTTTTCACAAAACATTTGCACAACGTGCAAATGTTTTGTAAAAAAGCCGGATCACGTACAATGCTATCATAGGCGAGTCTGCCGTTCATCTGGTCAAACGCCTGGCTCATACGCCCACCGCGTAACGCATGTTATTCACAGAACGTACGCGGTACCGTCTGTTCCGGCCATGTGCCGGACCCAAAAGCCGATTTCGCTCGCAGCAGCATGGCGGACGCGCATAATCGCGTCCCTACCCAAACCGCATGGTACTTTGTATCTTTTTCATCGCGGCATGCCGTGCGGAACGACTCTGCCTACATTCCGGCTATTCACTCTTCCGGGTGCCTTCGGTCCAGGCCATGCACTCCGCCTGGCCCGGCAGCTCGCCGGCACCGCTCAGGTCGGTACGTAGCACGATAATCGCACGGCGCAGACGCTCACGCTCATCGTGGTGCTGAAAGCGGTCGCCCACGCGCAGTTGATACTTGCAGAAGGCCAGTTCAATCATCAGATGATGTAACCGCCGTACCCGCACGTAGCGGAGCAAGCCATGCTGCGCCAGCACACCCAGGTGCGCACGCGTCCGGCGGAAGGCAAAAAGCACCTCGGCATAGTCGGTTGCACTGATCGTGCCCAGGGTAATCTCCTCGCCCAACTCCTGCTCGATCCAGGTATGCTCGTGGTTCCAGGCCAACCCGGTAATCGCCAGCAGCGTCAGCACCCCCGACCACTGCACCACCCAGGCAAAAGCCATCCCCAGCAGTTGATAGTTTACCGCAATATTGTGTAACCCGTGCAGCAGGATCGCCAGAACCATGCCGGCGCTCAGGGCCACATAGCCCAGCCAGCGCTGTGGCGCATAACGCACCGCCCCCAGCGCCAACCCGACGATGCTGGTGAAGAGGGCATGGTTAAAGCCAAAAACAACACTGCGCAACCAGAACTGCCCGTTTAGATCGGTGGGGTCATTCAGGAAGAAAAGCAGGTTCTCGGTCATGGCGAAGCCAAAGCCGATCAGCGCGCCATAAACAATCCCATCGAGGATGCCGTCAAACTCACGCCGGGCAAACAGAAAGAGGGCAATCAGGGCCAGCGCCTTGACCGGCTCCTCAACCAGGGGGGCTAAGGCCCAGGTGACGGCGGCCGGGCCAAGGGGCGATTGTGCAGTCGGCGCTTCCAAGAGAATCTCAAAGAAGATTGCCAGAAGAATCGCCGGCAGCGATCCCCACACGAAAGTCGCCACGAGCAGGTGCAGCGGCTCCTTCTCGTAGCGATCCAGCCACCAGATGATCAGGGTGTAGAGGATGGTTGGTACGGCGGCAGCAACAACAGCGATAAGGGTAAATGGCAACATACGTTTGTATATTGCGTACTGCGTACTGTGCAAGTTAGACCGAATACGCAATACGCAATACACTACGGATTTACGGATTAAGCCCCAGTTCCGTCAGGCGCTCGGATGAAGGTATGCCCGTGCGATCCCATCCGTGGCGGCGGTAATACTCGCGCAGCAGTTCATTCAGGGCGGGCAGATGCCCCGCCGCGCGGCCCTCGTTCAGCGGTGTCTCGCGCCAGCGCGCAGGCAGTTCATCCCGGGCGCCGTCGTCGCAATACTGCAGGGCAAACAGGCGTTCCAGCGTGATAATGCGCTCACCCAGGCGGGCCAATCCCACTCCGTTCAGCGTCTGCCCGGTCAGCGCGCTGATAAGCGCCAACTGCTCAACCGGCGTTACCTGGTAGGCCAGCAACCCCAGGCGGCGACAGATCCCGGTGGCATCCAGCACCGCCGCGAAGCGCTCATGCCAGATCAGACGTACCGCCTTGCCCTTGACCGCCTGCGGGTTTCCCGCTTCATCGGGCAGCCAGGCGGGCGGCTCCGGGAGCAACTCATCAAAGATCATGGCATAGCGGTAATCCCCGCCGATCGGCGCGGTCGCCATTGCCAGCGCTATGCCGTTCAGCGCGCGCGGGTCGAGGGCAGGCATCGCCAACCCCTTGACCTGGGGAGCAAAATCGGCACTACCATAGAAGATCTCCTGCATCTCGCCTACCCCCAGCGAGAGCATATCGCGCTTCTCCTGATGCTCGCCCAGGCGGGTAATAGCCGCCACTACCGCTTCTTCATCGCCCCAGGACAGCGACCCCGACCGGTTGAGCCCGGTCTCCCGGCTCTCCATCGTAAAAGCAATTGCGGCGCTGGTTGCGGCCGGATCAAGCCCCAGGCGCAGGCAGAGATCCGCGATGGCGATCAGGCTATTCGGGTTGCTGATGCCACAGCGCGCACCAAACCCGGCCACGGCTTCCAGTTCCGGCAGCGGCGCGGGCCGGTCCGCCTGATTGTCCGGGGCCAGCGCGGGTATTCCCAGGAAGGTGCGGTTTTCCGACTCACCTTGCCGGCTCAGGGCGGCGGGAAGATCCCGAAAGGCTGTATCCAGGTTGCCCTGCTTCCCGTTGTGCCCGGTCAGCGCGCCCCACTCGACCGCCTGGGGAAAATAGTGCAGGTTGCCCAACCGGGCGACACTCTGTGCCAGCGCGCTACGCTCCACCCGCCGGGTGATGATGTCGATCGCCGCGTTGAGCTTGCGCTCATCCGGAACCTTGACCGGTGTAACGCCACGTACGGCAATCGCCTTGACGCGCTTATCCGCCATCACCGTGCCTGTCCCGGCCGGTTCGGCAATGTAGCGCCCCTCGGCCACGATACTGCTGTAGGCCACGCCCGCCTCCGCCGCCGGGCCGATGCAGACCATCGTATACTCATCGCCCAGTTCCTGGCGCAGCGCGGCAACGGTCGCCTGGGTATCGCGCCCCAGCAGATGTGTCGCCGGACGCAGCAACACCCGCTCGTGATCAATTTGCAGATAACACCAGTCCGGCGCGCGCCCGTTGAGGATCAACAGATCATAACCGGCACGGCGGAGGGCTCCGCCCCACTTGCCCGGCGACCAGCTATAGCCGATGCCGCCGGTTAGCGGTGAGCGAGTTCCAACCACAAAGCCGTCGGCGATTGATGCAGATGTGCCCGCCAGCGGCCCGGCCGCAAACACCAGCAGATTCTCAGCGGCACGCGGGGACGTATCGGGTGGGAGACGGTGGAAGAGAAGCCATGCAATCGCTCCCCGCCCGCCCAGGTAGTCCTGTGCAACCTGCGGGGGGAGCTGCTGCTGCATCTTGCCACGATTGAGAACAACATTTAATGCACGCAGAGCCATATACTTCCTCAAATCGGATCGACTGACCTGTTCCGGCGCATAACGCATCCAGACAGCCTGGCTATTGTACACCATGCGTCACTGGTGAGCAAAGCCCACTTCGTAGTACAATGCCCCCGAATGAGGTTAGGTATTATGGTCAATGGATGATAAACTATGTCAATCGAACATGAAGTTCATGCATTTCTGGATGCATGTGTGTCCCCGCTGCAGGCGCTGCTACGTGAGCGCAATCTGTCCCACTGGAACCTGGCGACCACGGGCGAGGCGCGCTATGCCGATGAGGTTGCGCGGCTGAGCAGTCGGCTGATGACCCACTTGAACCAACCCGACGACTGGGAACGGATATGCGCCCTCTACGCCCGGCGGGACGAGAGCCGCGATGAACACCTGCGCCGTCGGCTGACTCTGGCTTACCAGCAGTATGCTCACCAGCAGCGCAGTCCGGCGCAGATCAGCCGCATCGCCGCGCTCGAAACCGAACTCTACCGCCTCTTTTCCACCTTCCGGGCCACGCTGGAGGGGCAGCCGTTGACGGATAACGATATCGTCCAGATCCTGCGCACCGAGCGCGATTCCGCGCGGCGCCAGGCCGCCTGGGAAGCCGGCAAGCAGATTGGCGCGCAGGCCGCCCCCAAAATCCGCGAACTGGCGGCGCTCCGCAATGCCGCAGCGCAGGCGCAGGGCTGGTCCGACTACTACGCCATGGCACTGGCGCTCCAGGAGATTGACGAACAGGAACTGTTTGCGCTACTGGAGACGCTGGAGCAGCAGACTCGTGCGCCCTTCCTGGAGCGCAAAGCCGCAATTGACGCGGTTCTGGCGGAGCGCTTCGGCCTGAAGCCGGAGGAGTTACGTCCCTGGCACTACAGCGATCCCTTCTTCCAGAAAGCGCCGCACACCGGCGAGGTAGACCTGGATGCGCTCTTTGCCGACCAGGATGTTGTGGCGCTCACGCTGGCGACCTGTGATGCATTGGGGCTGGATGTGCGCGATATCCTGGCCCGCAGCGATCTGTATGAGCGCCCCGGCAAAAATCAGCACGCCTTCTGTCTGCATATCGACCCGCTCAGCGATGATGTGCGGGTGCTGGCAAACCTGCGGCCCGATGTCAAAAACATGGAGACCTGCCTGCACGAATTCGGCCATGCGATTTATGACAAGTACCTGGGGGCCAATCTGCCCTTCCTGCTGCGAAGACCGGCGCACATCAGCACCACCGAGGCCGGCGCGATGATGCTGGGCCGCCTGGCGCGTGATGCCGCCTGGCTAGAGCGCGTGCGGGGGCTGACCGGCGCGCAGGTGCAGCGCCTGACGGCCGCAGTGCAGGCCGCCGAGAGCTGCAAGCAACTGATCTTTGTGCGCTGGGCGCTGGTGATGGTCTCCTTTGAGCGCGATCTCTACCGCTTCCCGGAGCTTGATCTCGATCAGCGCTGGTGGGAGTATGTCACGCGGTTTCAGGCCGTCCCCCGTCCCGAGGGACGCGACGCCCCCGATTGGGCCGCCAAGATCCACCTGGCAACCAGCCCGGTCTACTATCACAACTATATTCTGGGGGAGTTAACCGCCAGCCAACTGCTGGAAACAATCCGCCGGCAGACCGGCGCGACCCTGGTGGAGAATCCCGCCGCCGGGGAGTTCCTACGGGAAGAGATCTTTGCACGCGGAGCGACCCTGCCCTGGAACGAGTTGCTGACCCGCGTAACCGGCGCGCCGCTCAACCCGCGCGCCTACATCGCCGATTTTGTTCATCGCCAGTGATAGTGGTACAATGCCTGTTCGGATTTACGCAAAAGAACAGAGAACCAGAGAACAAAGAACAAACAGGCTTCCTTTGTTCTCTCTTCTCTGTATTACCGACTACGGGATACGAACTACGGACTACGCAATAATACGGACTACGCAATAAAAGGAGGTTCTTGTGGAAACTGCAATCTACTTTGCAATGATCATTCTCAGCGTTGTGCTGATGGGCCTGGTCGTCGTTCAGGCGCGCACACCGGGCATGGCGAACCGGGACTCCGGCTCGATCTCTCGCACGCGGCGCGGCCTGGAGAAAACGCTGCACCAGATGACCATTGTGGTCACGGCACTCTTTCTGCTGCTGGCCCTGATCGCCAGTCTGCCGATTCTTTAGTCAGGTTGAGCTACAATGGCACGTCGTATTCGCTGGCAAATCGTGATCGCCATCCTGAGCGCACTGCTGGTGGTGATTCTGCTGGGCCGGATGGCCCTGCTCAACGCAGCAGTGTCCAGCCCGCTGCCGGGTGGCTCCTATGTTGAAGCGGTGATTGGCACGCCAACGCAGCCGATCCCGCTGCTGAACGATCCCCTGGTGGACCCGGCCGGGCGCGACCTGGGGGCGCTGCTGTTCGATGGGCTGACCCGCATCGGCTCCGATGGACTGCCCGAAGCAGCCCTGGCCGCCGACTGGCAGATCGATTCGTCGGGGGAGGTCTACACCTTCAACCTGCGGCGCGATGTCACCTGGCACGATGGCACGCCCTTCACCGCCGCCGATGTGGTGTTTACGCTGCAGGCGATCCAGAGCGCCGATTTTACGGGCGACCCGGCGCCGGCGAACCTGTGGCGCAATGTGCTGGTAGACCGACTGGACGACTATACCGTACGCTGCACGCTGAATGCGCCCTATGCGCCCTTTTTGAGTAAGGCCAATGTTCCGATCTTGCCCGCGCATCTGCTGAGCAACATTCCGATCAGCGAGTGGTCCAACTCGGCGTTTGCCCGGCAACTGATCGGCACCGGCCCCTACCAGCTTGAAGCGCTGACCGGTGAGCGGGCATTGCTGACGTTGAACAGCGCCTACTTTGTGCAGCAACCACTAATTGACCGGATTGAACTGCGCTTTATCGAAACCGCTCCGGCGGCGCTCTCGGCCCTCGACCGAGGCGAAGTGCAGGCGCTGGGCATGGCCGCCGAACCCGACTTGAGCCAGGTTGCCCTGCCGCAGACGATCAGGCGGCTAACGCTGCCGCTGGACGCCTACACCGTGCTGACGTTTAATCTGCGCAATGCGCCACTGGATAGCCAGGCGCTACGCCAGGCGTTGTCCCTGGGCCTGGATAAGAATGTGCTGATTGAGCAGGTGCTGGGCGGTACGGCAGTCCGCGTTGATACGCCCATTCTGCCGGGATGGTGGGCCTATGACGCAACTGTGCAGGGGTATGCCTACAACCCGATTGCCGCAGAAGCGGCGCTGGAAGAGCTGGGCTACACCCCGGCAGCGGATGGTATCCGCGCCCGCGACGGGGAGCCGCTGGTGCTGCCGCTGATCACCGACGGTGCACCTGAGCGCCTGGCCGCCGCCGCCGAAATTGCCCGCCAGTGGCAAGATATCGGCGTGCAGGTTGAGATCGAGGAACTGGACAGCGCTACCCTGCGCCGGCGGCTGCGCGACCGCGATTTTGTAATGGCACTGCATAGCTGGGCGCGCCTGGGTGCTGACCCGGATGTGTTTGAGTTGTGGCACTCCAGCCAGGCTGCCAACGGACTAAACTATGCCGGGTTGCGTGATGAGGAGATCGATACGCTGCTCGTGAGTGCGCGCACCGAGTTGGAACTGGCGGCCCGCAACGCCGACTATGCGGCCTTCCAGCAGCGCTGGATCGATCTGGCACCCGGCATTATTCTCTACCAGCCACTCTACAACTTCACGGCGGATGCGCAGATCGGCGGGTTTGGCTTTGATACGCTCGACCAGAACCGCCTCAGTAATGCCGGCATCCTGATCGGGCGCGAGGATCGCTACCGCAACGTGCCCCGCTGGTTTGTGCGTAGTTCGCGTGAGATTCCCGGTAGTTTGCGTCAGGGCAGGTGATAGGTGATAGGTGATAGGTGATAGGTGATAGGTGACAGGGATGAGTTCATTGTTTTTCGTCCCTGTTCCCTGCATCTTGCTACGCTTCTGCATCGGGTGAAGCATCTTGTCCGGCAGAGAACGAGACGCTTCTGGAACGGTCGGCAGGATATACTCCGTCCTGGGCGGGCAGCGGGGCGCGGATAACCCGATCCCGTCCCGCTGCCCTGGCCTGGTAGAGTGCCATTATGCAGCATTACAACCCCGACGGGGCAGTCATGTCGGGCGGTGCGCTGCAGTTCCCCCGCTGGCGACTCTTCCAGATAGCGCCGGGTTGATATCCACAATGCGCTGCTGCGCATCCACCACAATGATGCCATCCGGCACCACACTCAGCGTTACTACACACTATCTTGCAAACGTAGTACAATGAAACCTATGCTCCCGCCTGCGTGCTAATCAACCCCGAGGGTGATATTCTCTATGTGTATGGTCGCACCGGCAAATATCTGGACCCGGCGGCCGGCGAGGCCAGTTTCAACCTCTTGCGCATGGCGCGCGAAGGCTTGCGGTTTGTGCTGCCTACGCTCATCCGCGAAGTGCAGACCGGAACTGCGGAAATCTACCGCGAAGGCATCCGCATTACCACCGACGGCGATGTTCAGGTGGTGAACCTGCGCGTGCGCCATGTATCGCAGGATATGATCATGGTGATATTTGAGGATGTCGCCCAGCTTCAACCAACCGAACCACCCGCCGAGCAACTGGAGCAACCGGATATCACGCCTGAGGAAAAAGATCAGCGCCTCACGGCCTTGCAGCAGGAGTTAGACTCGACCCGAGCGTACCTGAAAACGACGATTGAGGAGTTACAGGCATCAAATGAAGAAGTAAAATCCTCGAACGAGGAGTTACAATCCACCAACGAGGAATTGCAGTCAACTAACGAAGAACTTGAGACCTCCAAAGAAGAACTGCAATCGGTCAACGAAGAACTGGTGACAGTCGGCTGAGAACATCCTGGGGCAAAACATGCGGGCTCTCATGACCGAACAGAACCCCGATGTGTCGTTTGATCAGATCCGGCAACGAATTGCCACGGACGAGGAGTGGCGCGGTGAGCTGGGTAGTCGCCGGCAGAACGGTGAAGTCTACTGGCTCTGGCCGGCCGGCTCGCCAATTTATGATAAAACCGGCGCAGTCACGCAGGTGTTGTTTATTGGTGATGATATCACCAGCCGCAAACAGGTAGAAGCCGATCTCCGCGCCAGTGAGCGTTTTCTGCGCGGGATCTATACGGGCATTGATATTCCGATTTTTGTTGTCGAAGTAACCGATACGGGCGATTTTATCTACGAGAGTAATAACCCGGCCAGTGCCCAGATCATCGGCTACACGACCGAGACGCTCCGGGGCAAGCGGCCGGAAGACCTGAGCGATACGCTGAATGCGGAAGCGGCGGCCCGGGCTCGCAAAAACTACCGGCAGTGCCGCGAAACCGGCGCGGTGGTCGAGTATGAACAGGTAGCGCACACCGGCAACCAGACCACCTGGTGGCATGTGCGGCTGGAACCGCTCAAGGATGAACAGGGGCAGGTCTACCGCATCCTGGGCATTGCCCGGTCAATCACGCAACTGCGGCAAGCGCAAGCCCGCGTAGAGCGGCAGCAGCATCTGCCGGCAGCCCTGGATGCATGGTATGATCAGGTAGCGGCAACCGAGAATACGCAGCGCCTGCTGACGGCCTTTTGCCGGTTGCTGGTGGACCCTGGAGATTATTCCCTGGCCTGGATTGGCCGCGCCGCGCCGGATAACCCGGATCACCCGGAGCCGGTCGCTTATGCGCCTGCCACGCAGGAAGCAACGGACTGGAGTGCAACCGGGCCGGAGTTGGCGCCGGCCCGCACCGCATTACAATCCGGGGAAACGACCATTATTCAGAACATCCCGGCCGACCCGGAACGCGCCGACTGGTACGCGACTGCTGCCGCCGCCGGATATACTGCCGCCGCCGCGCTGCCGCTGCCGGTCCCGGAACAAGCGCATAGCGTCCTGGTGGTTTATGCCGCCGCGGCAGATGCATTCGACGCGACCGAAAAAATGCTGCTCAAGCATATTACATATGTTCTGGCAGCAGCCTTGCGGTTGCGGCGCACGCGATAATTACTGCACACAATCACCAGATATATTACAATAGTAGTAGAGATATATAGCAATCCTAAAGTGGTTGCTATAACAAGAATAAACCCAGGACAAAGCATAATCATTGGATAGCGGTACACCAGTAGGTTTTGTTCTAGAGAGCTTTGTTCTGGGTTTCTATAACATTCCACAATTGCGAGGAATTTATGTGCAGATCAAACAATCAGGGAGACCAGGCCGAAGGTACACCCGGCACTGCAACCTTGCGGCAGCGCGCCGAAGCCGTCCTCCAGGGCGAAACCATCAATCTGGAAGACATATCCGTCGAGGATGTGCAGCGCCTGATCCAGGAATTGCGGGTGCATCAGGTGGAACTCTCAATCCAGAATGAGGAACTGCGCCAGGCCCAGGAAGAGATCAAAGTCTCCCGCGATGCCTATATTGATCTCTATGATTTTGCGCCGGTGGGCTATCTCACAATTGTCAATGAGCAGATTGTCGAGGCTAACCTGACGGCGGCAACGCTGCTCGGTGTTGAGCGCAGTGCGCTCCTCCAACAGCCAGTCACCCATTTCATCCTGCCGGAAGACCAGGATACCTATTACTTCCATCGCCGGCGACTGACCGAAAGCCAGGCACTGCAAATGGATCGCCTGCGTCTGCGCCGGGGCAACAGTTTCTTCCACGCCCGCATCGAGAGTTCGGTCATTGTTCAGCATGGCCGAACTGCCGGCTACCGGACGACCATTATTGATATGAGTGAGCAGGTAGCGGCAGAGGAAGCGCTGCGTGCAGCCCATGCGCACCTGGAACAGCGCGTGGCGGAGCGAACCGCCGAACTGGACGCAGCAAATCATACCCTACAGGACGAGATTACCGAGCGGCAGCGCACCGAGGAAGCCCTGCGCCGGAGTGAGGCCCGCTTTCGCCTGGTGCTGCAGGACTCGGCCGTGGTCGTTTTTGCCCAGGATCGTGACCTGCGCTACACTGCGATCCACAACCCCACCTGGTACTCCTTGGAGCAAGACTTTCTGGGTAAGACCGATGATGACCTGATTCCACCGGAGGAAGCCACACCGCTCACAGCCATAAAGCGACAGGTGGTGGAAACCGGAGTGAGCATGCGCGAGGAGGTTGCGCTCAACCTGAATGGACAGACACGCTGTTACGACCTGAAGATCGAGCCGCAGTTTGCTCCCGACGGCAACATCAGCGGGATTATCGGCGCGGCCACCGATATCACGATTTACCGCCAGGCAATGAATATCGAGCGCCTGCTGGCCGATGCCAGTGAGCCGTTAACTCGTTCGCTCGATCCGGACGAGCGCCTGCGCAGCCTGGCCCGTCTGATTGTCTCCAATATCGCCGACATATGCAGCATTGATACTCTCGACGATAACGGCAGGCTTATCCCGACAACTGCCATTAGTGCGGATATTGCCGCAACTGGCCTAGAATACCGCTGGACGGAGCCTTATGCAATTGACTCCAGCAGTAGCCGGCTGGTTGCGCAGGTTCTGTGCCACCAACAACCGCTGCTTCGGGAAGGGATTGAAGACACCGATCTGCAGGCGATTGCCCACGATACGGAACATCGAGCGTATCTGCGCGATCTGCATATCACTTCCTACGTTGGCGTTCCGCTGATGGTTCGGGGGAAGCCGGTCGGGGTTCTCAGTATGTTTACCACCGGAGCGCGGCAACGCTACGACCAGCATACCCTGGCAATTGCCGAGGAACTGGCGCGGCGCGCGGCTCTGGCACTCGATAATGCCCAGTTGTATGCGGCTGAACAACAGGCGCGCGCCGAGGCCGAAGATGCGGTGCGCGTCCGTGATCATATGTTCCGGCTGATCTCGCATGATCTCAAATCGCCCCTGTCAACGATCCGCGGGTATACCCAGTTACTGCAGCGGCGGCTTAGTGTGCAAGACATCGCCGACTCGGAACGGATTATGCGTGGCCTGAAGAATATCGAAACTGCCACCATGCGCATGATCCGGCAAGCGCAAGAACTGCTGGATCTGGCATCGCTCCAGGTAGGTCAACCGCTGACGCTCACCTGGGAACCGGTTGACTTGATTGCCCTGATACGGCAGGTGGTTGATGATAGCCGGCAACTGAGTGAGCAGCATTCCATCGAGATGCAGATCACGCCGACGAGTCTCACCTGTCCCGGCGATGCTGTCCGCCTGGAACGGGTGCTGTCAAATCTGTTGTCAAATGCGATTAAGTATAGTCCGCGAGGGAGCAGCGTGTTTATCACCGTAAGCCGGGAAGACGAGCAGGGCACAAACCGCGCGGTTGTAATGGTGCGCGATCAGGGCATTGGCATTCCCGGCAAAGATCTGCCCCGGCTCTTTCAGCCCTTCCAGCGCGGCAGTAATGTCGTTAAGGCATTTTCCGGGACAGGGCTGGGCCTGGCAAGCACCCGGCAGATCATTGAGCAGCATGGGGGCGCGATTAGCGTGACCAGCGAAGAAGACGTGGGGACGACGGTTACCTTCTCGCTGCCGCTACACGAGACAGACCAGTAGCAGCGTACCTGTCCACTTTGCAGAAACAGCACGCGTCTCTTCCAAAGCTAAAGGCTTCGCTGTTAGCGAAGCCTTTGTAACATTCGGCAGATCTTCAACGTGAACGCCTACCGTATGCGGCGTATCAGTTATACCAGATCCGGGCGCGACCGGACGGGAGTTGCAGCACCTGCCCCAGCACGGCACCCGCGAGCACATCGGAATCAAGTTGGCCGTCACGCAGGCCAATCACTCGATCCATCTGCTGCGCAACAGTGGGATTATTCGTAACCGCAACAATCGTCAACCCCTGCTCATGGTTCAGCGCCCGAAACAGGTTTAGCATCTCGGCACGCATCTCCGGATCATCCAGGGCCGACGGCTCATCAACCAGCAGCATCGTCGGGTTGTTGACCAGGGCGCGGGCCAGGGCCGCCCACTGCTGCTGCAGCGGAGTGAGGATTGATGGCCGGGCATGGGCAAAATCTTCCAGGCCAACCCGCTCCAGTGCCACGTATGCCCGCTCCATGCGCTCCTGCTCGGACATGCGCCCGAAGGCCAGCGGCAGCGCTACATTCCGGAGCAGCGAGAGGCGCGGCAGCAAGCGAAACTGCCGGGAGTAGACCCCAACGTGTGCATGGCGGATCTGCGCCTGCTCAACCCGGGTCAGCGCGGACATATCCTGCCCATCAAACCAGTAGTGACCCGCCGATGGTACATCCAGCAGCCCCAGAATATTGAGCAGCGTGCTCTTGCCGCTGCCGGCCGGCCCCATAAAGGCGACCATCTCGCCCCGATGAATCGTCAGGGAAACATCGTTCAGCGCGACACGCTCCCGACCACCGGCCTGAAAAACCTTCGTAAGCTGCTGGACCTTGACCACCGGCTCAGTCACATAGTTGATCATACACACATTCCCCACGCTACTATCCGGCTCCAGAACTTATGAGCAGTTGATCTCATATCTGTACATATTATAAACGCATTGCACAGCTTTTGTCAATAGAAAATCAACAAATTGACGGAATGCCGACGTAGTGTATAGCATCCCACCCCCATCTGCCACAACCCGCAACCTGTGCTATATTTCACATGACACGCGTTATGTGGGCACTGACCCAGAAGCGTATTTCGCCTCCGGCAGGGCGGAAAATTTCATTCTTTTTCATAAAAAATTTGCACAGAGTGCAAATTTTTTATGAAAAAGACAGATCACGTACCACGCTGCCACAGGCGAATCGGGCCGTTCATCCAGGCAAATGTCTGATTTGAATGCCCACCGCGTAACGCGTGTCACATGACAGGAGTTACGCGGTCGGTTCCAAACCCAGGCATCTGCCGGGACAACCGGCCCGATGCGCCTCCGGCAGGGTGGAATGGGACATTCTTTTTCCGGAACATGTGGCTCAGAGAGCCACATGTTCCGGAAAAAGACAAAACAGTACCATGCTGCCGCAGGCGAAATACGCCGTTATCGCGAGCAAACGGTCCGTTTGCACGCCCACCGCGTAAGTCCTGTCACATGATAGCAATCAGACCAGCCGACAGGAGTTACGACCGTGTCACCGGGAACTGTACTTATTGTTGATGATGAGGCCAGCATTCGCAACGTCACTCGCGCCTATCTGGAGCACGAGGGCTTTCAGGTCGTCTGTGCGGATAATGGCCCCGAAGCGCTGACGCTGGCGCAGCAGCACCAGCCCGACCTGATTATTCTCGATCTGATGCTGCCCGGCATGGATGGCATGGAGGTTGCGGCCCGCCTGCGCCAGGAGTCCGATGTCTACATCCTGATGCTGACGGCGCGCAGCGAGGAAGCCGACCGGGTCGCCGGACTGCGTATCGGTGCAGATGACTACCTGACCAAGCCATTCAGCCCACGGGAACTGGTGGCACGGGTACAGGCGATCCTGCGCCGCCGTCGGGGAACCGCCGAGCCGGACACGTCCCTACGGTTTCAGCATGTGCGCGTTGATGCGGAACGGCGCGAAGCCTGGGCGCACGACCACCCACTTGACCTGACTACCACCGAGTTTGATGTGCTGCTGGCGCTGACGCGGCATGCAGGCAAGGTATTGAGCCGGGAGCAACTGATGGACCTGGTATGGGGCGCGGATTTTTATGGCACCGACCGGGTGGTCGATGTGTATGTCGGGCAGGTGCGGCGCAAACTGGAAGCGGCCACCGGCGCGACGCTGATCCGCACAGTGCGCGGCGTTGGCTATAAGTTTACGGACGAGCGCTCATGAGATTCTGGCGACAACTACGCTGGCGGATTATTGCTGCCCAGATTGTCGTGGTGATTGTTGGTGTGGTGGTGCTGGCGTGGGTCGCGGATGCCATCGCCGTCGGCACAGTGACGGAAGCCCTGGATGCGGCGTTGTTGATCCTGCCCGGCGATGAGGCACGGCTGCCGGCGGGTCGGGTGGGTGAGGCACTCCTTGCCGGCTATCGCCAGGCGATTACGCGGGCATTGCTGATCGCTGCCCTGGCCGCAACTGCGGCGGGCGTGGCGACCAGCCTGCTGCTGACCCGCGAGATTCTGCGTCCGCTGCGCGAGATTGAGTACAGCAGCCGGCGGATTGCTGCCGGTCACTACGATGAGCGGGTCACCGTGCCGGGCAGCGATGAACTGGCGGCGGTGGCCCACAACTTCAACCTGATGGCCGACACACTGGCTCTGGTTGAACAGCAGCGCATTACACTGATTGGCAATGTGGCGCACGAACTTCGCACGCCGCTGGCCGGGCTGGAAGGCTACCTGGAGGGGTTGATCGACGGGGTCTTGCCCGACGACCCGGAGACCTTTAGCTCCATGCAGCGCGAAGTGCGGCGGCTGCACCGTCTGGTCAACGATCTGCAGACGCTGTCGCGGGTGGAGGCCGGGCAGGTTTCGCTCCAACTGAGCAGCTTCGATCTGCTGCCGCTGGTGCGGCATGTGCTGACGCAACTGCAACCCCAGGCCGGCGCACAGAATCTTGCACTCCACCTGGAAGAGCCGGCCGCGTCGATGCAGGTGTATGCCGATCCGGACCGCACCTACCAGGTGCTGCTGAACCTGGTAGGGAATGCCATCCGTTATACCCCGGCGGGCGGCAGCATCACCCTGCGCCTGACCAGCGCCAATCGGATGGCCTGCCTTACCGTGACGGACACGGGTGTCGGCATTCCCGCCGAAGCACTGCCCTACATTTTTGAGCGCTTCTACCGGGTTGATCGGTCGCGCGCGCGCAGCAGCGGCGGCAGTGGCATCGGGCTGACGATTGCCCGCCACCTTGCCTGGGCGATGGGCGGCGATATCACCGCCGGCAGCCCCGGTGCCGGCCAGGGCAGCAGCTTTTGTCTGATGCTGCCGCCGGCAACCGGCGATAGTGCGCCATAGCCGTCTGCCCTGCTCCAAATGCAGGATCTTCCGGTAGGGACGCGCTTCTGCGCATTCGCCGTCCGCCCGACGCCGTATGTTCGACCATGATGCACACGCACTCCAGTTCGGCAGACGCCTGGCACAGATTTTGCGATATACGTAAACAGAACCGTGTGTGTTGCAAGATCCTGAGACAGGAGGTGCCTATGACCCGTATAGAGAAAACAATTGATGTCAGTGTCCCCGTGAATATAGCCTACAACCAATGGACACAGTTCGAAGACTTTCCCCGTTTTATGGAGAATGTGTACGAAGTACGCCAACTCGACGATAAGCGGCTCTTCTGGCGGGCCAAAATTGCCGTCAAAGAAGAGACCTGGGATGCCGAGATTACCGACCAGACGCCCGATCAGCGCGTCGCCTGGAAGAGTACCTCCGGCGCGGAGAACGCCGGCGCGGTGCTGTTCGAGCCGATTGACGCCGACACAACACGGGTAACGCTACGGATGGACTATGAACCGGAGGGGCTGATTGAAAACCTCGGCGACTGGATGGGCTTTGTCTCGCGCCGGGTTGAAGGTGATCTGACCCGCTTTAAGCAGTTCATCGAGGCGCGTGGTCAGGAAACCGGCGCATGGCGCGGCGCGATCCATGGCGATAAAGTGGAGGGTGACCCGGAAGCTGCGCGGGAGTTTGCCGTGGGCGATTCAAGTCAGGGAGAAGTGCTGTAGGAGCGTAGGAGCGTGAGCGGTGGTCGCGGGTTGCTCCTGACCCACGCACATACCATATGCATGCCCGGCTGGGATCGGTTGATCCCAGCCGGGCATTGTGCATGCATCCCGCACATAGGCAAGACTTCCCCGACAAACGTACAATGCCAGACCTACCGCACGATCAGCGGGAGGTAGAGTTCTTCAGGAACAAAAACCGGCCCAACTTCGATAGTGACAGTGGCGATGTTTGAGTCGGCCCGACCGTCGTTAGCACGGAAGTCGAAACTATCGTTACCCGTATATTCCGAGTCGGGTGTGTATGTAAAGGTACATGTGTCAGGATTACCTAGCGTGACTGTCCCATGGAGCGGCTCACTGACAATCTCACAGGTTAGCGGATCACCATCCAGATCACTAACCGGCAGCGTCTGGCTAATTGGAGTGTCGAGTTGGGTACTCAGGGTCAGGTTTTGCGCTATCGGCGGCCGGCCGGACGCCAGGGACCACAACTCGATACCACTGCTGTTGTCGTCAGCGGAGAAGTAGAACTTGTCACCCAGTTGCACGAAACCTTCGGGGTTGGAACTGGTTCCCCCAGGCGCAATATTGGCAACCTGAACCGTGCCGGCGGATGTCCCATTGGTTTGCCAGAGTTCGTTACCAGTCGATCCATCGGAGGCGGCAAACAGGATACGATTCTCTTCAACCGCCACGAGGTTCTGGGGCGCGGAGGAGGCCACACCAGGATTAATATCCTTGAGCAATGTCGTTGTTTCCCCATCGTTGACCCACAGTTCACGGCCGGCAGAGCCGCCGTCATAAGTGGTGAAGATGAGTTTGTTCCCTAATACCACCATGCTGCGCGGGTTAGAATCTTCGATACCGGGATTAATATTCGCAACCAGGGTAGCGCTTTCACCATCGCTCTTCCAGAGTTCCCGCCCCAGGTCATCCCGGAAGGCACTAAAGAACAGTTCCCCATCGACATTGATAAGATTTGTTGGTGAAGCTGAACCAGTTCCAAAGAGGATATCAGCGACTAGCGTTGTACCGGCCACGGAGCCATCGCTCTTCCAGAGTTCGCGTCCTTCGGCTGGACGAATGGCACTGAAATAGAGTGTAGCACCAATGGCGGTCAGGTTGCGCGGAGAGGAGGAGGCAGCGCCAGGATTAATATCTTGTACAAGTGACGTTGTTGCAGCCGAGCCGTTACTCTTCCACAACTCTTCCCCTCTGGCCGGCTCAGCGCGGTTGATCGCCTCTTCCCCGTTAATTACTTCTTCCTCGTCCTCGCCGGCGAAGAAGAGCGTTTCCCCCACCGCCGTTAAGAAACGGGGATTAGTATTCAGACCAGGAGTAAGGTTGATTGTCCCGGTTGGTGTCCCATTGCTCAACCAGAGGTCGTTTTCACCGCCACTGCCGAGAGCACTGAAGTAAAGCATCGTGCCCACAACGGTAAGTTCCAGGGGCGGTTCCGGCCAACTCTGGAGCCGCGTTGTTCCCGCCGATGTGCCATCGCTGACCCACAGTCCAAACCCGGTGACGTCCCGGGCAATGAAGAAGAGTTGATCATCAACCGCAGTTAGAGCGGGATTAAAGCGAAAGGGAATGAAAGCGCTTGATGTTCCAGGTTGAATGTTCTTGATAAGCATGGTGCCGGTTGCCGTACCATCGCTCTTCCAGAGTTCGAAGCCGGTGACGCCATCATTGGCAACAAAGAACAGTGTCTCACCCATCGTCGCCAGATTAACCACCGTCAGACTGTTTGGCAAAGCATCACCCTGGTTAATAAAGATGTCTTTGAACAGACTGGCGCTGGGATTACTCGGCGGATTATCACTTGTCCATAACTCCCGTCCGTTTGCATCTGTTTCTGCGCTAAAGAAGAGCACTCCTGCAATATTTGTCAGAGACCCGGGATGCGAACTATCTTCACCATTGGCAATATCACGAACACGGGCAGTACCGGCCAGAGTACCATCGCTACGCCAGAGCTCGCGCCCTCCCAGAGCCGCACCACCATCACCACTGAAAAAGACCCGACTGCCAACCACCGTGAGATGCGAGGGGTTTAACCCAGGACCACCGGGAATCACATCTAACACTACAGCATTTCCAGGTGTGCCGTTGCTGGTATACAACTCAACACCATCTGTACCGTTATTGGCGGTAAAGAACAGAGTTGTCCCTCCCACTGGCGTCAAGTTGTCTGGATTGGAGTTTCCACCAGGATTAATATCAGCTACCTGTACCTGGTTACCAATCGTGCCATCGGTTTTCCATAGCTCGACACCAGAGGGGCCATCAGTAGCGCTAAAGAAGAGTTCGGTGCCGACAACCGTGAGACTGGTAGGCCTGGAATTGCCTGTTTCATTAATATCCGTAACTCGCTGTGTGGTTAACCCATCGCTCTTCCACACTTCCCGACCGGCGCCATCACCACCGTTAGCACTGAAAAAGAGTGTATCGCCAAAATTCACCAGATCTTCGGGAGACGAACTGCCGCCACCCGAACGAATGTCAATGAGGATAACCCCGGTTCCGCTACTCCGCCAGAGTTCGACCCCATTTGAGGCATTATCTGCGGTGAAGTAGAGCGTGCCGGCAACATCAATCAAGTTCGCCGGCTCTGAAGAGTTTACTCCAGGTTTGATATCCTGAACCAGCGTTGTGCCGCCATCAGTGCCATCACTGCGCCAGATTTCGCGTCCATTTTCTCCGTCATCAGCAGTGAAGTAGAGGACATTACTGACGGCTGTCAGGCTCATCGGTCTATTAGTAGGCGAAGGAGAATTACCGGGATAGATATCCTTCACCAGCATGGTTCCATCAGGGGTGCCATCGCTCTTCCACAACTCACACCCGGTATCCTCCAGGCATGCAGAAAAGTAGAGCGTATCACCTACAGCCGTCAGATGCGCGGGTTCTGAACCGGATGGTCCCGGTCTGATGTCCTTGAAGAGTGTCGTACCAGCAGGGGTTCCATCCGTACGCCAGAGTTCGCGGCCACTGGCGATGTCCGTGGCAACAAAATAGGTCAGGCCGTTGATCGTGACAAACTCATCCGGATCAGAACTACCTGATGGGTCGGTTGTCGTATTAATATCCTTGACCAATTCCGCCGGGCCGGCCGCCTGTACCGGGAGCGACATACCGACAAGCCCCATAACCAGTGCCGGCAGGATCAGCCATGCGCCATTGCGCCCCGGTCGCCCGCCCAGGTGGGCAACCGGTGAATAGAAAAGGAAAACCAGATATTTCATAGTAATTTCTCCTGTATTCACTACCTATTGTTCTCGTTAAAAGGAGCGTATCAACGCTGTTTGCAAAATGTTCATAGCAGCCTTTCTAGCCTCGGCAGTACACCGAGAGCGTCGCGGAATACATGCACGTTGCTACCAGCACAGATCCAACACGCCGGCAAGAGCTACCCGGTTACTACACCTCCTTTCGGTATAACCACCGCCGGCCTCTTTTTCTACAAAGAGGAACGGGGGTAATACACTACCTGGATTAGTAAAAGAATAGTTATTGTGGAATGAATAGCCCTATTGTACACCATAATGCATGAAATGATTATGCTAAAATCCGATCTTTCTATGAAATATATATCATCCGATTTTTACGAATTATTTACCTAATTTTACACTGCGTAGTAGAGCCGGCCAGTGCTTCAGATAAACCGGCCCACATCGGCACGATCATGCAGCGTTATCTGCACCCTGACCTCAATATCTTTCAAATATCACGAGTTACGCGGTCTGCCACGGTAAGGTATTCTTTGCCTCCGGCAGGGCGGAAGAAATCTTATCTTATTCACGAAATTCCGGCTCTTCGAGCCGGAATTTCGTGAATAAGATAAAACAGTACCCCGCTGCCACAGGCGGGACGGGCTTCCACCTGGTCAAACCTCCGGTTTGAACGCCCACCGCGTACGTCCTGGCAACTATGACCGGATTGATGCGCGCAAAGCTGCAAAGCGACCAAGTTTACGCGGTTCTTGGCGCCCTTTGCGGCTTTGCGCGAGCTTATTTGACAGGAGTTACGCGGTCGGTTTCAAACACAGGCGTCTGCCGGGACAACTGGCCCAATGCGCCTCCGTCAGAGTGGAATGGGACATGCTTTTTCCGGAAAATTTGGCACGCTGTGCCAAATTTTCCGGAAAAAGCATGGAATCTTCCGCCCTGACGGAGGCGAAATTTCCTTTCGGGTGAGCAACCGCGTAAGTCCTGTTATTTGAAAGGTATTGACCCTGGCCTGCTATTCTTCCCGGCCTCCCAGCAGGCGTGGCTTGCTACTGCAGGAACGGGGCAGGCGCACGCCCACAACCGGATACGCTCCGGTCAGTTCTGCATCCATCGGCGTACAGCCTGTTATAATAGATGCGATATGCCGGATAAACTGATGGACGTGCAACAACCATTCGCACAGCCCCACAGGTAGTTGCGCTACCTGCGGCATGGCTGTGGTCAATACAGTCCGCAATGCAACCAGAGGGTGTATCCCACGGGGCGTCCTTGCACGTAGTACGTAAGCAGGAGGACCACCGCAAAGATAGAGTGAAGAGATGATAAGGTCAAATAAAAATCTAACTGCGCCCACCGTTACCACTATCGCCCAGGAAATTCTGGACCAGCGCCGTATTCCCAGCGCCACCTATCGCATCCAGTTCAACAGCGATTTTACGTTCCGCGATGCACAGGGCATCATTCCCTACCTGCACGACCTGGGGATCAGCGACTGTTATGCGTCGCCGCTGCTGAAGCCGCGGGTCACCAGCAGCCATGGCTATGACATTACCGACCATGGTGAGCTGAACCCGGCCCTCGGCGGCGAGGAGGCGTTTGAGGCATTCTCGGCGGATCTGCGCGCACGGCAGATGGGCTTGATTTTTGACACGGTGCCCAACCATATGGGTATCGGTGATGTCACCAACGTCTGGTGGATGGATGTGCTGGAGAATGGCCCCAGTTCGATCTATGCCTCCTATTTCGATATCGACTGGCACCCGGCCAAGCCGGAACTGGAGAACCAGGTGCTGCTGCCGATCCTGGGTGATCAATACGGAAATATCCTGGAGAGCGGGCAGCTCAAGCTGGTGTACGAGGATGGCTCATTTTTTGTCTACTACTATGAGCATAAGCTGCCCATCGCTCCCGGAACCTACAGCGGCATCCTGAGTTATAAACTGGAGGATCTGGTCGAGCAACTGGGCGCGGATGATGAGAATGTGCTGGAACTGCAGAGTATTTTGACGGCCATCAGCTATCTCCCACCGCGTACTGAGACGGCGATCGAACGTATCGCCGAGCGCAACCGGGAGAAGGAGGTCATCAAGCGGCGTATTTCTACGCTCTACGACAGCAACTCCGACATCCGGGAGGCGCTGGATGCCTCGGTACAGGCTTACAACGGTACCGTCGGCGATCCCCCCAGCTTTGATCTGCTCGATCAGTTGATCCGCGATCAAGCCTACCGGCTGGCGTTCTGGCGGGTGGCTGCCGAGGAGATCAATTATCGCCGCTTCTTTGACATTAATGACCTGGCGGCGATCCGGGTTGAGTTGCCCGAGGTCTTCCACGCGACGCACCATCTGATCTTTCGCTATCTGGCCGAGGATAAAGCTACCGGCCTGCGCATCGATCATCCGGATGGGTTGTGGGATCCGCCGAGCTACTTCCGGCAACTGCAAGAGAGCTACGTCCTCTACAAAGTCCGCGCGTTTCTGGAGCAAGAAGAGATTGAGGAGGGAGAGCATCTGGCGCAGGAAGTCGCCGGCT
The DNA here is from genome assembly GCA_034437035.1 of Chloroflexaceae bacterium. Taxonomy (GTDB): domain Bacteria; phylum Chloroflexota; class Chloroflexia; order Chloroflexales; family Chloroflexaceae; genus CAKZQX01. The sequence continues at coordinate 75,295 of DAOTUI010000078.1, forward strand.
GGATTACCGAGCAGTTCAAGCGGAATAAGACCGCCGCCAACCCCTGGCCGCTCTATGTCGTCGCCGAGAAGATTCTCTCCGAGGGCGAGTCACTGCCGCTGGACTGGGCTGTGGCCGGAACGACCGGCTATGATTTTCTCAATGCGGTGAACGGCATTTTTGTTGATGGCAACAACCGGCGCGCCTTCGACCGGATCTACAACAACTTTACCGGCAATCCGGTCAACTTTAACAACCTGGTCAACTCAACGAAGAAGATGATCATGCTGGTGTCACTGGCGAGTGAAACCTCGGAACTCAGCCATCAACTGGAGCGCATCGCCGAGCACAACCGCCGCTACCGCGATTTCACGCTCAACAGCCTGACCTTTACCATTCGTGAGGTCATCGCCGGGCTGTCGGTCTACCGTACCTATATCAACGGCACCGATGGGGTGGCGCGCTGGGACCAGAAATATATCGAAGCCGCCGTGAAGGAAGCCCAGAAGCGTAACCCCCGCACCGCCGAGGCGATCTTCAACTTTATCTGCGATACACTGACGCTGCGGAATATTGAGGATTTTGAAGAAGAGGATCAGACGCGCCTGCTCGACTTTGTAATGAAATTCCAGCAGATCACCGGGCCGGTGATGGCGAAGGGCGTCGAGGATACGGCCTTCTACCTCTATAACCGACTGGTTTCGCTCAACGAGGTTGGCGGCCACCCGACCCACTTTGGCTATACAATTAATGCCTTTCACAAGCAGAATAGCGATACGTGCCGACGCTGGCCGCATGCGCTGCTGACATCATCGACCCACGATACCAAGCGTAGCGAAGATGTGCGCGCCCGCATCAATGTCCTGTCGGAGATTCCGGAGGAGTGGCGTACTGCCCTGACCCGCTGGAGCCGCCACAATGCTTCCAAACGCACGAAGGCCGAGGGCGAAGCCGCCCCCGACCGCAACGACGAGTATCTGCTCTACCAGACGCTCATTGGTGCATGGCCCCATGAGTTGTCCACACCCGAAGAGTTTGCCGATTTCCGTGAGCGCATTGTGGCCTATATGCAAAAGGCGACCAAGGAGGCCAAATTCCATACCAGTTGGGTCAATCCCAACGAAGAGTATGATGCCGCTGTGCAGAACTTTGTCCAGCGCGTTCTCTCCGATGATCGCAAGAGTCCCTTCCTGAAAGATATCCAGACATTCCAGCGGCGCGTCAACTTCTACGGGCAGTTTAACTCGCTGGCCCAGACGCTGATCAAGTTGACCGCTCCCGGTGTTCCGGATATCTACCAGGGATGCGAACTGTGGGACTATAGCCTGGTCGATCCGGACAATCGCCGCCCGGTTGATTATGACCTGCGCCGCTCCCTGCTGGCCGATCTGAAGCAGCGCATTGAGCAGAGCGACGCAAACCTGGTGCCGTTGGTGCGGGAACTGCTCGACACCAGCCAGGATGGGCGGGTCAAGCTCTACCTGATCTATCGCACGCTGCACTATCGCCGCCGGCATGAACAACTCTTTACGGAAGGGGATTACCAACCAGTTGAAGCGCATGGCGACAAACAGGAACATGTCGTCGCCTTCTGCCGTACTCATGGCGACGAGTCTTTCCTGGTTGTTGCACCACGCCTCTTTGTGCGGCTGACCAACGGCAATGAGCAGATGCCGCTAGGCAAGCGCACCTGGATGGATACCTGGATATCGCTGGAACATGATCAGCCCGGCCAGCAGTATCGCAATCTCTTCACCGGGGAACAGCTTACCGTGAGTGACTATGATGGCACACCGGGGTTGCCGCTGGCAGCAATCTGCGCCCACTTTCCGGTCGCCCTGATCGAGCGTGTGCGGTAGGGGTTGGGGAGTGGGGATTGGCGAATAGGGATTGGGTATTAAGGATGCGGCCAAAGACCTGACAGATCTTCAAGGATCTGTCAGGTCTGATATTTATTCGGGTTGGTTTTATAACTTTCGCAAGCCGACAATTCTACGATTTGATGTGCAGATTACCCATAGTTCATTAACCCGTAACCCCAATACCTTTCACATAAGACGACGTACACGGTCACTCTCCTGGAAGGAGATATCGCCTCCGGCAGGGCGGAAGAAACCAGATCTTTTTCACGAAATTCCGGCTCTTCGAGCCGGAATTTCGTGAAAA
>DAOTUI010000079.1:0-2083 GCA_034437035.1 Chloroflexaceae bacterium
GCGACCATTCAGCCCGCTGGAGCAGAAACTGCCGGTGGGGTTGATTGCGCAGGCCGGCATCTCGCCGCCGTGTACATCCGCCTGCCGGACGGCTCGCTGGTGCGCCCCGACATTAGCATCTTCTGCACCCGTCCACCCCGCCAGCGCCAGGCACTGACGCTGGTACCGCCCGCCATCATCGAGGTGGTAAGTCCCAACTACGAAACCAAAGACCTGGAAGATCTGCCGCCGATCTATCTGGCGAATGGCGTGCTGGATGTACTGGTCGTCGATGCCGACCAGCGCCGGGTTACGCATTTTCGTGGTGCGGACAGCAGAAGCTTTGCGATGCCGCTCACGCTGGATCTGCAGTGTGGTTACCGCTGCACGTTTGACGTGGCGTAACCCGGAGTGTCAATAACGAGAAGAGGCTTACTGGTCATGCCATTCCTGCCTGGGTAGAGCCCGTACCCACGCGTCTGTCTCGCTCATCTCAGGCCGATCTTGCCGGATGCCAGGAAACGGATCATCCCGCAAGTTGTCGGGAACCTGCTCCTCTACAACCGACATGGGCTGCGCGTGGTAAGGCCATAAACTGCCTCCACAGTGTTTCCTGGTCTATCGTCATTCCTCGCGCTGCTCCACTCTGCTGAAGAGGATTATTCCTGTTGAACGTGGAAGACCGGGCGGTGGTGATCGAGGGCTGTTACGATATCCGGGACCGTTACAAGATCGCCACCACCGATTTCAACAATACACGGCCAGTGTTGGGCAAACGCCGGCACCAGATGGACTGAACTTCTATTCTTCCTCGGTCTATTGTGATGTAAGCGAGAGGAGCGGGATTACGGTGATAAGCGCTGCAAAGGGCGTAAAGTCATCTGGATTATTCGTCAGGATGCGTGTCACTCCACTCGTCTGCATTGTTGCAACGATATTGGTATCATGAATATGTGTGCTGTAGCCTTGTTCCAAAAGCGCGAGAAGTTGGGCAGTGACGAACGGGCCTTCCTCCGCTATCTGAAAGCGTACTGCGAACTGACGTACTGCGGCTGTTAACGTGCTGATAGGGATACCGACATGCGGACGGGCCAGCGTCGCCAGGTATTCGCGTAGGATTTGACGACTAATCCAGATGGGCGTTCCATCTGTCTCATAGTACATAATTGCGGCCCGTGCCTGACCGTAGAATGGCGAAGTATCCACACTCGCATACACCAGGATATTGGTATCCAGGAAGACCGGTTCAGCGGCCGCGGTGGTCATACAATTCCTCACGTCGAAGGGGGAGATTATCCGGCCAAGTTGCGAGATGGATACTCGGCAATGGTTGTGCGGGTGGAACAGTTGCTGCGGTCATCGATTCCTGGATTACATGCATGGTCAGGTCATTGAGAAGGTACAACTTCTCCTGGAAGGAAAGTTGCCGTACTAACTCGCGCGCCTGCGCCAACTGGTCGCTGGTCATTCTGGTCATGGCTGCCTCCATTTGCTATTTGAATTCAATTATACCCGAATCCACTCGTCAAGTGTATATCTTCACTTCCGGGCGCTTGCGAACGCTCCGCGAGGAGGACGCGCAATGCCGCGTTGTGCCGTGTGCGGGCCACCTCATTGGCAAAAGTATCCCCAGCGTCGTCCGGTTCGACCGCGGCGACGATAAATACTTTCCCGTCCGGAGTATGCACAAACAGATGCTGGTGCCCGGCGAGATGGAAGAGATCTTCCGTGCTCGTTGGTGCTGTTGCAAGATCGGTGGTTTTCATAGGTGAATACTCATAGCTTTTTGAAACGGTGATAGCACACTACATGTCACCCAGTAGTGCTGTTAGCAGGCGAGGAAGAACAAAGTCCAGGGCAATCGCATATAAACCGTTGAGGCGTTTTGCCGCATCAGGAAGCCGAGGAAACCTACATCACAGATACGAGCCACACCAACCTACCATGTGGTAGGGAAGGGGGAAGTGGTTTATATGCCACTGACCGAACAGGATCTCGACGCGCTCATTCGGGATCGCGCCATTCGTCTGCTGGTGTTGAGCAACGGCAAACGCATCTGGGAAGCCTCCCCCGGTCCGCTGCACCAGATGATCGTTGATGAGAT
>DAOTUI010000080.1:0-3559 GCA_034437035.1 Chloroflexaceae bacterium
TGTTGCTCATAATGAGTAGTATAGCTTAAAATCATCCAGAACACAAGTGCGACTGAAGCGGCTAAAGCGAGTGAAGCCCTTTTATCCCAGGGCTAGAAGCACCTGGGCTTTACGGGCTATATCCGTAATGTCGGCAATGTCGGTCTCCTCCGCCTGCATGCGCGCCAGTTCGCTGTAGCCCAGGATGGCCGTTAGCGGCGTGCGCAGTTCGTGGCTCATATTTGCCAGGAAGGTGCTTTTGGCACGGTTGGCGGCTTCGGCGGCCTCCTTCGCCCGGGATAACTTATCGTGGAGTTGGGTCAATACTTCATTCTGCCGCCGCAGGGCCGCTTCCGCCTGCCGCCGGTCGGTGATATCATGCCAGACGATCACGCTTATCTCCGGATACCTGGCCCAAAACGACTGTCACGCGCGCATCACCCATTTGCGCGCTCTTCTCTGTTCTTTGTTCCCTGGTATCATAGCGTGTGCTATCATACCAGTACGCTGAACGATTACATCTATATGAAAGAGAGACAGCCTTTGATCAATCTCAAGGAACCCTACCAGCCACGACCAATTCGCTTCCTGGAACTCTGGCAGGTAGCGGACTGGCGGTTGAAAGTCTATGGCATTGCCTACCAGCGCCCCCGGCCCCGACCGGAACTAGTCGCGGCGGCCAAAAAAGCCGCGCATGCACAACTCAGCCAGTTGTGCAATGATTATAAGCACTACGGCGTTGGGTTTCTCGGCGTTCACGATGGACGTGAGAGTAACTTTGTCTTTGTCAACTTCTGGGCCGATGAGAACGAATTGCATCACCATATCTATGTCTCACCGCAGGCAAAACCGGAGCGGTTGGTGGAGGTGACGGCAAGCGGGTTGCTGGCCTGTATCTGGGATCTGCGGGTTGTCTGCTTTGAACGGCAATCCTGGATCGAGAGTGTTTTGCACAACCCGGATGGTCCCAATTTGGAACAGTACCTGGCCTGCCGGTTGAATGAAGATGTCTGACCCGGCTGTAATGCCCTGGTAGCTCACATCAGGTAGTATGCGATTGCTACGCGGGTAGCGATGGCAGGCGGTACACCTGCCGCACCGGATGATTACCCCGTCGTCGTCTTGCCCCGAGTGGACCGGCGATGGTCAGGACTGTACAAACCTATGTGGACACAAACGCTTCTCCAACGGACCCGACCCGCACGCCTGGGACCGGTGCGCATTGACTGGCTGATGCTGGTGCTGGCAACCCTGATCGGAGGGGCACTCGGCTGGATCAGCCTGGCGCGTTACAATGGCTACCGCGTCTGGATGCAAGACCTGGGAAATATGGCACAGGCCATCTGGAGTGTCACCCAGGGACACCCGCTGGAGTTTACCTATATCACCGGCAATGTCAGCCGTCTCTCGCTGCACGCTGAGTTTTTCTACTTTCTCCTGGTGCCGCTGTATGCCCTGTTCCCCGATCCACGCACGCTCCTGGTGTTTCAGGCGCTGCTCTTTACGCTCGGCGCGTGGCCGGCCTACCGCATGGGGTTGCGCGCGACCGATAGTCGGGCGGCGGCCCGGGTGGTAGCACTGATCTACCTCTGCTACCCGGTAGCCCAGTCTGCCGTGCTGTTTGATTTTCACGGCGATACATTGGCGATGCCGCTGCTGCTCTTTGCGCTCGATGCGCTGGAGGCGCGCTCGTGGCGCTGGTATACCTTCTGGATCGTGACGGCCCTGATGAGCAAAATGTATGTCGCCGTCCCGGTAGCGATTGTGGGATTGCTGCTGCTGCGCTCCTCCGAAACCCGCAGGGTTGGTCTGCTTACGATTGCCGGGGCCGGGCTCTACTTCCTCTTTGTTTTTGTTATCATTCGCTCCCTCTTTGCCCCCCCGGATACATTTGGCGGGATGGGCGGGGTGAATGCGTATCTGCAGTTCTATTTTGATCTGGCGGAGATTGAGCCCGATGCGATTGTGGTTCGGCTGCTATACGCACTGGTTGTTTTTGGTCCCGCGCTGCTCCTGACGATATGGCACTGGCCCCGGTTACTGCCGGGCCTGATCGTTGCGTTGGCGGCATTGATCAGTACCAGACCAGATAGTGCCAGTATTCGCTCGGCACACTATGCCATGGTGGTGCCGTTTATTATCTGGGCAGTTGTGGCGACCTTGCACCACTTATGGCAACAGCGGCCATTGGTGCGCTGGATGCCAACCGGGATTAGCCTAGTAGTCTGCATACTGCTCAGTTCCTGGCTGGCGCAAACACTCCTCTTGCAGGAGTTGCACCGACCGCATGAGCCTCCCCGCGACCTGATGTTACACAGCCGGCGGGACTACCTGCGGGACCGCTGGCTGGCAGACATAACTGCCACCCACATCCCCGCTGATGCGCCGGTTGCCGCATCGCTCTTTTTTACGCCGCGCCTGCTGCACCGCGAAACCATTTTTCTGACCCGTTTTCCCGGCTATATGACCATTCCGCCGGGGCAACCGGAACGCAATCGCCAGGCGGTTGACTATGCTGTCACCGACGCTCTGTTTGACTATCGGGGCGGCCTGGTTTCGTTTGAGTATCCGGTGATTGCGGCGTTCCTGCGCGATCCGGATTTTGGCCTGATTGCCGCGCAGGATGGTCTGCTGCTGTTCCAGCGCGATGCTTCTCCGGCGCAAACGCTTGATCAGGAGCTTGCGCTTTTGCCGCATGCCGAACGTCCGCCCATTGCCTACTTTGATGACAAGATCGGGCTGCTGGCGGCCGATCTGCAGGCGGTGGGGGACAGGCACTACCAGTTGCAGTGCGACTGGGTTGCGCTAACCTCCCTGGCCGATGTTCCGCAGTTGGTCGCCGTCAGCCGGCTTGTGGGCGTAGGGGAGGCGCGCATTGTGCATTTACCCACACTGGCGCTGCACCCCACGACGGATTGGAGCCGTGATCAGGTCGTGCGCGAGACATTCGAGTTCACCCTTCCGCCCGATATCCCGGCTGGAACTTACGAAATGCAGGTCGGCTGGTACGACACGGAGCATGGTATGGCGGCTCAGACTGGTGCCGCGAGTCGCGTTGGTGCGGAAGAGGTCATCGCTACCATCACCGTTCCATAAATTCATAACTTACACGACTTACGCGGTGGGCGTACAAATTGGACATGTGCTCCCACAACGGCAGTCTTCGCCTGCGGCAGCATGGTACTTTGTTTTCTTGTTCACAAAAAAATTCACAGTGTGAATTTTTTTGTGAACAAGATCTGGTTTCTTCCGCCCTGCCGGAGGCGACAATCCCTTCCGGGTCAGTGACCGCATAACTCGTGGAACTTACGCGTTACGATAAGCCCATTTCACCTGCGGCAGCATGGTGTTTCTCTTCTCTCTTTGCCCAAACATGTTGCACAATGTGCAACATGTTTGTGAACGAAGATGGAATCTTCCGCCCGGCCAGAGATACTATTCCATACCAGACAAGTGACTACTCCCACAGCTAAAGCATGTGGGCTTCTCGGGACTTACACCCAGGCTGTGTAGCCCCACAGCCAGTATATTTATCGCGGCATTGAGATCTCTATCGATCTGAAGCCCGCAAACAGGACAG
>DAOTUI010000081.1:0-22828 GCA_034437035.1 Chloroflexaceae bacterium
TGTCTGCACGAGCCATCAGTAACAGGAGGTACGCGCTTGATCTACAAACCGGATGTTTCACCCAATAAACGCCGGCTTCGCCTGCGGCAGCATGGGACGCTTTTTATCTTTATCAGAAAAAATTTGCACTCTGTGCAAATTTTTTCTGATAAAGATCGGGAATCTTCCGCCCTGCCGGCGGCGCATCGGGCCGGTCATCCAGATGAACCCCTGATTTGGAACCGACCGCGTACCTCCTGTCAGGAAAAGCAACCATAGCGGTGAAGCGAATGCCGGTTCATCACATGAATGCAGAGCGCGTGTGCTTCAGAACGGCATGCTCCATGGCGATGTAAATGCAATTGCCCTGGTCATCACGAGTAGATAATAGGTATGTAGTACTGTCCTATGGTAAGAATATTGTTACTGTTCGAGGGGGATAGCTCAATCCTGAGTCGTTGGTATGCAAGAAAAATACCAGAGGTGATGCACGTTTCCCGTTTCCTGTATTTGTGGCCGGCTCATGTTACAATAAAAAATCAACCGTCATTGGAGGGAGTTGTATGACACAAACAGTACCATTTGAACAGATAGTTGAACTGGCGCAGCACCTGTCAACCGTTGACAAAGTGCGCCTGATTGAGTACCTGCTGCCCGCTGTCAGGCAGGACATAGCGGCACTGGTCGCAACGCAGAATAGAGAGCTTCTTTCTGACCGGGTACGGCTGCCGGACGCCGCTACGCCGGAACAGGTCCGGGCTGCGCTGGAACTCCTACGCACATGGCGCGAAGCGGGCGATACCGCAGAGCAGCAGGCAACCCTGGCAGAACTGCGCAACGCCCGACCAGAAGATTTTTCCGATGCCACGACGGTTGAACCATGACTTCTCTCATTTTACTTGATACTGGTCCACTGGGATTGGTAACCAACCCGCGTGTCTCGGCAGAGACTCGGGAGTGTACGCGCTGGCTAGAGCATATGTTAATAAATGGCCGGCAGGTTTGTATTTCAGAAATTGCCGATTATGAAGTGCGGCGTGAGTTACTACGCGCCGGCAAAACACAGGGGGTCAGGCGGCTGGATGCGTTTAAAGCCACCATCTGTTACATGCCGTTGACAACAACCATCATGCTTCGGGCTGCGGAGTTCTGGGCGTTGGCGCGCAAGCAGGGAAAACCTACGGCTGACGACAAAGCGCTTGATGGTGATGTCATTCTGGCAGCGCAGGCCAGAGCGAGTAGGGGCGCAGCATGCGCTATCGAGCTGCCCACGGTGCTCCCCGGAAGTGATATGTGTCTCCCCAGGAATGATCGTACCAGAAAGGCGGGTGCATGCTGCGCCCCTACGGGTGCCCCCAGCGCAGCGCCGTCGCGCCCTGCGCATCGGTGACAATCTCGACCCGCAGGTTGTTCAGGAGTGCAGCGTGCGCCTGCGAACTATGACGCGTCTTCCCCGAATCAGTATGTTATGAACGTTGAAATGTAACCGGATATCTGCTGGACCGGAGTCCCGGTTTGTGAACGTTGAATAGGTCATCCGGGTATCGACTTGCGGGAATTCTTATGCAGTTTGCACATGATCAGGAGTCCCGGCGTCAGCCGGATCAGGCATTCCCAGCAGGAGGCCGCAGCCCCGGCAGGCGTTCACCGGCTATAGCCGGGACTCCCGGAGGGCATATCCGGGCTATTTCTCAACGTTCATTACATCCCTGGAGCGTCTGGCTGATATGTTGTGCGCATGCGGCGCCTCCTACACTAAGTGTACACCTGTGCTACAATATCTCAAGTTCCCGGTTCCCAGTTCTCAAGTTCCCGGTTCTTTCTCCCAGACGGAGGGCACAATGGCGACCACAACCAGCCCGACAGCGGCAATCGTCTATCCGGAAAGTGATGGGCAGCCCATGGCCGAAAATACTGAACAGTTCCGCTGGATTGTCATCATCAAAGAAAATCTGGAAGCGCTCTTTCAGGCCGACCCGGAGGTGTTCGTGGCGGGTGACCTGTTCTGGTATCCGGTGGAAGGCGCCCCCAATATCCGCCGGGCCCCCGATACGCTGGTGGTTTTTGGACGACCCAAGGGACGATGTGGCTCGTACCGGCAGTGGGAGGAGGACGGCATCGCGCCGCAGGTGGTCTTTGAGGTGTTGTCGCCGGGCAATACGCTCACGGAGATGCTGGAGAAGCTGGAGTTTTACGATACCTACGGTGTGGAGGAGTATTACATTTATGATCCCGACACTAATGATCTGGCCGGCACTCAGCGCCGTGACGAACGCCTCCACCCGATCGGCGAGATGGATGGCTGGGTCAGCCCGCGTCTGGGAATTCGCTTTGATCTCGCCGGGGGGGATGCGTTACAGATTTTCCGCCCGGATGGGCAGCGCTTCCTGAGCTTTAGCGAACTGGAGCAACGCGCAACCCAGGCCGAACAGCGCGCAACCACTGCCGAACAGCGGGCGACCCAGGCCGAGCAGCGCGCCGAGCAGCTTGCCGCCAGGCTGCGCGCACTGGGCGTTGATCCGGATGCCCTGGCGGAATAAGCGCGCAGCACGGTGTTCCCTTCCGGGGAGTGTGGCTGTTCCTGGTGCTCTGTTCTTCGCACGCCTTGCGCGGTTGACATGCGAACCAGACGCTTCATCAGATGGAAGCCGGATTCGCCTGTGGCAGCATTGGCAGGTTCGCGGTGTTCGCTCATGTCGTGTTGTTCGTGATCCAAACTCCCACTGTGTAACTCCTGTTCTTCATTCGTGCTGCGCATGGTATGCATGATCGCAGCGCATTGATCGTACAATACAATAATACGATCACGATCAGCCCGCCTGCTATCCTCAGATAGCAGGCGGGCTATGCTCCCGCAGGGTCATGCCTGCCACTGCGATGAAAGCGAGGAACAGAACCGATGTCCCATGTTCAAGATGATGCATTCCCGCAGGATGAGGTTGCTCCTCCCCTGGTCAGCGGGATCGATGCGGTGATTGCGCGGGTTAATGCCGCCAGTCGCTATATTGCGCTGCTGGCGGCATGGATCGCCACCAGCGGTAGCCTCTTTATGAGCGAAGTGCTGCTCTGGGTGCCCTGTGTGTTGTGCTGGTACCAGCGCATCCTGATGTATCCGCTTACGCTCATCCTGACGGTCGGCATTCTGCGCCGCGACCGGGGGCTGCACCTCTATGTGCTGCCGCTGTCGCTGCTCGGGGCGATTGTCGCGCTCTACCACTATCTGCTGGTCAAGACGGACTTCTTGCCGCTGCCGCCCTGCACGGCCGGTATTCCCTGCACTATCGTCTACATGAATGTGCTGGGCTTTATCAATGTGCCCTTCCTGGCACTCATAGCCTTCCTGATTATCAGTATTATGGTTACGGGTTCGGCGCTGGGTGAGATGGACGCGGACGCGGCGGAGGAGTCGGTCACGCCGCGCCGGCGTCTGCTCCGTCTGCCGGCGGTGATCGGGATTCCGGTCGTAGTTGTGCTGTTTTTTGTGGTGTGGGGGATGCAGGTTCGCGCGTGATGCATACGTTGCCACAGAGATCACTGAGACCCCCGAGGTTTGGAGTGCGGCAGCTATGCTATCGCCTCCTACGCCGATATTCTTGTCAATTCAAACCGCGTCACGCGTCGCTAAAACTACGCATACGGCAGCAGAAAGTAGACTACAAAGGCCGCACTGATCAGCCAGAGCAGGGGATGCACCGCGCGTCTTCTGCCCGCGACGACCTGGACAAACACATAAGCAATAAATCCAACCCCGATGCCATTGGTAATGCTGTAGGTGAATGGCATAAAGGTAATTGTGAGCAGTGCCGGCAGACCTTCGGTAATGTCTTTGAAGTCAATGTCGCGTATAACCCCGCACATCAAGAAGCCCACGATAATCAGCGCCGGGGCGGTAGCCTCGCTCGGCACAATCTCGGCAAATGGGGCCAGGATAATGCTGACCAGGAAGAGCAGTCCCGTCACAACCGCGGTCAGGCCGGTTCGTCCGCCCTCAGCCACGCCGGACCCGCTCTCGATGTAGGTTGTCACCGAGGAGGCACTGAAGATGCCACCAAACGTGGCCGCCAGTGAGTCGACCAGCAGCACCCGCCCACTGCCGGGTAGCTCGCCTTCTTCTGTGACAAACCCGGCCTGCTCACCCACGCCCACAATTGTGCCCATGGTGTCGAAAAAGTCGGTCAGCATCAGTGAGAAGATAATCAGCAGGGCCGTCACTGGTCCGACCAGGCGAAACACCTCGACGTTGAGCCCCGCGCCGATCGTCGCAAAGCTGGGGGAGGGCAGCGTCGCCGGCAGCGCGCCCTGCGTGCCCGGCGCGGCATTGGTTGTGTCGAACCCGAACAGATAGTGCCCGCTGATACCGATCACCGTAGTCCCCAGGATGCCCAGGAGCAGCGCCGCTTTCAACCGGAGCACCACCAGCAGGATCGTCAGGAAGATGCCCAGGGTTGCCGGCACCACCGGAAAATTAGTCAGCGGGCCCAGTTGCAGGGGCGTGCCCTCGGCCGGCTGCACCAGGCCGGCATTGTTCAGGCCGATAAACAGAATAAACAGACCAATCCCAACCCCGATGGCTCGCTTGAGCGTCAGGGGAATGGCCTGCATCACCGCCTGACGAAAGCCTGCCAATACCAGCAGGGTAATTACCAGTCCCTCCAGGAAGACCACTCCCATTGCGGCCGGCCAGGGCAACCCCAGCCCCTGAATAAGTTGAAAGGCGACCACCGCATTCAGCCCCAGACCGGGAGCCAGGGCAAAGGGGTAGTTGGTGTAGAGCCCCATGGCAATTGACATCAGCCCGGCGGCGAGGCAGGTGGCCGTCACTGTGGCTGCGAAGGGTGGTCCCTGCCCCTCCAGCGGACCACTGGACAGAATTGAGGGGTTGACCACGATGATGTAGGCCATCACTACAAAGGTCGTCAACCCGGCGAGCAGTTCGGTGCGCAGGCTAGTTTGACGCTCGGCGAAGTGAAAAAAGCGTGCAATCCCCGTCTCGTCTGCAGCATAGCGATCCGTCGTATGCGCCAACGGTGCCCCCCTTTTTCTTTTCGGTTCCTGGATTCTCGGTTCGCGCCCATCATACCGCAAAAGATGCCAGTTGATGCGCAACTGTCGGCAGAGTTACACCTGCATAACTATGGAAACCCTGTGCTTTCATGGCACATATGTTGCTACATTCTAAATTGTACGGAATGGTGAGTGCTATGCCGGTGTATCAGCATAGCCAGTGCAAGACCAAAGGAGGTCCACTATGTCTGTAGCGCGTATTGTCGAGATTAGCGCCCTCTCAAACAAGAGCTTTGATGACGCTGTCCAGGAGGGCATTGCCCGCGCGAACAAGACGCTGCGTCATGTTACTGGAGCCTGGGTGAAGGATATGCGGGTTGAGGTCCAGGAGGGCAAAGTTATTGGATATCAGGTGAATATGCAGGTGACATTCCTGATGGAAGACGCAATGGATTAGACACTTCCATTAATGTCTGATCTGTGGTCTTGGGGCGTGCCAGTTGAGTTGGCACGCCCTTATCGTATTCACCATTACCGGCATTATCTGCTGTATGTAGCGCTGGTGACGGGCTCTACCATACCAGGCCTGTAAGTAGCACCACCGTCCAGGGAAGCACCGGGCTTCCTGGACGGTGGTCATCAGCAAGATTACACGCGCTGCCGCCGCACGGTCAACCACTTTTGCAGTTCAATCAGACCGAAGATCAGCCCACCGGTTCCCAGGCAGATAAGCAACTGCGTGGGGCTCAGGGGTGTCACCTGGAAGAAGTCATCAAAGAATGGCACATACACCGCCAGAAGTTGCAGGACAAAGGTTGTAACGGCCATAAGCAGCAGCGTTGGGTTGGAGAAGAGGCCAAGCTCGAAGAATGACACCGCCTGCGAACGTGAAGCCAGCGCCTGACCGATCTGCATAAATGCGATTGATGTGAAGATCATGGTCTGCCAGGTGCGCCCGGTGGGGGCCTGTTCAAAGTAGAAATAGCCGATTCCCAGTGCGATAACACCCACCAGCAGCCCGATCAGCAGAATATAGCGCAGGATCGCCCGGTTGAAGAATGGCGCATCCCGGCGGCGCGGTGGAACCTGCATGATCGACCGATCTGCCGGCTCGACGCCCAGTCCCAACCCCAGTAACCCATCGGTCAACAGGTTCAGCCAGAGCAGTTGCAGCGGCAGCAGCGCTATCGTAATGCCCAGCAGCGGCGCACACAGCATCACCAGCACTTTCCCAAGATTCCCGGCGATGGAGAACTGGACAAAGCGGCGGATATTTTCGTAAATCGTGCGGCCTTCCTCAACCGCCGCCACAATTGTTGTGAAGTTATCATCCAGCAGCACCATCTGCGCCGCCTCTTTGGATACATCGGTGCCGGTGATGCCCATCGCCACGCCGATGTCGGCTTTGCGCAGCGTGGGCGAGTCATTGACGCCGTCGCCGGTCATGGCGGCCACATTGCCCAGTTGCTGCAACATTTCGACAATGCGCAGTTTATGCTCCGGCGTTACCCGGGCATAGACCGATACCTCACGCACCACCTCGGCCAGCTCTTCCGGTGTCATGCGGTCCAGATCCTGCCCGGTTTTGACGCGCCCGGTATCGCTGATGCCCAGTTCGTGCGCGATGAACCGCGCCGTCAGCGGATGATCACCCGTAATCATAATCGGACGAATGCCGGCGCTGCGGCACACGCGAATGGCGTCATGCACTTCCGGGCGGGGTGGATCAATCATGCCGACCATGCCAATCAAGGTGACATCGTGCTCGATCTCCTGGTCAACCTGCGCCGGTGGTTCCTCTAACTGCTTCACGGCAATCGCCAGAACGCGCATGCCGTTGAGCGCGAGTTTGTCGTGAGCGGTCTGCATGCGCTCACGCCAGTCAGCGTTCAGAGGTTCCGGGTGATCATTGATCCAGATACGGCCGGCGATATCGAGCATACCGTCGAATGAACCTTTGGTCATGGCGACGTAGGGGCATGCCAGATCGTGCAAGGACTCAAGCAGATAGGGCAAATTGGTGCGATCCTCCGGGAGCTTATGCACAGTAGTCATGCGTTTGCGCACCGAGTCAAACGGTACCTCCGCCAGGCGCGGCGCGTGGCGTTCCAGTTCCTGCTTGTCCATGCCGGCCTGCGTCGCCGCGACCAGCAGCGCGCCCTCGGTCGGATCGCCCACCGGCAGATACCGCCCCGTCTCGGGATCGGGTGTCAGGGATGCATCATTACGGGAAGCGGAAGCTGTTAATTGTCCCACCCTCCGGAAACTTGGGCGTCAGCAAGCCCACGAGTAGAGCGTCTGAGGGAGCTTGGGGTGAACAAGAGCTTCCGCTTCCCTACACAATGCGCCACTGACCAGCAGCAACCCGACCGAATGTGGGTGCTCTGTGACCGATGCCCCATCGCGCTGAGCGAGGTCCGGGGCCGGGTGGCGTGCCGTCCCGCTCAACTCGACAAAGTGCCCGGCCACGTCAATCACGGTGACGGTCATGCGGTTCTCGGTGAGCGTGCCGGTCTTATCCGAACAGATCACACTGACCGAACCCAGCGTTTCCACCGCCGGCAGCTTCCGAATAAGTGCCCGCCGCCGCAGCATGCGTTGCGCGCCCAGGGCCAGCGTCAGTGTGACGACCGCCGGGAGCCCTTCCGGCACAACCGCGACCGCGACACTGACGGCTGTCAGGAACATGGTGCTCAATGGTTCATTGCGCAGCACCCCGATAATCAGCACCAGCACCGCCACAATGACGCCGGCTATCGCCAGCAGGGTGCCCACCTGTCCAAGCTGGCGCTGCAGCGGCGTTTGCTTCGTCTCCACCTCCTGGATCAGTTCGGCAATCCGCCCCAGTTCGGTACGCATCCCGGTCGCAACCACGACCCCCATGCCGCGCCCGTAGGACACCGAGGTGCCCATATAGGCCATGTTCACCCGATCGCCCAGCGGCAGGTTGGCCGTGTCCAGCGCAGTTGTATGTTTATCGACGGCCTCGGACTCGCCGGTCAGGGCGGCTTCCTGCACCATCAGATTATTGCTCTCCACGAGGCGTAGATCGGCCGGTACGGCGCTACCCGCTTCCAGCAGCACAAGATCCCCGGGCACCAGTTCGCGGGCGCTGTGTTGTTCAACATTGCCGCCACGCATGACGCGTACCAGCGGGACCGCTAACTGCTTGAGGGCGGCAATTGCCCGTTCGGCCCGGTACTCCTGCACAAAGCCCAGGAGTGCGAACAGCACCACAATCGCTGAGATGGCGATGGTTTCGAGCGGTTTCCCCAGAAAAGCTGAAATGACTGCCGCAGCGATCAGGATCAAGACCATTGTGCTGGTGAACTGCTCCCAGAGAATGCGCCAGGGGCTCTTGCCGCCGCGCTCTTCCAGTTCGTTGAGGCCGAACTGCTCGAGTCGCCGCCGGGCTTCTTCGTCCGGTAGCCCCTGCCGGGCGTCAGTTCCCAGGGTTTGCAGCATACTGCTGATGTCCTGCGTGTGCCAGGCGGTCGGTTGATCGGTCGGTTGATTCGATACCGGTTTTTCTGTCGTTATCATCCTTTGTTTCCATTATCTGTGAGCGCTCACATACTTCCAATTATCAGGCATTATCGCGAGGCACGCGTGCCGGAAGCTTTCCCTATGCATACAACGATAGATGCCGGGGGACAAGTGACGCGGAGCGCCGTACTGTGGCATTACCGCACCAGCAAGGCAACAACGCCGCCCGCCAGCGAACTCAGCAGATTCACCATGTCGTTGTTCAGCCAGGGCAGCCCGCGCACGCGTAGGTTGCGGCCCCCGTCAGGACGACCCGGACGCTCGGTTTCCTGACCATCGGGCAGCCGATAGCGCGCCTGGAGCGTGGTCCCCAACAAACTGTCGGCGAGGGAACCAGTCAGCCCGCCCGCCGGCCCGGCTGTCAGTAGCCACCCAGGAAAGTTCAGCGGTGCCCCGGCCAACCAGAAGACTATCAGGTGCGTGAGGGCGAGTGACAACCCGATAAATAATCCGCCTACCAGCGAAATTCCCAGGCCCAGCGGGGTCACACTCCCCGGTGTTCCCGGCTCCACCCGCTGCCCGGTCGTAATCAGGCGGGGCGGTTGCTGACTGAGGATGCCCAGTTCCGAGGCCCATGTATCCGCCGTAACCGTCGCCAGCACCCCGGCAAAGGCAGCAAATAGGATAGGTGGTTGCCCCATCAGCCCGTACGCCAGGGCGATCAATGCTGCCGGGCTCCCATTGACCAGCACCTGGACGGCATTCCGCTGCTCCCTGAATTCGGCAATACGCACGCCCGTCTGCTGCTGCTTGATGCGGGCTTTGTAGTGGGAGAAGCGGCTGGTCAGCGCAAAGGCGAGGCCCAGGGTCAGCCCCCAGGCCCAGCCGCCAAAGCCCAGGATGAGCGTCCCATTCATAGCCGCCATTGCCGCGCCGCCGGGTGTAAGTGCCCGCCGCCAGGCAGCCACGCCCCCCGCTCCCAGCCCCAGCAGCAGCCCCAGGGCGATGCGGAGCGGCGATATGGCTCCGATGAGCAGCGTTTCCAGCGCCATATAGTGTCCCTCCGTCGCTCTCGTCAGGTATAACTCGCCCCTGTGCCAGGCCAGTTGCAAAAAGGAGACAGTAGGCGAGCGTTACCATACCTTGCCGGGCGTGGCCGGTAGCAGATCAGCGTATGACTCGGCGCGCCAGACCTGCATATAGACAAGGAGTGCGCCGGGGAGTGACACCCGGGGCAACACATTACCCCAGCAGCAGCCCGATGCCGCCGCCAAGTGCAAAGAGCAAGAATGAGACCAGCGTCATCGGCTGGACCGGGGCTACTTTGTAAGCCTGTTCCGGGTTGGCGAGCAGGTAGCGCATGGCATACAGCCCCGGCCCAACCGCCGGCACCGCCAGCCAGACCGTCAGCGGCAGATCGGTCAGCGGCAGCAACAGCAGGATCAGGATGGCCGCCGCGTGGATGGCGACATAGACCCGGCCGGCGCGGCGGCGGCCCAGTCGTACAACCATGTTTTTCTTGCCGGTGGCCCGATCTGCCTCATAGTCGGGAAACTCATTCACCCAGAGGAAGTTGGCAATCAACAGACCCAGGGGCAGCGCGAGCAGGACAACTTCCCAGGACAGGGATTGGCGCTGGATCATGTAGGTGCTGACGGTGATCAGCGGGCCATAGGAGATGGCACAGGCAATTTCCCCCAGCCCATGGTAGGCCAGTCGGAATGGCGGCGCATTGTAGAAGAAGGCCAGGAACGCCCCGAACAGGCCCAACCAGAAGACGGCGGGTTCACGTAGGAAGACAATCGCCGCGCCGGCCACAAAGGCCAGCAGGTAGAGCACCACAGCAATGGCAATGGTCTGGTTGCGCGTCAGAATGCCCTCCACCATCACCCGCTTGCCCCCGGAAAAGGGCGTACGGTCCTCCTCCGGAACACGCTGGTCGGTGACATAGTCGAAAATATCACCGGAGGCATTCTTGGCGGCCTCAATGCAGAAGTAAGCAAAAACCGTCACCGCCAGCCAACCCCATGCCGGCGGCCCCTGTGCGGCCGCCGCGCAGGTGCCCAGGAAGATCGCCGCCATGGACGCCAGGGTAATCTTGGGATCGGCCAGTCGCCAGAAACCCCGCCACAGATCGGTCTGCTGATTATTCTGCGACAATGCGCTTGCCTCGCTCTCCAGCGCGCTCCTCCTGCACGCGGATGCGCTTCCGTCCGGTGATCATTGACTTGATATTCTCCAGCACCGTAATGCCGGTGGTCGTCATATAGACATGCAGGATCATAAAGCCGACCAGCAAAAATGCGCCCGCCGTATGCAGCAGCGCAATCGGCGCAACGGATGCCGTCTCCGCAATGCCCAGGTCCGACCAGGAGTTGTAGAAGAGGTAGAGCAGGCCGGTTGTTGCCAGCACCGGAAAGATCAGCAGCTTAAAGCTGAGGTAGGCCAGCCGCTGGAGTGGGTTGAGCTTGGTCGCCCGGGTGGGATGAGTCGGATGCTGTTCCCCCCGGAAGATGCCGATCAGATAGTAGTAGACCATCGCGCCCAGGTTGCGCCGGGTTGGGATAAACTGCCGCCACTCGCCCGTGGCGAAGTGCCAGAAGGCCGCAAAGACCGCCAGCGTGATCAGGGCAATCGCGGCAACATTGTGGATATTGGTTGCGGTGTTAAACCCGACCAGCCGGTAGGTTCCATGAATCTCAAACCCGGTGATCATCATGATAATAATCAGCAGTGCCTGCGTCCAGTGCCAGAACCGCTCGAAGCGGGTGTAGAGGTAGACCTTTTTATATTCCTGGGTGGGCCGAGTTGTCTGAGCCTGGGTCGATTGGGTAGACCGGGTTGCCTCTGCCATGGATTGCACCTTTCTTTTACGCGACTTACGTAGTGGGCGTTCAAACCGAGCGTTTCATCAGATAAAACACAGATCGCCTGCGGCAGCATGGTATTTCTCTTTTTCTTTTCACGAAATTTTGCGCAAGGCGCAAAATTTCGTGAAAAGAAATGTTCCATTCCACCCTGCCGGAGGCAAAACCCCTCTACTCATGGAAGACCGCGCGACTTGTATCTTTTATGGGATCAGGCGGGAGCCATGCTTCCGCCCGTCAAATAAGCACGCCGGCGTTAGAACACCCTTCCATGCAAGAAGCGCAGGAAAGCGTGAAAGAGCACGGCCAGGAATACGCCGGCAAGCAGCATCCAGCCAATACTATCCAGCGCCCGGTTGTAATCTCGACCGGGAACGTAGCTGCCACTCAGCGCCGCCAGGCGTCCGTCACGGCTATGGCATGCGCCGCAACTGACGGCCTGATCCGCCGGGGCCACGGTATGATTGAGCATCCAGTAGCGTTCGGTTTCGATAAAGTCATACTGCCCGCTGTAGGGCACTCCCTCAAGCGCCATCCCGGCCTGGATCGCCCCGTTCCAGTCAAAAGTCTCCCAGAAGGCGGTCGCCTGATCATCCGCCTGCTCCCCGGCATACAGATCGACGGCGACCAGGTAGTTATTCTCGCTGTCATAGGGCTGAATCCCCCGAAAACGGCTGACCGGCCAGAGTTGCGCGTTCGGGTCATCATAGCTGCCCTGGATCTGATTGATCGTCACGCCGGTGGTGGGATCGAAGGGATCGCCCACCTGGGTGTAACTGATAATGCCGGTGGTCCAGACATATTCGGGCACAATGTTTGCATCCCATGCGAATGAACCATACCGGCTATCGTAGATCAACAGATCTTCCGCGTTGCGCTCGACAATCGGATTGCCCTGGTCATCGGTGCGCCCGGCGGTGGACCAGTCCCAGGAAGTCATTGTCGGCCCGGCGCGTCCATATTCCGGAATATGGCAGGACTGGCAGGCCACGCGGTCCATATGCTGGTTCAGCGCATCATTCCCATGGATATTCTGCCCGGTGTGGCAACTGACGCAGGTGGTATGCACCAGATGTTCCGGCACATCATCCCGCAGCGAGACCGGGTAGTACTGACTGGCCCAGAAATCATGGTTCTGCGGCTCGTGGCAGGTGGCACAGGAGAAATCCAGATGCTCCGTCCCCATATGCACATCCAGTTCAGGCGGTGGATCACTCAACTGGTGCGGCAGATGCCCGTGGATCACCGGCTCGACATTCTGCTCGTTAAAGTGACAGGAACCGCAGGTCTGGCGGCTGGTTGACCCGACTTCCTGCGCAATCCGGGTCAGATCGGGTGGCTGCCAGATGTTGCCACTCCCCGGTGGATACTCAGTTGGGGTGTAGGCCGGATTACCCGCCGCGCCGGGGAGTTTCTCGTAGTCGCCGGTGGTGTCGTGGCAACTCAGGCAGTCGATATTCCGCGTGGACGTAAAATCAAAATCTTCACCGGAGAAACCGTAGCCGTTGTGGCAGGTGGCGCAATACTCCTCGTTCCCCGCAATCGAGAGGGTAGAGTTGTTGATCACATGCTGCTTACCGAGGAGTTCGCCCGTCACCGGATGCTCAAACTCCCAGTTCCAGTGAGTCGTCGCGTGCAACTGCATATCCGCCTGGTTATGGCAGGAGAGGCAGGCCTCGGTCACTTCCGGTGCAGTGGCGAAGTCTTGCTGCAGAATCTCGTACTGGCTGTGATCCGCCGTGGAAGACGGAACTTGCTCTTCCGCTTCGCCGTCTTGCGCTGCGCCTGCTTCGTCGTCGTCCTGGGCTGCGCCCTCCCCATCACCATCGCCCTCCTCCTGGGCCGGAACGATGGGCCGTACTTCGTTGTGGCAGGTATGGCAGATCGCTTCCGCAGATGCGGGTGCTGCTGCCTGGGCCGCCTGGATCAGACGCCCGCCATAATGCACTGCACCGCCAACCGGCAGGAGCGTCAACACTGCAACAACGACCAGAACCGGCAGGTGTCGCTGGTTCATACTGTTCTTCTCCCTCTCGCTTCGCTGCTTCTCTATATCCGGATTTAATCTTCAATCTGCATAAGCCGAGACTCCTGGTCATTTCATATCGGGACTATTTTGCAAACTTCATCGTAGTTTATAGATGCGGCTCTTGTTGATTATAAACCCTGCGCTCTTATTCTTCAAACAAAAAAGTTTCTTTGCAAGAAATATACCAGCAGTCCAATATGGCATAGATCTTGCTGCGCTTAAATTAGGTAAATTGCGTTATTGTATTGATTTTGGCGATGCAGGAGGAAGATAATCATGGTACAGGAACGCACACTACGACGGCAAAACGGGATCATCGCGGGTGTCTGTGGGGGGCTAGGCGCATTTTTTGGAATCAGGCCCTTCTGGTTCCGGTTGCTTTTTTTGATCTTATTTCTGCCGGGTGGGGCACCGGGAATTCTCCCCTACATCATTCTCTGGATTGTCATACCTGGTCGGCGCTAGGGTTCCGGTGCCGGCAAAAGTGGAAGTAGAGCGATAGAGACGCGTTGCGGCGCGTCTCTATCGCGGTATTTTGGCGGTGAAAACAATTTCATTGGTATACGAGCGAACACCTGTCGCATGCTCACCCGTGGTTCTAACGTCCATGCTCCTGTTGCTCTCGCCTGCTCTGGTGTCGCTCATCACTGGCCCGCTCGCTCTGGGCCTGCGCCCGTTCCGGCATGTCGTCGTTGGCAGCACCCTGCGACTGCTCCTGGCGGTTCGGTAAGTAGCGGCGTAGCAGATAGACCGCGCCCACCAGTGCCAGCACCATAAATGTCAGAATGCCCAGTTCGAGCATGGCCATCTGAAACTCTACCATCTGCTCTGTGGTGGGATGGGCCTGCTCTGCGGTGACAATCAGAATGCGCCGTACCGCTGCGATAATGCCTACAATTAAGAACGGCTCAATCACCAGGATATTGCCACGAATGGTAATGCGCACGGTATGCAGAATCTCGGCAATCATCAGCACCAGGAGCAGGCTATCCAGTGTGCGCACAACCGCATCACCGACATCTCCCTCAGTTGCCATGCGCACAAAATGTATAACCGACCAGCCAAGCAGCACGACGGCCGCCAACCCCAGGATCGCGCCGGTTGCAACATAGATGCCATCTTCGGCCCAGTTTAACCATTTCCCGATACGCATTGTTCCTCCTCATCTATTACCTTCTAGAAAAACTGCGTCGCATAATCTATGCCAGATATAGGGTGATGCTTGCAACTGGCATAGATTGTGCTGCATCAGCATGGCTTGCTGACCGGATTAGCATACCGTAACCGGCAGCAGGTACGCGGTGGCTCGTCTTCAAAGCAGTATGCGCCTCCGGCAGGGCGAAGCCGGCCTTTGGATCCGGCACGCGGGCTGGAACAATCCGCACCGCGTAAGTCGTGTAACTGACACGAGTTACGCGGTCATTGACCCGGCAGGTGACTCCGCCTCCGGCAGGGCGGAAGAAACCATCTTTGTTCACAAAAAATTTGCACTTTGTGCAAATTTTTTGTGAACAAAGTGCAAAATGTACCATGCTGCCGCAGGCGAATCGGGCGTCCACCTGGGCAAATGTCCAGTTTGTGGAACCACCGCGTAAGTCGTGTAACTGACACGAGTTACGCGGTCATTGACCCGGCAGGTGACTCCGCCTCCGGCAGGGCGGTACCGGACATCCTTTCTTTTTGGAGAAAAAGTGGCTCGGAGCGCCACTTTTTCTCCAAAAAGATAAAAAAAGCACCATGCTGCCGCAGGCGAATCGGGCCGTTCATCCAAACAAACATCTGGTTTGGAACCTACCGCGTAAGTCGTGTAACTGAGAGAAAAAGAAGGGAGTATGGAGATGCGAACGCCTGTCCTTACCGGTATGTCTATTCTAGTACTGGTCCTGAGTGCGTGTAGTTCGGCGCGACCTACCGATACCGCCGCGCTAACGACCGCAACCGCTATCCCCACCGAGCAGGTTATGACGCCTATCACAGCCACCGAAGTAATGGCTGCAACGGCCATGCCCGCCGCAGAAACACCAGTAAGCGGTACACCAACGACTGGTGCAGCCGCACCCGCGCAGACCAACCAGGGTATTACGATCCGCGACCCCTGGGTTCACCCGCCGATGGACGCGATTGCGGTAACCCCCGGCGCAGGCCAGGGCGTTGGGCCGGGCCAGGGCCCAGGACAGGGGCCGGGTCAGGGCCAGGGTCAAATGCCGGGCCAGGGCCCAGGACAGGGGCCGGGTCAGGGCCAGGGTCAAATGCCGGGCCAGGGCCCAGGACAAGGGCCGGGTCAGGGTCAAATGCCGGGCCAGGGCCCAGGACAAGGGCCGGGTCAGGGTCAAATGCCGGGCCAGGGTGGTGGCTTGCTGGCGGGACCGGAAAGTAGTTCCCTCTTTATGACGCTGGTCAACCAGAATAGCACACCAGTCGCGCTAACGGGCGTTTCAACCGATGTCGCCGGAACTGTGCAACTGGCCCAGATCCAGCCTGTGCAACAGATCCGGACGGTCGAGCAGATCGAGGTGCCGGCGAATGGGCAGGTAGAGATTGCGCCAGGGCCCGGCTACCAGGTGCTACTGCTGGATCTCACCCGCGAGCTACAACTTGACGAAACGATCAACTTTACGCTAACGTTCCAGGATGGTAGCGTGATCGAGATCTCTGCACCGGTGCGTATGCCTATGTTGTAGTCTGTAGTCTGTAGTCCGTAGTTTGTAATCTGTAATTCCGTAGCTGTGGTCTGTGGTCCGTCGTCCGGTTGCGGCAACTGCCGGCACATATTTTGCATATTGAAGTAGTGACATAGTATTCAACACACCCATCTGGTAATGTTTGATTGATCCAAGGAGGAACACGATGGAAGGCTTCGAATGGTTCGGAATTGCGCTGATTGTTCTTATTCCCCTGATTGTCTCAGCGGCTGGTTACGCGGCTGCTCGCGCAAACCTGAAATAACACCAGGTCGGCAATAGAGTGACATAAAAAGGGAGGCGGGTCGTAACCCGCCTCCCTTTTTATGTCCACGACTTACGCGGTGGGCATTGAAATCAGGCATGTGCCTGGATGCACGGCCCGATTCGCCTGCGGCAGCGTGGTACTGTTTTTGCTTTTTCACAAAAATGTTGCACAGAGTGCAACATTTTTGTGAAAAAGCATGGGATTTTCCGCCCTGCCGGAGGCGACATGCTCTGCCAGGTCAGTGACCGCGTAAGTCGTGATGTCATTTAACTTCAACCCGTTCGCCCTCTACCGTCCCGCTAGCAGCATCCTTACTCCACCTTCGCCAACTCTGCCGGCGGCGGTCCTTCCGGGTTGATGCCGAGGAGCATCCGGATCGCGCCATCCTCCTCGGCGAAGCTGATCGGCAGCGTGAAAAGCGGCCCGCCAATGACGATGTAGTCCGTCGGCAGGGCCATCAGTTGCCAGGCGCGCACATCACGCGTTAGCCAGAGCGTCGGCTCCATGGCGGTGTCACCCTCCGGCTCACGCAGTTCGATCCGCCAGCCCTGCTCATACTGCCCCACGTAGGGCGCGACGACATCCGGGTCTACCGGCTCTACCTGGTCCGCCAGCAGGCCGTACTGCTCCTGCTCTTCCGCCAGGGCGCTGGTGTAGCGCTCAATCACCGCCGGTTCCATATCGTAGAGCAGGGCGACCAGCAGATCGCGGGCCAGTCCGTTCAAGTCGCCACCGAAGTCAATCGAGGCATTGTTCAGCGCCACGATACCGACATCCGCCTCCGGGATAAAGGCCATCATAGCGGAATAGCCATCAATGGCGCCGTTGTGCCCGATCATCCGCGCCCCATTCGTCAGTTCATACACGGCCCAGCCCATGCCATAGCTTGCTGTAGCAATCAGGGGATGCTCTGCGCCCGCGCCGGGAATGCTGATCTGTGGCTCCCAGAGTTCGGCCAGCGTCGCGGCGGATACCACCCGCGTGCCGGCGGGAGCCACGCCCTCGTTGAGCATGGTCAACAAGAACCGGGCCATATCGGTGACACTGGCGGCTACACCGCCCGCCGGCAGATCACCGCCGATGTCGCGCATATTGGCGGCCACCACGCCTTCCAGCAGATGCGGCGCATAGGGCACGGCATAGTCACTGTTCGCCAGCGCCAGGTCGTTCTCGAGGGTAGCTGACTCCATGCCAATCGGCGTGAAAACCCGCTCCTGCATCAGCGTGCGGTAAGCATCTTGCAGTTCGCCCATCTCCGCGCCGGCCGCCAATGCACCGATGTAGCCGGTAGCGGCGTAGACCTGGTTGTTATAGTGGTACTCTTCCCCCGGTTCGGCCACAACCGGCAGCGTCGCCAGCAGTTCCAGCGTATCCGCCGGTGTGCGATCGCCGGCATAGAGCGCCGGCATTGGATCGGCTCCCAGGCCAGTGCGCATACTCAGCAGATCACGCACGCGGGCCTCCTCGGTCAACTCGGCGGTGGGCATTTCCAGATCCGGCCAGATCGCGCCGACCGGCTGATCCCACTCCAACTGCCCATCATCCACCAGGGTTGCCAGCAGCAGCGCCGTCATCGGTTTGGTGTCGGAGCCGACCCGGAACAGCGTCTCCGGCGTAACCGGCGTGGCGCCGGCGCGGTTGCGTAGACCAAATCCCTGCGCATAGACAATCGTATCACCCTGCACAATTGCAACCGCCATCCCCGGAACCGGGAACGCATCCATGGCATCTGCTAACGTGGCCTCGAACGTCTCCAGCATAGCGTTCGTCACGGCAAACTGCGCATCGCTCGCGGCAGCCCCGGTCGGTACAGTGGGCGGGCCGGAACCTTCCGTTGTGTCTGCCGAGACTGTGCCGGTTTCAGCGCTGTCCGGAGCGCAGGCGGCCAGCGCGAACAGCAGCAAGCTCACCGATACGAATATGCGTACCATACTAAATGTGTTCCTCCAGATATACATAACTTTTCCTATCACCAGCGCGGTCAGGCCGTCAGTAACTGATACGTTGTCTCACTATCGGTTGATTCTTGCAATATCGCCCACATACCGGATACCCTCATGCTCAGTTGGCACGCTGCCGGATTGGGAATCGGTTCACGGCCGGTTACGCAGTGATAGCCTGGGGAAATGGATAACGTGAAACCCATACCGTGCCCGCAAATATCAGCAGACCGTGCGCGAATTATATTTCAAAAGTCTACGCCGCCGCACCATGGATGCTTATTTGACCATACATGATCGTCGTTGAAATGGAATGGTCTGAACGTGCGCAAACCGGAAGTAATCTCTTATGAATAGATAGTATTGTGGAAAGATTGTCCTTATTATATTCGTACGCGCGCCTGCGCGCCAGTCACAAATACGTTACAATAATAAGGTAATACCCGGAATTGTTATAGAAGACCGCCGGCTTTGGGCGGAAGGGGGCCGTATGGATCACACGCAAGCGCACGCAGTGCCAACCCAGGTAGACGCGGGGCACCGGCGCTACCTGATCGCTCTAGTCATCGGC
Organism: Chloroflexaceae bacterium; assembly: GCA_034437035.1. GTDB lineage: Bacteria > Chloroflexota > Chloroflexia > Chloroflexales > Chloroflexaceae > CAKZQX01. The sequence continues at coordinate 18,826 of DAOTUI010000081.1, forward strand.
GATATTATCGCCTTTCTGCTGTTTGCCGCTATCGGGCGGCGCAGCCACGGAGAAGCCGCCGGGCTGGCGGCCGGATTACAGGTTATCGAGACTGCCGCGCCGTTTCTCCTGGGCTGGTTTCTGACTGCGCCATTCACGCGGGCATACCGTCGGGTAACCGGCCCGGCCATGATGTCCCGGCGCACGGCCCTCGCCTGGCTGATTGCCTGGCCGTTGGGACTGCTCCTGCGCGGATTGTACCTGAGCCGGGGAATACCGTTCTCCTTCGCCATTGTCACCCTGCTCTCCAACGGGGTGATCCTCTGTGGCTGGCGGGTGCTGTTTGCCTGGCTGCGGAGGAGACCGAAAACGGATTGATCGTCCTATCTCCATCTTTTGCCCGATCCGCATGTACCCTGATCCCTGTATCATAGAGTCCAGGTGAAATATGGGGCGCGGGGTGGCTGGGGTCGCCAGGCGGGTAAAGCAAACGCCCCCGCACAGGCAGGGTTCGATTCCCTGGCGCTCCACCATTGCACCATCCTGCTGCCGGCGAACCGCTGCCCCGGTGAGATCACATGTCCGGTTTGAATGCCCCCCGCGTAATGCGTATTAACTGTTTTTGGGATGCTCCATGAAAGTACAGCGCCTGATTGCACCATGGAAGGGCAACAAACAATTTACAGAAATTTCTAAGCGCGCCGCCACGCTCAAGAAGCAGGGCCACGCGGCCGAGCAGATTATTGACCATCTGACTGAAGAGTTTGGCGCGCCCTACCCGCGCACGCCCCTCCGCGACACTGCTCAACCGTTGCGCATCTACGGCGATGTCGGCACTGATATTGATGCCGCAGCGGTAGCCCAGATCGAACTCGCACTGCGACTGCCGGTGGCCGTAGCCGGTGCCTTGCTGCCCGATGCCCATCCCGGTTATGCTCTACCAATCGGTGGTGTGTTTGCGGCGCATCGCGCTGTTGCCCCGGCCATGGTTGGTGTGGATATTGGCTGCCGCATGCACCTGAGCCTGCTGGATCTGCCGCCGGACGATCTGCTGCAGCAGCGTGATGCACTCTTTGCCGATCTGCAGGCCGTGACGCTGTTCGGGAATAACACCAGGCCGCGCCGGACGGCTGATCATGCCATCCTGGATGATCCGCGCTGGCAGAGTACCGGACTGTTACGCCATCTGCACCGCAAAGCCCAGGAGCATCTGGGGAGTAGCGGCGGCGGTAACCACTTTGCTGAACTGGTGATTGGCGAACGCCTGGCGCCCGAGGCTGATCTGCCGGCCACCTTCACTGGTCTGCTCACCCACAGCGGATCGCGAGGGGTGGGCTTTGCGATTGCCAACCACTACGTACGCCTGGCAGACCAGGAGACGGCCCGGGTAGCGCAGGTTCCCAAACTGTACACCTGGCTCGATCTTGACCACGAGGTCGGGCAGGAATACTGGCAGGCGATGGAACTGGCCGGGGATTTTGCCCAGGCCAACCACGAGGTTATCCATGCGCAGTTTGCCCGCCGCGCGCGGGTGCGTCCGCTTACCGTTATCCGGAATCATCACAACTTTGCCTGGCAACAGGGTGATCTGGTGCTGCATCGCAAGGGGGCAACCCCGGCCGAAGCCGGTGTGCTGGGGGTTATTCCGGGCAGTATGGCATCGGCGGCCTACATCGTGCGCGGACGTGGGGCTGAGGGAAGCCTGGCAAGTGCCGCCCACGGTGCCGGGCGGGTCGGCAGTCGCACCGAGGCGACGCAGACGATTGCCATCAACGATGTACGTGTACTGCTGCGTGAGCGGGATGTGCTGGTCGCCGGGTTAAGTGTTGATGAGTCGCCCCTGGCATACAAAGATATCGAGCGGGTGATGTCCATTCAGGTGGCGGCCGGACTGGTGACACCCCTGGCGCGGATGCATCCGGTTGCCGTGATTATGGCTGGTGAATCGGGCGCAAATTGAGTGCCGTGCATCCCGCCGCATTTTCCGCAAAACATAAGCTACCCGGCACGGTTAACATGCCGGGTAGCTTGCGGCTCATCTGTATCAGGGTGCCACGTTATGCCACTGCGCCAATACCCAGGACAAACATAATCAGCAAGATTACGGCACCGATCAGGAAGATCCCAAAGAGGATCTTCGAAATCTGAGCCGCGCCCCGCGCAATCCCGGTAAAGCCGAAGACGCCTGCAACAACCGCAACCACCAGTGCAATAATCGCCCATGTAAGCAGATCCATGATATACTCCTCTCCTCTGTTTTTATCCTTCGTTATATCTTGAACTGCGGCAGCCATGCCGCCGCAGGTTAACGCCCATGCAGTTCGTTATGCTCCTCGGCTGCCTGATCTGCCAGGCTGGTCAGCATTGAAGGTGCCAGCCGGGAGCGACTCTGCCGGCCGCTCCGGCTCTGATCGCCTTCCGCCGTGGTTGGGGCGGGCAGCAGTCGATTGACCAGCGTGAGCAGCCGGGCCATGGTGTTGGGCAGCAGCGTATTCATCATGACGAGCAGCCGCGCCTGGAAAGTAATAATCAGTTCCGGCATACCATAGCGGCAGGCGGTTACAATCTGTTGTGCCGCTTTGCGCGCGTCAATCGAGTCGGTGGGCAGCGCATCGCCCAGGGCAAACCAGGTAAATTCCTGTGCATGCTGCCCTTTGAAGCGCGCATTGAAGTGCGAGCCAGTGCGCATCAGGCCCGGGCTGACCGTGGTCACCAGGATATTGTCCTGCGCCAGTTCGGCCCGCATGCCTGTGGAGAGCCCCGTCAGCGCAAACTTGCTGGTGGAGTAGGGTAGCAGATGCGGCACCGCCACTTTCCCGCCAATTGATGAGATATTGACGATACGCCCGCCACCCTGTTCCCGCATATGCGGTATCGCCGCCAGCATGCCGTAGAGCGGTCCCCAGGCATGAATCGCCATCGCGTTCATGAAATCATCGACCTGCATATGCTCCACGGGGCCAACCTGGATCACCCCTGCGTCGTTGATGAGCACGTCGATGCGCCCATACTGATTGATAACCCGCGTGATCGCCGCCTCGACCTCCGTCCGGTAGCGCACATCGCAGGGTACCGTCAGCACCTCCGCGCCCTGTTCGGCAAGCGACTGACGCGCATGCTCCAGTGCCACCGGATCACGCGCCAGCAGTGTTAACCGAGCGCCTGCGGCGGCAAACTCGCGTGCCAGCGCCAGACCCAGGCCGCGCGATCCGCCCGTGATCACGACCGAGCGCCCCGCGAAGTGCATCTGGTTGTGCCGGCGCACTGCCGCCCGCCCAGCCAGCAGCGCACCCACGCCGGCGGCAGCAGTTGCAAATGTTCTGATAGCCTTCATGCAGATATCATCTCCTCAATAACATGCGTTACGCGGTGGTCTACTCCGACGCACCGATTCGCCTCCGGCAGGGCGGAATGAGACATCCTTTGTGCCAAAGATTTGGCTCTCCGAGCCAAATCTTTGGCACAAAGAATAGAAAACGTACCATGCTGCCGCCGGCGAATCGGGCTTCCATCTGTCAAACGTCCGGTTTGAACACACACCGCGTAACTCGTGTCAATAACATGCGTTACGCGCTGCGCGTTCACATCAGATGTGTACCCAGGTGCAAGACTGTTTTCGCATCCGGCAGGGCGGAATGGGACATCCTTGCTGCCGCAGGCAAATCGGGATGTTTATCCAGGTGAAAGACTGGTTTGATACCAACCGCGTAGCACATGTCAATAACGCGACGTACGTGGTACGGCAGCAAATATCAGTTCCGGTTCTATGGCTGCAGAACCACTTTGATACAGTTGTCATGCTTATGCTTAAAGATGTCATACCCGCTGGGCGCATCCTCCAGCCGTAGCCGGTGCGAAATCACAAACGTGGGATCAATCTCACCCCGTTCAAGAGGGGTCACTTGACAAATGGAAGGCTTCCTACTGGCTCAGAATGCTTCAGGGGCGAGTGCCAAAACATCGTTGGGACCACATGAAGTATGCTGCACCAGAATGCGATCGCGTCGTCCAGGACAGGAATACA
>DAOTUI010000082.1:0-46528 GCA_034437035.1 Chloroflexaceae bacterium
AATGTTTTACACATCACGAAACCGTGTATGCCAAAGTGGGGAAAACGCCCCAAATTTTGTCAGTTTTTCAGCCTCAAGTGGGGTAGAATTTCCATTTAGTGCCCAAAAAAATAAGCGAACGGTGAGTAATATGTATGGTTTCTCAAGTTGCACCCGGCCATCGCGCCGGGTGAGGATTGAAACATCTGTAAAACCAATCAACCTAACACTGGCACGAGTTGCACCCGGCCATCGCGCCGGGTGAGGATTGAAACGCTCACGGTAGGACGCTGTTGTGTCGATCGCTACCGTTGCACCCGGCCATCGCGCCGGGTGAGGATTGAAACAGACCGTAGCGGCAGGGCGCGGCGTAGCGGTTGCGTTGCACCCGGCCATCGCGCCGGGTGAGGATTGAAACCTCAGGAAGTCCAGTTGGATAATGCGGTTACGTGGCGTTGCACCCGGCCATCGCGCCGGGTGAGGATTGAAACAGACATGGTTTGACAGCGAGTTGCCAGCGGGTACAGTTGCACCCGGCCATCGCGCCGGGTGAGGATTGAAACTCTGGCTGCGATTGCGCGTGAGGTTGGAAAGGACAAAGTTGCACCCGGCCATCGCGCCGGGTGAGGATTGAAACCTTTTGAAGCATGCTGGAGCGGCATGACGCCGGGCGTTGCACCCGGCCATCGCGCCGGGTGAGGATTGAAACCTCGCATTTCCGGCTACCGCCAGCGTCACGACCAGGTTGCACCCGGCCATCGCGCCGGGTGAGGATTGAAACGCATCAGCGGACAGATGCATGCCTTCACAACCCAGGTTGCACCCGGCCATCGCGCCGGGTGAGGATTGAAACTCAAATTGAGAGCTTTTGGGCGCTGGAGGCGCTCCGGTTGCACCCGGCCATCGCGCCGGGTGAGGATTGAAACGTTTATCGTCTGGAGCCGCTCCGACAGCAACACCGAGTTGCACCCGGCCATCGCGCCGGGTGAGGATTGAAACCAGAAGAGCGATCTGCGTCTGCTCGTAGCGCGGAGTTGCACCCGGCCATCGCGCCGGGTGAGGATTGAAACGAGTGGCAGGAACCTTGTCCGACGGAGGCTCAAGCGGTTGCACCCGGCCATCGCGCCGGGTGAGGATTGAAACGCCCATGCGCGCCAGCGGGCGCGGCAGCAGGCGGAGTTGCACCCGGCCATCGCGCCGGGTGAGGATTGAAACCGCCGGGGCGCGCGACGACGCGCCCCGGCAACTGCTGTTGCACCCGGCCATCGCGCCGGGTGAGGATTGAAACCAGATCGCCCAACTGCCGGTGACGGTGGGGCAGTGGTTGCACCCGGCCATCGCGCCGGGTGAGGATTGAAACCAACTGTACGGGAAATACATTGGCATATGTCCCCTGTTGCACCCGGCCATCGCGCCGGGTGAGGATTGAAACACGAGATTTCCCCTTACCGCAACATCAACACCGTCGTTGCACCCGGCCATCGCGCCGGGTGAGGATTGAAACGGTGAAGATGCGCGTGATGGCGCTCATGGTTCGATGTTGCACCCGGCCATCGCGCCGGGTGAGGATTGAAACTGTTTCTGGCGGGTGCATCGGCGCTGTTTCTGGTGTTGCACCCGGCCATCGCGCCGGGTGAGGATTGAAACTCCTCGGCGAGGGTTGCGGGTTCAACATCTTCGGGGTTGCACCCGGCCATCGCGCCGGGTGAGGATTGAAACACCGTATCACCTACGACCTGGCGCGCGCGTAGATGGTTGCACCCGGCCATCGCGCCGGGTGAGGATTGAAACACGGTAGGACACGGCGCGTTCGCCGCCCCAGCCCAGAGTAGCATATGCCTGTGCGCGAGCGTATTTGAAAACCACTGCTCTCACTCCTCCCCAAACAACCGCTCCAGCGTGCGCGTGGTGATCCCCTGGTAGAGTTGCCGCAGGGCCGCATCGGTGCCGGCGGGCGCGGTGCCCAGGCGCTTGAACAGCGCGGCATCAACGGTGGGCGCGGCCACCTGGATCGAAATAGTATCCAGCTCGGGCGCGGCTGCATAGAAGTCAGCGAGCCGGCTCTCCAGGGGGGCCACCGGTTCGGCGGTGATGAGGGGTTCTGCTTCTTCCGCCCCGCTGACGACGGCCCGCCGCGCATGCAGCGCATCCATGATCTGCTCACGGGTGCGACCGCGCATCTGAAAGATCAGGAAGGGATCTTCGTCAAAGCGTTCGCCCAGCAGGTAGTAGACCGCCGCGATATGCTTGCAGGGGTTGGCCGCATCGGGGCAGGAACACCTGGTGTTGATATCCGCGCGACTCTGCGGCAGCAGGTGGATGCCGGCCGCCTGGAATGCCTCCTCGATATCCTGCGGCATCTCCCCGGCCAGCAGGCCGGCGCTAAAGATCGCCTGCTGCGCCATCTGGTCAATCGCCTGCTCCCACTGGCTATCGCTCAGCGGGGTGATCGCCATCGCAACATTGTAGGGCGTGGCCCGCGAGCCCTGCACTTTTGCCTGCACCTTTCCCGGCTTGATCTCGATACTCATCACCTGACCCTGACGCGCATAGGTGCGCCCGCGCTGCAATCGATTGCCCCAGCCGAAGGTCTCCAGCACACCGATCCAGCGTTGCGCCCACCAGGATTTGCCGAACTGACCACGCTCAGTTTTGGCCCTGATGCCATCCTGAACCGGCCGCGGCCGGGATGGTTCGTACCAGTCGCCATAATCATCCTCATAGTAGGAACCGCGACGGCGGGGCATGGCTATTCCTCCTCACTTGCAATCGCGTCCTGGCGCAGAGCCACCAGGTCGCGCAACTGATTGGTACTCAGGCTGGTCAGCCAACTCTCATCACTGCCCAGCACCTGCTCGGCCAGCGTGCGCTTGCTCTCAATCATCTCGTCGATCCGCTCCTCCAGCGTCCCGGTGCAAACAAACTTGTGTACTTCGACGTTGCGTTGTTGCCCGATGCGGAAGGCCCGGTCGGTCGCCTGATTCTCCACTGCCGGGTTCCACCAGCGGTCAAAGTGAACCACATGGTTCGCCGCCGTCAGGTTGAGCCCGGTGCCACCCGCCTTGATCGACAGGATAAAGACGGTGGGCCCACCGGGAGCCTGGAAGCGCCGCACCAACCCATCGCGTTCGCGCGCCTTTGTGCCGCCATGCAGGAAGAGTACATCTTCATAGAGACGCTCGCTCAGGTGGAGCCGTAGCATCTCGCCCAGTTCGGCAAACTGGGTGAAGATCAGCACCCGGTCGCCGGCGGCATAAATCTCCTCCAGCAGTTCACTCAGACGCGCCAGCTTGCCCGAGCGGTCCGCAAAGGTGCTGCCATCCTTGAGAAACTGCGCCGGGTGGTTGCAGACCTGCTTCAGCTTCATCAGCATCGCCAGCACCAGACCCTTACGCTGGATAGCATTCTCCTCGGTATCGGCGTTTTCGATCTGGGCCAGCGCATCGCGCACAACCGACTCGTAGAGCGTCGCCTGCTCCGGGGTCAGCCGGCAATACTCCTTCTTCTCGATCTTATCCGGCAGATCGGCGATGATGGTCTTGTCGGTCTTGAGGCGGCGCAGAATAAAGGGGGCGGTAAGCCGGCGCAGGCGCGCGGTAGCGTTTTCGTCGCCGGTACGCTCAATCGGGCGGGCAAAGTCGCGGCGGAAGGCGGTTTCGTTCCCCAGGTAGCCCGGATTGAGGAAGGCCATAATGCTCCAGAGTTCGGTCAGGCGATTCTCAACCGGCGTGCCGGTCAGCGCAATGCGGGTGGGCGCGGTCAGCGCGCGAGCGGCCTGAGCCTGCTTGGTGCCGGCATTCTTGATATTCTGCGCCTCGTCCAGCACCACTGCGCCCCACTCCACGCCGGTCAGCGTATCGCGGTCACGCGCCAGCAGCGGAAAACTGGTCAGCACCAGATCATGCTCCCGTGCGGCCTGGACAAACGGGTCGCCCTGGGGCCGGCCAGGCCCCTGATGTATCAGCACGCGCAAGGCGGGCGCGAAGCGCTGCACCTCGCGCTGCCAGTTGCCAATCACCGAGGTGGGGCAGACCAGCAGCGTGGGAGACGGTTGCGCCTCCTGCTCGCGGTCATGCAGCAGCAGGGAGATCGTCTGAACGGTTTTTCCAAGGCCCATATCGTCCGCCAGACATGCGCCCAGCCCGAAGCGCTGCAAAAACGCCAGCCAGGAATAGCCGCGCACCTGATAGGGCCGCAGCGTCGCCTGCAATCCATCCGGGGGCGGCAGTAGATCCAGTTGCTGCGGATTGCTCAGGCCGCGCAACGCTTCACCCAGCCGGCCTTCGGCCTCAACCCCGGCAACCTCAACGCCGGGCGGCAGCGCCTGCCCATCGCCGCCCAGTCCCAGCCGCAGCGTCTCGATCAGGGACATGCTGCCGGCGCGCTGCTTGAAAAAGCGTAGCGCCTGCTGCATATGCTCCGGGTCGAGCACCACCCACTGCCCGCGCACCTGCACCAGCGGCATTTTGAGTGCCACCAACCGCTCAAACTCGGCCAGATCCAGCGGTTGATCGCCCAGCGCCAGTTCCCAGGAGAAGCTAATCATCTTCTCAAAAGAGAGCACGCCCTTCTCATTCGGCGGCGTTTTGACCTGCGCCTTCGCCTGGAGCCGCGCGCCCTTCCCCTGCAACCAGGCGGGCACCAGCACGCCAAAGCCGCTCTGCTCCAGCAGCGGGGTGGCCTCTTTCAGGAAGGTAAAGGCCTCGGGTGTATCGAGTGTGGCGCGGTCGGGGGCGGCCTGCCGCAGGCTGTTTTGCAGCGGCGGAAAGAGCCGCGCCGCAAAGCCCAGGCCGGTCAGCAGACGCTCCTGCGGATGCTCAAAACGGCGGTCCAGGTAGGTAAACGCCGCTCCCCGCTCGCGCCAGATATCTTTGACCGGCACCAGCAGGCTGGGCTCATCGGTGGCCTGGAGCAGGTAGGTCAGCTCCCAGGGTTGCTCGGCCTCCGCCGGGGGTTCCAGCCGGAAGGTAATGCGGAAAACATCGTCCCCGGCGACCTGACCCTGCCCGGACCAGTCCTGCCGGCTCTTGTAGAGCGCATCAGCCGCCGGTCCCTTGAGCGGCACAAGCGAGTCTTTGCCCAGCAGGGCCTGGAGCCACTTGCCGCCCGGTGTGGTCGCGGGCAGCGTGCTGGTCAGCGCCAGTTCGCGCACCGTGCTATCAACGGCCGCCGTCAGGAAATCCCCCAGCAGCGCGCGGGCGGACGGCGCGGCGGCGGGTTCATCCACAGCGGCACGGCAGAGCGGCGGCATGCTGCGGGCCAGGGTGCCTATCTTTTGCGCAGTATCCGCCGTGGGCTGTGGCCGCCACACCGCGCGCAACTGAAAGCCATCGCGCATCAGCGTGGGCAGTACCTGCTGCCCCGCCAGCACCTCCAGCGCCAGCAGCGTCGCCGTGCGCCAGGCGCGCAGGTCGGCCCCCAGGTGCCGGGGCTCGGTCAATGCCGGCAGCAGATCGACGGCAATGGTGATCGGCAACGCCAGCCCAACCACCTGCCAGGGCAGCAGTTCGGGCGCTTCGGTGGGCGCGGTCACGGTGCCGGTTGCCAGCAGTTCCGGCGAGGGAATGGGCATCTTCGCTGTGGCGGGTAGCCAGAAGGTCTGCGGATACTCATAGCTGCCGGTGTCAATGGCGGCAACCAGGTCGGCGGGCAGCAGTCGCTCCAACAGGCCATAGAGCGTATCCAGCGGCAGTTGAAACGGATGCGGCTTGAGCTTGCGCCGCCCGCGGGCAGGGTTACTTTCCGTGGCTTCGCCCCAGAGAAAAAAGAACTGCTTTGCCGGTACCCAGGTGCCATGCAGAATATCATTCATGGACATTTCCCGCTATTGCTGGACTGGTAGCGCGCGACGCCTGCACTGCCGACACAGTCCTGATAACGGCAGGCAAGTAAAACCATCAGGCAATCATCCCCAGGATCGCAGCCTGATCATAGCGGAAATAGCGCGGATCGGCAAGATCGGAAGAGGCACCAGGTGTAACGCTGTCCATGCCAGAGGGAACTTTCTGCGTGATCCGCACGTCTCCCCCATAGTGCCCGACTGCTCCCCGGCATCGCCGGGGCAGCCGGAACACATGCATGATTGCACAGATAGATTGCAGAAAGGATATTCGAGTGAATAGTATCTTCACACGCATGTTTATGATCAGCTTCCTGGCACTGCTCCTGGGAGCCTGTGGACCGGCAGGGAATGCCGGTCCAGTGGAACTGACCGTCGGCGAAGCGGTGCAGATGCAGGGGACGGTGGTCGATACGGTTGACGATTGTGCGTTTGATGGGATTTGCGCCTATGTCGTCGATACGGACGCGGGCGCGTATAACGTCATCTGGTCCGAGGGAATGACGCCGGTTCCATGTCAGGGCGAGATAGACACCGCGATTGCCGTGGGTGACACCGTCGAGTTTAGCGCCGAGGTCCGCACAGCCGATAGCGTCTCGGTCTGCCCATCCGCCGACTACTTCGTTCGCAAGAGTTGAGGTGACAAGAACAAAGAACAGAGAACAAAGAATCACGATCTCTGTCGCCACAGATATGCAGATTTGTTCTTTGTTCTCTCCTCCTTTGTTCTTTCTACTCACTGCAACAACTGTGCTACCCGCTGCGTGATCTCCAGGCCAAACGCGGGCAGGATACCCAGCGCAAACGTACCCAGCAGACTCAGCCCGACCGCCAGCGTGTATCCGCTGCCCTCGGCCGGCGTTACCCGGTGCGTCGGCTGCGCCAGATACATCTCGGCAATCACCGCCACATAGTAGTAGAGCGCCAGCGCCATATTGATCGCCGCAATCACCGCCAGCCAGAGCATCCCGCCCTCGATGACCGCCGCCAGCAGGAAGATCTTCCCGGCAAACCCGGCCAGCGGCGGTATCCCCGCCAGCGAGAGCAGCGAGAGCGTCAGCGCCGCCGCCGCGCCCGGCATGCGCCGCCCCATTCCACGCAGCGCGACAATGGCGTCGCTGCCGGTCGCCCGCTCCAGTTGGGCCACTACTGCGAACGCGCCCAGGTTCATAAAGAGGTAGGCCGCCAGATAGTAGCCGACGGCGTTGAGCGCCCCTTCAACCTGTCCGGCCACCGCCACGGCAATCAGCACATAGCCCGCCTGCGCAATGCTCGAATAGGCCAGCAGCCGCTTCAAGTGGGTCTGGCGTAGGGCCACCAGGTTGCCCAGCATCATCGTTGCTACGGCCAGCAGCGCCACCAGCAGCGGCCAGGCCGTCATTCCCTCCGGCAGTGCCGACAGGATAAAGCGGGCCAGTCCGGCAAACCCGGCAATCTTGGGCACCACCGAGAGAAACCCGGTGATCGGCGCGGTTGCGCCCGCGTAGACATCCGGAGCCCAGAAGTGAAACGGCACCAGCGTCGCCTCAAATGCGTAGCCCACCAGGATTAGCCCGGCCGCCAGTGCCACCCAGACCGGGTCAGCCGTCGTCAGCGCCTGCCCGATGGCGCGCAACTCCAGGCTGCCCGTCATGCCATAGAAGAAGGTCAGCCCATAGGCCATAATCGCCAGCGCCGCCGCCGCATAGATGAAATATTTGATCGTCGCCTCATTCCCGGCCTGATCGCTACGCACCAGGGCCACCAGCAGATATGACGCCAGACTGAGCATCTGCAGGAAGAGCACGATCAGCCCCAGATCCAGGCTTGAGGCCAGACCCACGCCTCCCAGCGTGGTGAAGATCACGGCCACGGGCGCATGCGCCACCTCCGGCCGATGCCGAAAGTAGCCCGCAATCAGCAGCAGGGAAATGAGTGCGCCCAGTTGGATCAGGAGCTTGAAGACATTGGCAAACCCATCCACGGCATAGGTGTTGCAAAACACCGCCGTCGGCTGCCAGGGCAGCATGCGCGCCGTCAGGATCAGCGCGGCAATCAGCCCGGACACCGCCAGGTATGCCGGCAGATGCAGCCAGCGCCCGCGCACAAACCCGGCGATGGGCACCAGGATGATCGCCAGTCCCGCCAGCACCATTTCCGGTACAATGGCCCAGAGATCGAGGCACTCCATCACTACCCTCCGATCCGCGCCAGCGCCTGCGTGGTGCTATCAATCATCTGGATAACCAGTCCCGGCAGGATGCCAATCAGCAACGTCAATACCGCCAGCGGCACCACCGTCACCAGTTCCCGCGCGGTCAGCGGCGTCACCGCGGGCATATTCTCCGGCGGCGCACCCATCACCACCAGGATCAGCATGCGAATATATAGCCCGGTGGTGACAATCAGACCCAACAGAGCAATCGCGGCGGCCCAGACACTCACCCCCAGCGTCGCGCCCAGCACCTGAAACTCGGCAATAAAGCCGGACATTCCCGGCAGCCCCAGCGAGCCGAAGGCCAGCAACCCCAGCAACCCGCTGTAGAGCGGCACCCGCCCCAGCAACCCGCCGAAACGCTCCATTGACCGGGTACCCGCCCGGTGCTGCAACATCCCGACCAGGAAAAACATCCCGCCGGTCAGCAGGCCATGGCTGACCATCTGGAAGAGCGCGCCATTTAGAGCCAGTTGCCGCACCGCCGGATTATCGGAGAGCGCCCAGACTGCGGTGCCCAGCAGCACGTAGCCCATATGGTTGATCGAGGTAAAGGCGACCAGTCGCTTCAGATCATCCTGCCCCAGCGCCGCCAGCGCGCCATAGACCAGCGAAACCAGCGCCAGCGCCAGCAAGATCCAGCCATACTGCCGCGCCGCCTCGGGCAGGGCCGGCAGCATAATCCGCAGCAAGCCGTAGCCCCCCAGTTTCAGCAGCAGTCCCGCCAGAATGACACTGCCTTCGGTCGGCGCTTCGACATGCGCATCGGGGAGCCAGTTATGCAGCGGCACAATCGGCAACTTCACGCCAAAGCCCAGCACCAGCCCGAGCAGGATCAACCCGGCCGCCACCGGCGCGTTTGCCAATGATTGCGCCGCCACGATTGCCGGCAGCGAAAAGGTGTGTGGCTCGACCGCCAGGTACAACCCCAGGAAGCTCAACAGCATCGCCAGACTCCCGGCGCGGGTGTAGAGGAAGAACTTGATCGCCGCATAGGAGCGCCGCTCGCTGCCCCAGATGCCGATAATAAAATACATCGGTACCAGGCTGATCTCAAAGAAGACATAGAAGAGCAGCAGATCCTGCGCCGCAAACGCGCCCAGCAACCCCGTCGCCATCAGCAGGAACATAAAGGCATGCGCCTGCACCCGCTCACGCTCCGGCAGCACATAGACCATCACCAGCGTAGTCAGCAGCGCCGTCAGGATGAACAGGGGTAACGAGAGTCCATCCAGGCCAATATCGTAGCTTGCGCCGATACCGGGAATCCAGGGGAGCGTCCGCCGCCACTGCAACCCGGTCAGGGCCGGATCATAGCCGCCCCAGAGGATCAGCGTTGCCAGCAGCGTCAGCAGGCTGCCCCCCAGCGCCACCCAGCGGACCAGCCCCGGCCGCCGCTGCGGCAAGACCAGGACCAGCAGCCCGGTGATTAACGGCAAAAATATCGTAAGTGTTAGCATTCTATCGATCGACTTTCTTTCGTTTGCAGGACTTACGCGGTGCGGACTGTTCCGGCCGCGTGCCAGAACCGGAAGCCGGTTTCGCCTGCGGCAGCATGGTACTTTTTTGATCTTTTGCACAAAAAAATCCACAAAGTGTTTTTTTGTGCAAAAGATCAGGCTGCTTCCGCCCCGCCTGAGGCACTATTTCCTTTCAGAGGAAGAATCATATAAATTGTCTCACAACCAGAAAACCACCCCACCAACGATGCCAACCAGCAGCACCCAGAGGAACAACCCCAGCGTGTAGAGGTAAAGCCGCCCGCTCTGCAGCGTGCGCAATCGTCCGCCGGCCCGGTTGAACAGCCCGGCAAAGCGGTCCAGGGTCGCCGAAATGCCGCGCGTCTCGTTGGTCTCAGTGGCGTGGCCCAGGTCAAGCGTCACGCCTGCCGCGGTCGCTGCGGCATGATCAAAGCCCGCTTCGATGCGCTTATTGCCCGCCGCCAGCCGCCGCGTCGTTCCCCCCAGCCCGCGCGCCACGCGATCAAAGCCCGCTTCGATGCGCTCATTGCCCGCCGCCAGCCGCCGCGCCGTTCCCCCCAGTCCACGCACGAGGCGATCAAACCCGGCTTCAATCCCATCCGCCACAGATGAGGCGTAAAATGCCAGGTTCGCCGGCAGCGCGGTTGCCCGGCTCAATCCCTGATCCAGCCGGCGCGGCAGCCCACCAAAAGTCGGCACCGGCCCGCTCCGCCAGACCCGCAGCGCGCCCAGCGCCAGCCCGGCGAGACTCGCCGCCACCGCCGACATTCGCCAGACCAGCGCGACCTCCGGCTCAGCGGGAAAGGCCAGAAATGCCTCGATCCGGCCCGCCAGCAGCCAGCCGCCGCCCAGCGCGCCCAGCGCCAGCAGCGCCATCGGCCCCAGCAGCAACCACCCCGGATCATGGCCCGCCGGCTCCGGGGCATCAGGCCGGCGCGCAAAGACTGCCACCCCGGCCCGGCTGATGTAGACCCCCGCCAGGAAGATCAACAGTAACAGCAGCAACGCCGGAGCCACACCGCGTGCGGCCGCCTGCGCCAGGATCGCCTCCTCGCTCCAGAAGCCGGAGAATGGCGGCACCCCCGCCAGCGCCAGCGCCGCCGCGCCAAAGATCAGCGTGGTCATCGGCATTGTCCGCCGCAGCCCGCCCAGGTGCCGCAGGTCGCGCGTATCGGTGGCATGATCCACCGCGCCCGCCGCCAGAAAAAGCGTAGACTTGAACAGCGCATGCGTCGTCAGATGATAGGCTGCCGCCAGCGGCCCGCCCAACCCCAGCGCCAGCAACATCTCGCCCAGTTGCGAGACCGTGGACCAGGCCAGGATGCGCTTGAGATCGGTCTGCACGGTTGCCACCAGCGCGGCGAAGAGTGCGGTCAATCCGCCCACCCAGAACACCAGGTTCAACACCAGCGGCACCGCTGCAAACAGCGGGAAGAGGCGCAAGAGCAGGTAGACCCCGGCCGCCACCATCGTCGCCGAGTGGATCAGCGCCGATACCGGCGTCGGCCCGGCCATCGCTGCCGGGAGCCAGGCCGTCAGCGGCAACTGCGCGCTCTTGCCGATGGCCCCGGACAGGAAGAGCAGCGCGATCAGAGTCAGGCCGGCAGCGGGTAGAGCGTCCGTTTCAACTGCTTGCAGGAAGGTCGCAATATCGGTTGTGCCCACCGCCTGCAGCACCCAGAGCCAGCCCAGCAGCAGCCCCAGGTCACCCAGGCGCGTCAGCAAGAATGCCTGCTGCGCCGCCCGCCGCGCTTCGTCCTGCCGGTACCGGAAGCCAATCAGCAGGAACGACGCCACGCCCACGCCTTCCCAGGCCACAAACAGGAGCAAGAGCGAGTCGGCCAGCACCAGCGTCAGCATCGCGCCGATAAAACCGGCGAAGGTGGCGAAGAAGCGCGCCTGTCCCGGCTCCGCGGCCATGTAGCCGACGGCATAGATCGTAATCAGCAGGCCCACCCCGGCCACGAGCAGCGCCGGCAGCAACCCCAGCGGATCAAGCCGCAACCCGACGGTGAAGGTGTAGTCGGCGCTCTGCAGCCAGGTTGTGCTGATCCGCGGACGGCTGCCCAGCAGCGCCAGCAGTGCCGACAGCGCAACAGCCGTACCGGACACCGCCAGCCGGCCCGCCGCCCGTGGCGCACGCCGACCCACCAGCAGCGCCGACAGCGCGGCAACCAGCGGTGCAAGCGGTACAATCAGCAGCAGCGCATTCATCCGTGGAGTTCCTCGTACGCATCAACCTGGACCGTCTGGCGGTTACGGTAGAGCAGCAGCATAATCGCCAGCCCGACCGCCATCTCGACCGCGCCGATTGTAACTATCAGAATGGTAAAGATCTGCGCGGAGTAGTCATCCGGGCGGACAAAGCGCCAGAAGGCGATCAGGTTCAGACCAATTGCATTCAGCAGCACCTCAATGCCCATCAGGATCATCACGGCGGAACGCTGCGCCAGCACCGCATAGATGCCGATCGCAAACAGGACCGCGCCAACGATCAGGTAGGCCGTCAGGGGAATAATCATTGCTCACCTCGTCCATCTTTCTCCAGGTTGCGGCGTGTTTGAACCTCGGTGACACCTACCAGTTCCGCTGCGTCGGGCGGTTCTGCTTCGGCAACGGGTTGTAACGTGGGCGCTTCGGGGGCGGTGGGTTGCGCATCCACGGCCACGCGCGCCTCGCGCCCGCTTTCATCGGGGAAATGCCCGGCCCGCGCCAGGAAGACCGCGCCAAAGATACCGATCAGGATCAGCAGGCCCGCGCCCTCGAAGGCCAGCATATACTTGCCCATCAGCAAACGCCCGACCATCTCCGCCGAGTTGGGGTTGGGGGTTGCCGTTACAATCGGCCAGGCGGGACGCAGCAGCAGCAGCCCGACCAGCAGCAACCCGACGAGGGTCGCCAGGATTGCGGCCGGCTTCTTGATCGGCGTGGTCATGCTCATATCCATATGCTCATGATCTTCATGGCCGCCCTGCCCGTTCTGCCCGGCATGTTCGTCGTGCCCATGCTGCGCATCCTGTTCACCATGCTCCACATGCCCGGTATGATCACTATGCCCGTTCTGCTCCATCTGCTGATGATCATTACCCGCATGCCCGCTCTGTTTGTCCTGATCATGCTCTGCCTGCTGCTGCTCACGCGGTAGCAGGCCCAGGCTGAAGAACTTCTCAATGATCGGGAGTTGCATCCCCGCCATCATCGCTCCGCCGGGATCATGTGAGAAGAGCACCATAAACAGGATCATCACCAGCATGCCGCCGATATACATCATCACCTGGAGTAGCCCCAGCAGATCGGCGGAGAGCAGGATAAACAGCCCCGCCACCCCGATAAACGAGGCCATCAGGAAGATGCCGCTGCGAAACATACTCATTGTGGTCGCCATCCCCAGCGCTCCGGCAATCGCAATCAAGGCACAGAGACTGAAGGCAACAATCTGGGCAACTGGACCAAGGATCATGCCGTTCCCACCCCCAACAAAATTAATACTCCGACGATCAACACATTTACCAGGCCAACCGGGATCAACACTTTCCAGGAGAGCGCCAGCATCTGCGCGGTACTGCGCGGGCGCACCCGCGTTCCCAGCCAGAGCATCAGCGCCATCAGGCCATAGGTCTTGAGCAGCATCCAGACCGGGCCGGGCAGCAGTGGCCCGTGCCAGCCCCCTAGAAAGAGCACCGCGCCCATTGCCGCCACCACAAACAGCACCCCGGAGAGTGCCAGCCGCCATGCCACTGCCTGCCGGCCGCCGGAGGTGTGCAACACTCCCTGCCGGATCGAAGCAGCAAACGGCTCCAGGAAGGGTGCGCGGTAGGCCTGCATCAGCCCGGTAATCAGATAGAGGACAAAGCCGATCGGCTGCAGCACGATATACCAGAGCCCCGCCTGCGCCTCAACAATCGCCACTGTCGAGAGGGATTCGGCCATCATAATCGCACCGACCAGCGCCAGCCCCAGTGGGATGACATAGGCCACCAGTTGCGCCACAATCCGGTAGCATGCCTCGACCGCATCGGGCGTATTTGCGCCCCAACCACCCAGGGCAATCCCCAGGACCACAAAGTCCACCACCACGATAAAGTAGAAGACGCCGATGCCCAGATCTTCCCCGATCAGATTGGGGCCAAAGGGAATCACCACCGTCGCCAGAGCCACCCCCAACAGCGCAATGACCGGCCCCGCCGGGTAGAGCCAGCGGTCGGCATTGGGCGGATCGACGGCGTGACGATAATCGGCCGCAGCCGCCGGCCCCGGCTCCGTCTGCGTCCGGCGCAGCAGGGTACGCTCAAGCAACAGGGTCAGCAGCGCCCCACCCAGGAGTGCCGCCAACACCGCCGGCATCTGCAGCACTACTCCCATTCCAGCCCACCCATGCCCCAGGCGTACGCAATCCCGGCCGAGAGAATCGCAATAAAGACAAACATATCGGCAAAGGCCTCAAAGCCGATGGAGGCAAAGACCACTGCCCAGGGATACATAAAGATCATCTCCATGTCGAAGGCCAGGAAGATCAGCGCATAGACGGCATACCCAAAGCGGTAGTTGTTCCAGGCTGCCGGCACGTTCAGCGTCTGTAGGTCGGGATGCCGGAGCGCCGCCGCCAGCAACGCCAGCCCGACAACTACCAGGCAGATTAGCCCGACGATAGCATAGGAATTTACAATCATCACAACCTCAAAGAACTGAGAACTGAGAACTGAGAACTGAGAACTAAAGAACTGGTATGGACAACCAGGGGAAACTTTCACTTGTCATCCGGCAGCAGCAAATTATGTGCCACGGTACCGATCCCGAACCATCTACCTCCCACCTCCCGCCTCCCGCCCTCTCAAGTGTAGACTTTTTCGCTAGAGCGTAGTGGAATGCGGTTGGCGAGACCGGCAGAGACCGCCGCTCCCGAAACCATGTCCCGCACCAGGACGGGCAGCGGACGCGCAGAAGCGCGTCCCTACCACAAAAAGCCTACGTCGTTACCCCAGCTTGTCTTACTGCCGCTTCTGGTGTATGATTCCGGTCATCAGCCGGACTTTTTGCACCGCAGTAACCCTCCCCACCAGAACTAACACCTGCCCAGCTAGCCGGGCACCACGCCCACCGGATGAACGGTAAACTCTGGAGTAGATCTTATGCATGAGTCTTCGAACGAACCGGGAAACACCCAGACGTTGGACTTCCTCGCCGGGGGCGGTGCGTTGGGGCACCTGATTCGGGTGCAGGACTGGGCGCAGACGCCGCTCGGCCCGGCTACGACCTGGCCGCAGAGCCTGAAGACCGCCCTGAGTATCTGCCTGGCATCACCGGAGCCGGCAGCACTGTTCTGGGGGCGAGAGCAGATCCAGTTCTATAACGATGCCTACCGCGCCATCATTGGGAACCGCCACCCGGCGATCCTGGGTCGCCCGGTCCGCGAGAACTGGCCGCAGGCCCACGCCGGCCTGGAGCCGATTATTGACGGCATCATGCACGGTGATCCGGCCGTGGTCACGGACGATCTGCCGCTGGAGCTGTCGGATGTGGCGGACGATGGGCGGCGGCGCAGCTTCACCCATACCTTCTCCGCCATCCGTGACGAATGGGGGACAGTTGGCGGCATCTTCCACCGCGTCACGGAGGCCCGGTTGCCCGTTCCCGCCCCGGCGGTCCCGGACGAACCCGCAGAATATATGGATTTCGTATTCGAGGCGGCAGACGCAGCCGCGTTTGAGTTGCATCTGCGCCAGGGCACCCTGCGGCATTCGCCGCGCCTGAATATGCTCTTTGGCTTTCCGCCGGAGCAGGCCACCACCCTCGCGGATTTTCGCGCCCGCTATCATCCGGATGACCGGGCTATGCTCAGCGATATGCTCCCCCGTTTACGCCAGGGAGCGCCTCATATTCACCGTGATCTCCGCATTATTCTGCCGGACGGCACGATCCGCTGGATCCATACCCGGGGCCGGGGAGTGCCGGATGCCGCCGGGCAACCGGAGTGGGTGCGCGGTATCTCGATCGATATCACCGCGCACAAGCAGACTGAGGAGGAGTTACGTACGGCAAAGGTGTATGCCGAGAGCATTATCGACACCCTCCACGAGCCGCTCCTTGTTCTCACCCCGGACCTGCAGATCAAATCCACAAATGCAGCCTTTTACACGCACTTTGCGGTACGCCCGGAGGAGACGGTCGGCCGGCGCATTTACGACCTGGGCAACGGGCAGTAGTGGAACATCCCCCGCCTGCGGACGCTCCTCGATGAGGTGCTGCTCGACAATCAGGTTTTCAACGACTATGAGGTTGAGCATGTGTTCGAGACCCTCGGTCGGCGCACCATGCTGCTCAATGCGCGTCGCCTGGATGCTGTGCAACTGATCCTGCTCAGCATTCGTGATATCACCGCACAGAAGCAGGCAGATGAGGCGCTACGAGAGCGCGAAGCGGAACTGGCCCGCGTGCAGCGGATCGGCAGGGTTGCTGGTGTAGTTATCGGTATCGAGCAGGGCCTGATCGGGCATCGTTCGCCCGAATATCTGCTTTTACATGGTCTGCCGCCTGAGACCCGGGACAAAACACACACCGACTGGCTTCAGCGCCTGCACCCCGACGACCGGGAGCAGGCCGACACCATACTCCGGCAGGCGCTGGCCGGCACCGCGATGACCTATCGGAACGACTACCGCATCATCCGTCCCGACAACGGGCAGGAACGCTGGATTTCTGCGGTGATGGATATCGAGCGGGATGCGACGGGCCGGCCGGTGCGCCTGATCGGGGCGCATATCGACATCACCGAGCGCAAGCAGGCGGAGGAGGCCCTGCGCGCATCGGAAGCTCGCTTCCGCACCATTGCCGACCTGGTGCCGGATCTGCTCTGGAGCAGCGACTCGGAAGGATTTACCCACTGGTATAACCGGCGCTGGCTGGACTACACCGGACAACCCCTCGAAGCAGCTACGGATCACGGCTGGCTTGACGTCATCCACCCCGATGACCGCGAAACCGCGTTGCGGACCTTCCAGCAGACGGTTGCTGCCGGCGTCCCGCTCCGCCAGGAGCATCGCATTCGCGGTGCGGATGGTACGTACCGCTGGTTTCTGGCGCAGGCGCTGCCCCTGCGCGATGAGCAGGGCCGGATTACGCAGTGGTACGGGGCGGCTACCGACATCCACACGCAACGGCTGGCGCTGGAGACGGCCCAGGTCGCCCATGCCGATACGGAGGCGGCCCGTGGCGCGCTGGCCCGGGTTAATGCCGAACTGGAGGACCGGGTTGCCACGCGCACCGCCGATCTGGTACGCATCAACCAGACCCTGGAGGCGCTGCTGACCGTCGCGCCGCCGGCAATTATCACGCTCGATCCCGATGGCCGGGTGCGGCGCTGGAACCCGGCGGCCACACAGCTCTTTGGCTGGAGTGCCGACGAAGTGCTGGGGCACCGGCTGCCTACCCTACCGCCGGGTACACCCCTGACCGACGCGGATGAGCAGCATGCGCTTCAGGGTGAGGGTATTCCGCATGGCCGGGAGACGCAGCGCCGCCGCAAGGATGGCACGCCGGTTGAGGTGAGCCTCTGGACCGCGCCCCTGTACGATGCGGCAGGACGGATCTACGCGGCCCTGGCACTGCTGACCGATATCGCCGCGCGCAAGCAGGCCGAACGGCAGGTGCAACATCTGACGAACCGGCTGCGCCATCTGCGTGCAATTGATCAGGCCCTGCTGGCGGCCCGCTCGGCCACGGAGATTGCCGATGCCGCGCTGGCTCATGTCCAGGATCTGCTGCCCTGCCAGTATGCCGGCGTCGTCATCTTCGCCCACCACCGCGAGACGGCAATCATCCACTCGCGTTCGTTCACCAGCGTTGCGCCGTTCAGCGGGGAACTGCCGCTGGAACCCTTCGTCTCCCCGGATAATCCGGCGTATGGACCGGCCGAAACCCATACGACAAACGTAGCGATCAACAGCAGGTCGCCCCTTGAACAGCATCTGCAGACGGCGGGCATGCAGACCATCCTGAGTCTGCCCCTGGTCGCACGGGAGTATACGTTGGGGATACTGGTCTTTGGCACACCGGTGGCCGACGCCTTCACCGCCGAGCATCGGGGCGTGGCTCAGGAAATCGCCGACCAGTTGACGATCGCGCTCCAACAGGTGCAGCTTGTTGCGCAGGTCCAGCAGGGGGAGGAGCGGATGCAAGCGCTCTCCCGGCGGCTGCTGGAGGTGCAGGAGCAGGAGCGCCGCGCCATTGCCCGCGAACTGCACGATGAGATCGGCCAGATTATGACCGGGCTCCAGTTGCAGATCGGCATCCTGCAACACGGGGCACGCCCGGACCAGGAGAATCAGTTCGCCACGCTCAACAGCACGTTGAGCGACCTGATCCAGCGGGTGGACGGTATGTCGCTGAACCTGCGTCCCTCGGTCCTGGACAACCTGGGCGTGTTGCCGGCCCTGCTGCGACATATCGACCGCTACACCCGCCAGACCGACATCGAGGTGGATTTCCTGCACACCGATCTGGATCAACGCTTCCCCCCGGAGATTGAAACGGTGGTCTACCGGGTGGTGCAGGAGGCACTGACCAATGTGGCGCGCTATGCCGGGGTGCCGCAAGTGCTGGTCCAGGTCCAGGTCACAGCGCAGGCAATCATCATTGAGGTCATCGACGAAGGGCCGGGGTTTGATTTGCAGCCGGTGCTCAATGCCGGTATGTCAAGCGGCATATCCGGGATGTATGAGCGGGTCGGACTGGTGGGAGGGCAATTGTTCATTGAGGCGGTCCCCGGCAACGGCACGACGATTATTGCCGAAATCCCGCTGCCCGAGCGTCAGGTTAACTAACCACGAAGAACACGAAGACATGAGAAAACGGCTGCCATTCAAAAATCTTCGGGGTCTTCGTGTCCTTCGTGGTAAATACAAGCCCATGGTCAATAAGCGCCGCGCTACCCCGCCATGCGGCGCACACGGGGCAGCACCTCGCGCCCGTAGAACTCGATCACGCCGAACTGATCCGGCTGGCCGGAGTGGATGTAGACCTCCGTCACGCCACTGTTGAATACCTGCATCAGCGACTCGGCATGCTCGTCCGGGTCAGGGCTGACCAGCCAGTTGCTCGTCACCTGCTCGGTGGAGATGTCGGATGTGGCCTGCTGTGCAATGGCACGCGGATCAGGATTGTGGACAAAGGTGTCCCACGCCTTGGGAATAAACCGCCAGATCTTCGCGGACTCAGCGGCCTCGGCCTGCCCGCCAACCGTCACAAAATGCTCGGCCATGATGGGCATTGCCTGCGGATCGCGGCCCGCCGCGCGCGCGCCCTCGGCGAAAGCATCGCGCATCTCGGGCATCATCGCGCTCATTGAGTCAGTGATCAGGCCATCGCCATGCCGGCCCGCCTTGCGCATGCTCTCCGGTCCCTCGGCAGCGATATAGATCGGGATCGGTTCCGGCGGCAGATCATAGATCCGGGCATTTTCAACCTGGTAATAGTCGCCCTGAAACGTAACCCACTCGCCGCTCCAGAGCTGCCGGATCAACTGCACCGCTTCCACCAGGCGGTCGGCCCGCTCCTGATAGTTGCCCCAGCCACCACCGGCCGGAATCTCGTTCAGCGCCTCACCCGATCCCACCCCCAAAAACACCCGGCCAGGGTAGAGCACGCCGAGCGAGGCAAACGCCTGGGCCACAATCGTGGGGCGATAGCGGAAGGTCGGGCAGGTGACACCCGTGCCGAAGGGCAGGCGCGGCATCCGCTGACCCAGTGCCGCCAGCGTAATCCAGGCCTGCCCGGAGTGGCCCTGGTTGTCCATCCATGGATGAAAATGATCACTCGTCCAGACCGTATCGAAACCCGCCGCTTCTGCGGCAGCGCCAAACTCCAGCAACTGCGGGGCGAGGAACTGTTCGTGGGATAGGACAAAACCAATCTTTGCCATCGTGACACCTCTCCTCTATCGAGAACAGAGAACAAAAGAACAGAGAACAGAGTGCATCTGGCCCGTCTCTATCGGACACCTCATCTATTCTTTGTCTTCAATTTATCTGTTCTTGCCATACTCACTCCCCCGAACGATTGGTGTAAAACGTCAGAGGATGCTGGTATGACTACTTAGCAGGAAATGTGCCACGCTACCTACCGATGTTGGGCCAGAGGCGATACCTTTCAAATACCACGACGTACGCGGTATTCTATCCCGATGTACCGATGCACCTCCGGCAGGGTAAAATAGTACTACAACGAGATTGTTTCTCACCGCAGAGACGCAGCGGGCGCAGAGATGATAAACACCGGAATGGATTAATCGGCTCACTCTGCGGCTTCAGCGCGCATGGTTGCAGGCAATCCGCGTTGTAGTAATAGGACATCCTTTTTGGAAAAAAAGTGGCTCGGAGAGCCACTTTTTTTCCAAAAAGATATTCTCAACGTGCATCAGCCGGATCAGGCGTTCCCGGCAGGATGCCGCAGCCCCGGCAGGCATCCCACCGGCTCAAGCCGCGACTCCCGGTTATGCATATCCGGACTTTTTTCTCAACGTGCATCAGCCGGATCACGGACGTGATGCGGACGCGCAGCAGCGCGTCCCTACCGCGACCACCCCGTACCCTGTACCCTGTTACCCTGTACCCTGTACCCCTACCCCACAAACCAGCGCAGCATCCGCATCCAGACATTCTCGGTCAGGATCTGCACCGGGAAAGTGATCGGGAGAAGCAGATTTCCGGCCAGGAGATCAAGCTCGATCGGGCGGGAACCGGGGGCAGCGGCGGCAGGCGGCGCCAGCAACACCCGGCACTGCTCCCGGCCGCCGGGGGGCAGGGTGGTACGGGCATCCTGCACTCGTACCCAGGAGTGGCGGCTGCTCCAACTCAGATTACAGGGATGCTCGCTCAGATTCTCAACCTCCAGCATGTAGTAGGCCTGGCTACCGGCGGCGACCTGCGGCTCCTCCAGCGGATTGAGGCCATGGATCTGCAGCCGGGGGAAGCGATGCGGATCAAGCCGGTGCAGCACCTGCCCCACCAGCAGTTGCAGGGTAAACTCGCCAGGGTCGGGATTATGCTTAATCGTCGCCAGTTCGGCCGCCAGTGCGCGCTCGCCCTGCGCATGCAGCCAGCGGCGGAGCATCCCCCGCTCCAGCAGTTCCTTCAGTAGCGGCACCAGATCGGGCTGCGTCGGGTTAAGCTCTTCCAGATGCGTAACCCAGCGCGCACCCAGCGGCAGCCGCGGGCATGCTGTGGCCTCCCAGGGAATACTGAAAGTATACTTCCCGCAGCGCAGGGTCAGGCTACCCTGATGTTCACCCGTGCGCCCGGCGGCGACCAACGCCAGTTCACAACTACCGCCGGGGGGCAGCACCTCGCTGTGCCGGCGCACCGGACGATCCTCAACCAGCAGGCGCACCTCCAGCTTGCGCGAGGGCGGGCTCTCGATATCCCAGCAGAGCGGATGCAGCGTGGCATTATGAATCGTCACCGTCTGCGGCGCGCTCCACAAGCCCCACTGGCGCAGCGGCACCTCACCAAAGCTAATCTGTCCGGGGGTAATCTCGAGCGCAGGACTGCCGTCGGCCGGGGCCATAGTCATCAACAGCACATCCAGCGGGCGCCGGCGGTTGGGCGTCTGCTGTTGCATGGCGCGCCAATCGTGCAGCAACTTGCCCATGATCCGGTCGGGATGCACATTCAGCCAGCGCTCAAAAGCACCATTGACCAGCGCCTCTTCTACCAGTTGGGCATACTGCACGGTAGCGCGCACCAGTTCACGCTGGTTGGTGATGCGCAGATCGGGCGCCAGGTGCAGCGGCTCGGGTGCCTGCGGGAGCGTCAGTGCCGCGCGCAGGGCCGCCGCCGTGGGTGCGCGCCGGGCCACATCCAGCACCAGCGCCCAGCGCAGGGCAGGAGCCAGTCCCGGCGCGGCCATATTCAGGCGCGGCAGATCAAACTGCAGCGGAGCCGCGGTCGGGTCGTCTCCCGTGAGCAGTTCATAGCAGGTGGCGGCCAGGCTAAACAGGTCGCTACGCTCATCACTTGTGCCGCTCCTCAGTTGCTCCGGCGAAGCATAACCCGGCGTGCCATGGCGCGGCCGCGGACGGCGCGGCGGGCGCTGGGTGCGGGTCAGCGCCGCGCCCAGATCGATCAAGGCCAGCGTGCCGTCGGTCCGCAGGATCAGGTTGGACGGCTTGAGATCGCCACAGATGATCGGGGGGCGGCGGGTGTGCAGGTAGCTCAACAGGTCACAGAGCTGAACTGCCCAGCGCTGCACCTGCCGCACGCCACAGGGCCCCCGGTTGGCGACCTCGGCCAGGGTTGAGCCGGGGACCAGTTCGCGCACCAGCCAGGTCAGGTTGTTATCGTTGTGGAACTGCACTGCGCGCGGCAATGCCGGATGGCGCAAGCGTCGCAGCAGGCGCGCCTCCCAGCGCAGCACAGTCATCGCCTCCTGGCGTTCATCGGCGGGCAGATCATTGCGTACGATTTTGACGGCCAGCGGCTCGGGGTTGTCACTGTTGCCCGCCTGCAGATCCGTGGCCTGGAATACCACCGCCTGCCCGCCCCAACCCACCAGCGCATCCAGCCGGTAGCGCTCGTCCAGCACCTCCCCCGGCCAGAAATCACACGGCGGCGACTGAACCGTCGCAGGTGCATCCAGGCGAATTGTTCTTGCTGGTTCTGACATTGGAACACTTACCGAATGGTCAGGGGCACATGGCAACATGACCGGGCCGCTCTGCCCCAACCGCTATCCCTTGACACCGTTTTAACAATTCGGTACATTTGAACTATTGGTCTCTATTGTATCCGAGATTTCCCATTTGGGCTAGTGAAGGAATCAGCATGTCGCAGGATCAACCATCCGGGACTGATAACGCACGCCACTCACAGGCAACCCCGCCTGAAAGCGATACCTATGATGTGATTATCGTCGGGGCGCGTATCGCGGGAGCGGCCACGGCCGCACTGCTGGCCGAACAGGGCGCACGTGTGCTGCTGCTGGACAGCGTGACCTTTCCGGCTCCGACCATCTCCTGTCCGGTTTTCTATGGCAACAGCATGGCCATGCTGGAGCGGATCGGCGTCCTCGATGTAGTCGATGCCATCGGCGCGCCGCGCATCACCCGCTACGGCACTCGCTCGCCGGAGCTGGATCTGGTGGCGCGCCTGCCGCATGCATATGGGCGCGACTTTGCCTACTCGATCCGCCGCGAACTGCTGGATACCGCCGTGCTGCGCCGGGTGCAGACCTATCCGGGCATCACGTTGCGCGAGGGCTTCCGGGTCAGCGACCTGCTCTGGGGCGCGGGCCAGGTGGTCGGCGTACGCGGACGGCAGAACGGTGGGCCGGAGGAGACGATCTATGCGCATCTGGTCGTTGGCGCGGACGGCAAGCGCTCACGGGTGGCCCGCGCGGTGAATGCGCCGATCTATGACCGGATCACGGGCGACACGGCAATTTTCTATGCCTACTACCGGAATTTTACGCCGCTGGAGGAGCCCAGCGCGGTGGTCAACCTGGAGCCGCAGACCCGCCAGGCCGCCCTGGTCTTCGATGCCGACAACGGTCTGACGGTCATCTCGACCGGTATCCCGTCCGAGCGGTTTGCGGCGGCCCGCAAAGACCCGGAAGGCACGCTGGAGCAGACCTGGCGCAGCTTCCCGGAACTGGCCGCGCGGGGCCGCAACGCCATCCGCGAAACCCCGGTGGTGGGCCAGGGACCGACGGATAGTTTTTACCGCCAGTCCTACGGGCCGGGATGGGCGCTGGTTGGTGATGCCGGGCATTATATCGACCCGATTACCGGCCAGGGGATCAACAATGCGCTACGCAGCGCGGAGTTGTTCGCCGCAGCATGGGTGCGCACCCGGCGGCGCACCGCCTGGCAGCGGGCCATGGCGGACTACCAACGCCGGCGGGACAGCGAAACCCGCCCGATGTACAATCTGGTCGCGTTTGGTCGGCGGGTGCAGCCGGCGGTTGACGCGGGCCTGGATATCTGGACGCCGCTGCTGCAGGCGATTGCGCGCCACCCGGAGATTACCACGCACTACATTGGCATCTACAACGGCGCAACCCGGGTTGATGCGTTCTTCAGCCCGGCGAACCTGACCCGGATTCTGCTGCAGGATGGCCTGCGCTACCAGTTGCCGCGCTTTGCCATAGGCACACTGAGCCGCGCACTGGCGACGTAGGGTGTGCGGCGTGCGGCGTGAAACATCCAGCGTGTGACATCCAGCGTGTGACGGCGGGGGGTAGTAGCTTCCTGCCGTTGCACAAGTGAGGAAGCAGCTATGCCTGTCACCTATACCAATCGGAAGGGTGTTACCTACACACTCTGCCAGGGAACCACCAAAACCGGCAAACCGCGTTACTTCTTTGCGCGCCGGCCACGCGATACGCCGGTTGAGGCAGTCCCGGAGGGCTATCGCATCAGCGAGAGTGTCAATGGAATAGTTTCGCTGGAGCGTGCCACACCCGTCCAGATCCCACCGGAAGAGGTTGCCGTTGTCGCGGCAGCCATCGCCCGGTATAAAAAGCCGCAACGCTACCGGGCCGCCGCAAAGAAGCAGATTATCGAGGTTTACGAGAACACCCGCGCCGATGCGGAGACGTTAATGGGCATTCTGGGAGAACAATTTCCAGTTACGCCCGACCTGGCGCAGCGCTTGCAGGCGGAGGAGGAACAGTACGCCCAATTTACCGCCGTTCTGCGCTTCATCCTGATTGATAAACGGCAGCGCACGTACAATGTACAGCGCTGGTGCTATCGGGGCAGCATTGATGACTGGATTGATCTCAGGCTGACGGGACAACTACCCGATCTGGTAGACCGGGTTATTCCGCGCCTGGGGACCGATGATTTTTACGAGCCATCCTGATAGAATACCGCCGGTCAGATGCGCATTGACACACGTTACACGACACGCGTTACACGGTGGGAGTCTGGACCACGAACAATACGAAATGAGCGAAAACCGCCGGCAGGGCGGAAGATTCTATGCTTGTTCACAAAAAATTTGCACCCTGTGCAAATCTTTTGTGAACAAGATGAATTAAGTACCACGCTGCCGCAGGCGAATCGGGCCGTTCATCCAGACACATGCCTGATTTGAATGTCCACCGCGTACCTTGTGGTACTTGAAAGGTATGGTATTGCCCCGAACCCCTACGGCGACTGTTGCACCTGCTGCAAGGGCAGCGCGGTTGGCCCGGTGGACTGGGGCTCCGGTGCCGGATCCTCCGGTGCCGGCTCTTCCGGTGCGGACGGCTCCGCCGCCGGCAGACTCTCCGCGCGGATCAGCTCACTGAGCCGCCGTACATCACTCCAGTCGGTTTCGCTCTCGATATCGGCCAGCGGCGTATAGAGCGTGTCCAGCGTAAATGTCTGCACAGCATACCGGCGACCATTCGCAATAATCGTGCGGCTCGCATCCAGCGGACTGCCCACCGGACGACCGGCGCGGGCTTCTTCCACCACATACTTATGAAACGCCCACTCCGCGAAATATTCCTGCCCGGTCGCCTCAAAGCTCTCCATCACCAGGCCGGTTTCCAGGTCATCATAGCGGGGCGTCCCATCGGCCGGCGGGGGACCGGGGGCGTGTCCCTGCCAGACTGCAACCCGCAGACGGACATTGTTGATATAAATCGACGGCACATTATTGTCCCAGGCAGGCGCATACACCGGAATCGCCTTCTCCACCGTATCCAGGCCACGCCCGATATACCGCGAGAGGATCAACTCGCACCAGTCGCGCACACTATCCTGCCAGGTACGGAAGCTCACAAAGTTGCCATACCGGCCCCGAACAATCCCGGCCGAGCGCTGCGGATCGAAGGCGGCCCGCTGCCCGCCCCAACTCTTCATATCATGGCTCCGGCAGATGCCGGTAGTGCAGAACTGCGATTCCTGGGCAAAGAAGGCCAGCGCCACCGCCGGGTCAAGCTCATAGCTGACGATAATCTCGTAGAGTTCATCGGCGTAGGGTGCGGCCGGCGAGCGCCCGGTGCCACCCGTCCCGGTATGCAGCAGATCCGAGAAGACCTGCCGTGAAATACGGGGCGGTGCCTTGAAGGTCAACTCGGCATCGGCCTGGGGCGGTGGCAGGGCTGACTGCTCCGGTTCCCCCTCCTGGGCCGCCGGTTCGGCCAGCGTGGTCATGGTCAGGCGCGGACTGATGAAGAACGTAAACGCAACGGCTATACTGCCAACCGTAGCCAGGACGGCCAGCCGCCGCCGCTCCTGGCGCAGCAACCCGGGCAGGCGCAGCAGCAGCAGCCCCCCCGCCAGCCAGATCAGCCCCAGCATCAAGCGCACGGCCTGCCCATGCGTGAGCAGATCCAGCAGCAGCAGCAGCGGGATGCTGAATGCCGGCAGCGCCAGCCCGGTCAGGACAACCGGCTCACCCGTTTGCCGCCACCATGCCGGCAGCATCCGCAGCCTACCCCGCGCGGATCGTGCCGACTCCCCTGATACCGCCTGTTTCTTCATCATACAACCTCCCGCATTATGTTTGCCGCCGCCGGATGCAAACGTCCGTATCCCGGCGCATTCCGGCAGCGTGGCTGCTGCCCTCTATGTCCGGGTTCTTTTGTAAACCTTCATCAAGCTACTGACAATTTCTGTTTGTATTACGTAAACGAAAAATTGTCAAGTATGTCAACCTGCATACCGCTGCGGTAAAACCGGCTGAGTTGTTGGGCAAGTGGGAAGCAGTCGTCTGTTCCGGCGTGAAATGCGGCGCTTGTGGGGAATATTGTCTATATTCAAGGTATAAACCGGATCCTGGTGGGGAGGTGATCAGGGCAATTGCATTTAAAGCGCCATGGAGCATGCCGTTCTGAAGCACACGCTCTCTGCATTCATGTGATGAACCGGCATTCGCTTCAGCGCTATGGTTGCTTTTCCTGACAGGAGGTACGCGGTCGGTTCCAAAACAGGTGTTCATCTGGATGAACGGCCCGATTCGCCTCCGGCAGGACGGAAGATTCCAGATCTTTATCATAAAAATTTGCATCCTGTGCAAATTTTTATGATAAAGATAAAAAGAGTACCACGCTGCCGCAGGCGAAGACAGCGTTTGAGTCTGGGACGCGGCCGGAACAGTCCGCACTGCGTAATACCAAGTTGCATTCTGGGGTACAACATTCCACCTCATTCCGGTGCGTCCTGGTGCGTCCTGTGGAAGGGTAATATGGTATGTCAAAACGCAACTTGGTATAAGTCATATCAATCACACGACTTACGCGGTGGGAGTTTGGACCACGAACAACACGAAATGAGCGAAACCCACGAAACTGCTAATGCCGGCGTGTATCAGGCGATCCCGCGTTTGGTGGGGGATATCACCTGGTGAAACGCCTGATTTGCAGCCCACCGCGCAACGCATTTCTATCGGAGGCAGGTGTGCGGCGAACAGCCGCACCTACGAACTCTGAACCTGGAATGGTTCTTGCTACGCCAGATCAGCGGGGAAGTATTATCAGGAGGAACCGCTATGCCCTACAGCGTGGTCGTCTGGCTGGTCAATCCCGGCCGGCAGCAGCATGAGGAAGAAACAGTCCAGGCCGGCGCGGAACGTGAGCGCAACAGTGGCGCATCGTCCGGCGTGAATATCCCGCCCGCGTTTACCCGCTTTTCCTATGGCCTGTACGAGTCGCGGGAGCGCGTCGAGGTTATTCTCACGGATATTGCCGATCGGTTGCAGCAGAATGCACCGCTGCATGTCGTGCGAGGCGATCAGTTATTCGTCATTCCGGCGAGTCGGGTTCACTACGTCGCCTGCAAAGAGACCGAGCGACCAGTTGATCGCCGGCCTGAGCATGCGTGATGTCAGTTTACCATCAACCCGGCCAGCAACGGGAACGGGGGCATAGTAACACATCAGTATGAAGCATGTCGGGCAGCCCTTACCGCTCTGCCCAACCCGCCAGTTCGCGTACGCGCGCGCCGATGTCCGGGGCAGTGACCAGCGCCTCGCCTACCAGCACCGCATCCACGCCGCAACTACGCAACCGCGCCACATCCGCCGCCGTGAAAATGCCGCTCTCGCTGACCAGCACCGGGCGGTCACTGCCGGCCGGCAACTGTGCCGCCAGTTGCTCGGTTGTCTCCAGCGTCGTCTGGAAGCTGTTCAGGTCGCGGTTGTTGATACCCACAATCCGCGCCCCTACCGCCAACGCGCGCTCCAGTTCGGCTGCGGTGTGGGCCTCGACCAGCGCCTGCATCCCCAGCGCCTGCGTCAGCGCCAGCAGTTCACGCAGCGTGGTATCGTCCAGGGCGGCCACAATCAGCAGCAGCGCATCCGCCCCGTAGACCCGCGCCTCATAAACCTGGTAGGGATCGAGGATGAAATCCTTGCGCAGCAGCGGCACGCCGGCCGTTGGCGGTTCAGCCGTTCGCGGTTCCGGAATTGCCGACCGGCGGATACCCTCAAGATATTTCAAGCTGCCCTGAAAGAAGCGCGTATCGGTCAGGACGGAGAGCGCCGCCGCGCCATTGGCGCTGTAGGTCCGGGCAATTTCCCGATGATCGAAGTGCTCCAGGAAGACGCCACGGCTGGGTGAGGCCTTCTTGACCTCGGCAATTAGCGCGACGGCGTCGGTTTTGCGGAGCGCGGCTGCAAAATCGCGCGTGGGCGGGGCTTGCGCCAGGCTGATCCGCAGCTTCTCCAGCGGTATCTTGATCTGCCGGCGCGCGACTTCGGTGCGCTTGTGCGCCAGGATGCGGGTTAGCAGTGATTCGGGTTGGGTCATATTTTGTTCCTCTCATTGACAGGACTGACGCAGTTGATATACAAACCGGAATGTTTGACCAGATGAACGCCGGATTCGCCTGCGGCAGCATGGTACTGTTTGATCTTTTTTGCAAATTTTTGCACTATGTGCAAAAATTTATGAAAAAGCATGGGTTCTTCCGCCCTGCCGGAGGCGAAATACGCCGTTATTGAGAGCAAACGGTCCGTTTGAACATGCATCGCGTAACTCATATCATTGATCCAGTTTGCCGGTCTGCGTGGCGACCAGGCGGCGGGTGGTGGCTTCGCCGGTCTGGGCATGCTGCGAGCGCAGTTCGGCCAGGCGGGCCACGTCAACCAGGACGACAATCTCGTCACCGATGTCCAGGCAGGTTTCCAGCTTGAGCGGCAGCACCTGCGCCTCGTTCCGCCGCACGGAAATCACCAGTACCTGCGCCTGCTCGCGTATCTGGCGGATCTGTTGACCGACGAAGGCATCCCCTGCATGGATCGTGAGCGTCACGGTTGAGTAGAGCCGACTACCGATCTCGATAGCACGCTCAATACCACACACGATTGACGCCGCCGCCAGGGTTGGCGCGGCCAGCGCCGAGGTGCTGAACACCGTATGCCGCCCAAAAAGTTCCTCTAACTGCTCGGCCATCACATCGCTAAACACCCGCAGCACCAGATGCAGATCCGGTCGCAGACGGCGTGCCGCCAGGCCGATCTGAATGTTGACCAGTTTATCACTGGTTACGGCCGCCACCGAGTAGGCCCGTCCCAACCCGGCAGCCTGCAGCAATTCCGGGTTGCGCGCATCCCCGCGAATAACGCGAATGCCCAGCGCTTCAATCTCAGAGACGAGCGGACCATGGGTGTCTTTCTCACAGATGACCACGATTTCCGGGTCGCGCTGCATATCATACAATGCCTTCACCACGCGGTAGCCCACCTTGCCCAGGCCACAGACAATCACCGTGTTGAACTGGGGCGAGGGACGTTGCAACTGGGGCGGGTGTAGAAAGCCCAGTTTGCTGCGCTGATTGAACATGCGCGCCTGTTCCAGCGATCCGAGCGATCCCAGCAGCAGCACCGTGTCGCCGCCTTCGATCCGGCTCATCAGGCTGACCCGGCGTTCCCGCCCCTGCGCATCAATATGATAGATCAGACGTACATCATACTGCTCCTCGATGCTCTGGACAAACCCGCAGAGCCGGCTTTCGGCATTCACACTGATCTCCGAAACTCCAATTATCCTATCAACAAGCGGCAGGACATGCACAATATCCCGGCTGACCGTGGCGGCCGCCAGGGTAGCCGCACCCAGGGCCGATGAGCTAAAGGCCGAGTTGACGCCAAAACTGCGCTCCAGGTTGGTATCCAACTCATCGCTAAAAATCCGCATCACCATCTGGACCGGGGGGTGGTAGTGGCGCGCGGCCAGGGCAATCTCAATATTGAGCAGGTCATTGTTGATGGCCGCGATAACACTGCGGGCACGTACCAATCCGGCATGGCGCAGCACATCCGGCTCACGGGCATCGCCCTGAACCACAGGCACCTTCAGCTTCAGGGCCGGCGACACAAACTCGCTGTTCCAGTCCTGCTCAACCACCACCACCTCATAGCCGGCATCCAGCAGTTGCAGCATCACCCGGTAAGAGACGCGCCCCAACCCACAGATGATCACATGGTCATGAAAGGTCTTTGCCAGTGAAATTTGCCAGCCTTCGCGCCGGCTGCTCTTGTCCAGCAGGAACCGCCCAAAATCGAGCACGCTCTGAAAGATCAGCGCCACTCCCAGCAGCGGCGTGATAAAGAAGAGCGCCTGACCGATACGATCCTGCGCCGGCCAGTCCAGATTAATCTCGAAGACATACATGCGAATGGTTTCAAAGAGCGCCTGGGGCAGTGACAGGCAGGGTGTGCCGTTGCAGGGCGAACTGGTAAAGAAAAAAGCCAGGTAGAAGGTATTGACCGCCGTCAGAATGCAAAAACCGAACAGCGGAATTTTCGCCTCACGCAGCAGCGTCCAGACATCATGCAGATACGCCTGCACCAGCCGGAGCGGGTGGTAGCGGCGCTGCCGGCGCAGACGCTCAACACGGAGTTCGTTGGTAGAGGTGCGATCAGGCATGGGTAACTCCGGACTAGCCTTCCGTCGGTTGGTTACTCACCTCGATCAGGCGCTCGAGGCGTTCCTGAGCGCGGCCTTCGTCCAGGCCGGCGCGGGCCAGTTCCACTGCGCCGGGCATGTCTGGGGCAGCATCTCCCGCCACCAGCGCCGCCGCCGCGTTGAGCAGCACCACATCGCGCTTGGGGCCGCGCTCTCGTCCCGCCAGAATATCATGCACAATCCGAACATTCGCCTGGACATCGCCACCGCGGAGCGCCTCGCGCGGTGCCGGATCAAAGCGCAGATCGGTTGGGCTGAGCAGCGAGCGCACCGGCTCCTGCCCCGCGCGCACTTCAAACAGGATATTTGGCCCGCTCAGGGTGAGTTCGTCCACATTGCCGTCGCCATGCACCACCAGCGCATGGATCGACCCGAGGCGACTCAGCGCCCGCGCCAACTTCTCCGCCAGTGCTTCGCTGGCGACGCCCAGCACCTGGTGGCGCGCGCGGGCCGGGTTGGTCAGCGGCCCCAGGACATTGAAGGCGGTGCGAATGCCAATCTCGCGGCGCACCGGCCCGGCAAAGCGCATCGCCGGGTGGAACTTGGGCGCAAACATAAAGCCAATTCCCGCCTCGCGCAGGCAGCGCACCACGCCCTCGGCCTCCAGTTCGATATTGACCCCCAGCCCTTCCAGCACATCGGCACTACCGCAGGCGCTCGACATGGCCCGGTTGCCATGCTTGGCGACGGTCAGGCCCGCCCCGGCGACCACAAACGCAGCCGTTGTGCTGATGTTGAAGGTGTTGGAACTATCGCCGCCGGTGCCGCAGGTATCCACCAGCGGACCATCGAAAAAGACATGTGTGGCCTTCTCGCGCATCACCTCGGCCATGCCCGCGATCTCGGCGTCGGTCTCCTCCTTCAGATGCAGCGCCGTCAGGAATGCGGCGATCTGCGCGGGGGTGGCCGCGCCACTCATAATCTCCTCCATCACCGTGGACGCCTCAGCCTGACCCAGATCCCGGCCGCCGGTTACCGCAATGATTGCATCACGAATACTCACCACGCCCTCCTTGTTTGCCATGTCTCAACTGGTCGTTATTGCGGGAGATTGTACCACGATGCCACAAAGCCAGTGCGTTTACCTTGTCCCTCGTCAGGTGCCCTCCCAGCGAATGCGAAAGATCCGCCCGCCAAAATCATCGCTGACCAGCACGCTGCCGTCGGGCAGCACCAGCAGCCCGGCCGGGCGGCCCCAGGCATCCGCGCCGATGATAAAGCCGCGCAGCAGATCTTCGTGCCCGACCGGCTGCCCGTTCTTAAAGCGCACCCGCACAACGTTATAGCCGATCCGGGTGCCCCCGGTCTGGTCGGATGCGGAGCCGTGGAAAGCAATCAGCGCATCGCCCTGATAGCCGGCGGGGAACCCGGTCTGGTCATAGAAGGCTACTCCCAGCGGGGCCCAGTGCGCCGGGAAGGTGTAGCGCGGTCCCTCGGTGGCGGCACAGCGCGCCGGGTCGTTAAACTCCGGGTTAGGCCGGCGGTCGCCATAGCAGTAGGGCCAGCCATAGTTTTGCCCCGCCCGGATCAGATTGAACTCCTCGGGCGGCAGATCCGGGCCCAGGTTGTTGCGGCCCATATCCATCCCCCACAATTCATCGGTGAAGGGACGGAAATCCAGGCCCACCGTGTTGCGCAGCCCGCCGGCGAAAACCTCCAACCCGCTGCCGTCGGGGTTAGCCCGCAGCACCGCCGCACGCAGGGGCGTACTCTCCTCGCAGACATCACACGACGAGCCTACGCTCAGGTAGAGCATGCCGTCCGGCCCCTGCAGCAGCGTGCGTGTACGATGTCCGTAGAGATCGGTTGCGCCGTCGGGAATGCCATCAATCACCACCTGCTGCGCGCGGGCGCGCCCATTGGGGCCAAAGTCACTCAGGCGCACCACCCGGTTCTCGGCGGCGGCGTACAACTGCCCATCCACAAACGCAACGCTATGCACAAAGGGCAGCCCTTCGGCCACCAGTTGCTCCGTCTCGTAGTAGCCATCGCCGTCGTTGTCGCGCAGGCGTACCACCGTATCCGTCGTGGATGAACCAAAGACCAGGCTGCCGTCCGTGTCACGCGCCATAAAGCGCGGCCCACGCAGTCCGCCGGCAACTTCCTCAACCGTGAAGCCGGTGGGCACCTCCAGCGGGGTGGGCCAGCCGGCCCGCTCTACCGCCCGATACTGCGGCGGGGCCATGGCCGCCGGGTCGAGGTTGGCGCGTCCCGGCGCGAAGACCTCCGCCCCCAGCCGGCCCAGCAGCACCTGGTAGGGTTCCGGGTTGTCGGGGTGATACTCGAAGCGCGCCCGCTCAAACCACTGGGTCAGCACGGTTGCGCCGCTGCTGTTGGTCTCCATGGCCGGTTCGGTCAGGGGTAGCCCGAACAGCGCCAGACTCTCGGCGTAGCTCGTCCCCGGCCGGCCATCGAACTCCAGCCCGTTGCGCTCCCAATAGCCCAGGAACGGCTCACACAGGCTGTGGCGGGTCGCCGCAAAGAAGCGGCAGCCGTCCGTCGGCGCGCCCGGCGGCAACGTTTGCCAGTCCCGCCCGGCCTGGCGCAGCGCCTCATCCCCCAGGCGACCCAGCAGCACATCGTACGGCGGACTGTTCTTCGGGTGCGCCTCAAAGCGCTCGCGCTCAAACCACTGCACCGCAAAAACGCCTTCGCTGCTACGCTCCTGGCGCTGTGCGCTGATCGGCAGACCAAATACCGGCAGCCCACCCTGGCGCTCCCAGAACTGCAAGAAGCGCCCGTCAACGCTGTAGCCGGTCTCGGTAAAGAAGCGCCGGCTCTGGGCGACACCGGGCTGCGCGGGTGAGAGCGCAAAAAACCCCGCGACTGCTACCGCCATAAGCAGCAACAGCGCGGGGGAAACTTGAGTAACGCGCATGCACATACCTCTTCTAGCGTTTAGTTACAGGACTTACGCGAAACCGGCTTCCGGCCGCGTGCCAGACCCGGAAGCCGGTTTCGCCTGCGGCAGCATGGTACTTGTTTTATCTTTTTGGAAAAAATGTGGCTCGGAGAGCCACATTTTTTCCAAATAAGGATGTCCCGTTCCGACCTGCCGGAGGCGAACAACGTCTCCATGCGGGTGATCGCGTAACGCATGTTCGTTAACAACTCGACCAATCGCGTAATCACGCAAGTTATTCGTAGTAACGAAACGCGGGATGCTCCATAATCGCCGGTAGGGCCGCGGCGACATCCTCGTGCAGCACAATGTTGGCATGCCCATCGAGGTAGGTTTCCATCATATTGACGATAATCACCCGCGCGCCCCGCTGCATTGCGATCAGCGGCATATCGGCAACCGGGGAGACCTCCAGCGAGGTACCCACGACCAGCAGCACATCGCAGAGGAAGAGCGCCTGCTGGGCCGGCTCAACCTGGTCCATGGGCAAAAACTCGTCAAACAGAACTACATCCGGCTTAAAGGTGCCACCCGCGCCGCAGTCACACAGGGGAATGTTCCCGCTCAACACCTGCGGGATCAGCGCGTCGCTCGCCACCTGCTTCTCACAACTGATGCAGGTCGCGCTACGCATATGCCCGTGCAGCTCGTAGACCGTCCGCGAACCGGCGCGCTGATGCAATCCATCAATATTCTGGGTTACCACCGCCTTGAGAATCCCCAGGCGCTCCAGTTCGGCCAGCGCCAGGTGGGCCGGGTTAGGTTGCGCGGCCAGCGAGACCTGTAGCAGCGGACGCAGCCAGTTGTAGAACCGCTGCGGGTTGGTGTCAAATGTGCGCCGCGAAGCGACCTCCATCGGGTTTTCCTGCTCCCACATGCCGCCGGCACTGCGAAAATCGGGGATACCCGAGGGCCGGCTGATACCCGCGCCGGTCAGCGCAACGACATTCCGGGAATCGCTGATCATACCGGCGGCTTTCGCAATTTTTACCTCGTCCATATGTCACCTTTCAGATTACACGTCATTACACGGTAGGTGTCCAAACCGGATGTTTGACGAGATGAATCCAGTCTCGCCTGCGGCAGCATAGTACGTTTCTGTGCTTTTTCACAAAAAGGTTGCACAATTGTGCAACCTTTTTGAAAGCATTGTCATGGTTCACCCTGACGCAGGCACAACGCCCGTACGAGGCAGTGACACGCGTTACGCGGTTACGAACCCGGAAGGAACATTCGCCTCCGGCAGGGCGGAAGATTCCATGCTTGTTCACAACATTTTTGCACTATGTGCAAAAATGTTGTGAACAAGAAAAAAACGTACCATGCTGCCGCAGGCGAAGACGGCGGTTGTGAGCGTATGTGTCTGATTTGAACGCCCACCGCGTAACTCCTGGCAGTGACTGCATATCCCCTGTTCCGGATGCCGGCCACCAGCGGTGTGTGGACTGACCGCTGCATCCCGGTCTATCTGACTGCCGCGCTCTCGTGGCTGTTGAGATAGCGCAGCGCTTCGAGAATGTATGGATCAGTTTCTTCGCTGTAGCGGGTCCAGTCAACATTCACCAGGACATCCGGCTGCACGCCCTGCCCCTCCAGATTGACGCCACTCCGTAGGTGAAAGCCCTCCTGCGCCACCCACAACCGCGCCCCGCCCGCCAATTCGTAGGCATAGATCGTCTCGGTATTGCCCACCAGTGGCAGCCCGATCACCAGCGCATCCGCTTCGGCCTGCAGGATGGCCGCCAGCAACTCGGCATAGGAAGAGGTTCCCCGATCAACCAGCACGACCAGCGGCAGGTCGCGCAGGTCGGGACCGCTACCGGCCTCAATCATCAGCGGCGTTTCGGTGCGCTGGTCAAAGAAGGCCCCAACTTCGCCACGCACAAAGTGGCTGAGAATCCCCACCAGCACCTCGCGCCAGCCGCCGGGGTTGCTGCGCAGATCCAGGATCAGCCCGCGCAGTGGGCGCTCAACCACCATGTCGGTCAGCGCGCCGCTCACCTGGTCATCCATATCATTGACCCAGAGTGTGGTAATGGCGAGATAGCCAATGTCGCCCTCCAGTCGCCGGGCCGTCGGTGCAACCCGCCCCTCGACCGGTTGCCGGGTCAGCACAACCTCACGTACCGCTTCGCCGGGACGTAGCACGCTGAGGCGCACCTGCGTACCTTCCGGCCCCTGGATATTCCCGCCGTTGTTAGTCGGTGTGCCATCGACGGCAACAATCCGATCCCGGATACGCAGGCCGGCCTGATCCGCCGGGCTGTTTGGGAAGACCTGGCGAATAAGTGCGCCATTGGCGGTAGGTACGGTAATAACGCCAATCCCAACGCTGGCCTCAAAGCCGGTACTGAGCGCGTCCTCTTCATCGGCGGCGCTGGGGGCCAGGAAGCGCGAATGCTGATCGCCCAGCCGACCGACCATTTCGGTAAGGGCAGCATAAAATTCTTCGTTGGTTGTTGCAGCAATCACCCTGGGTTTAAACTCTGCGTGAATCGCATCCCAGTCCAGGCCGCGGAAATCCGGGTAGAGGTAGTGCTCGTCAACTGTGCTCCAGACTTCGTTAAAAAGCTGCAGCCGTTCACTCCTGGGAACGAGTGTCGGTGTCTGGTCCGGCGTTGTTGAAGTCGATAAACCCAGAAAGTCTGCCGGCGTCGGGCTGGGACTGGGTAGCGGTGTTGCCGTCGCGGTTGGGGTTGGGGTTGGCGTGTATGTCGGCGTTACCGTTGGCGTCAATGTAGGCGGCACGGTTGGCACTGATGTGTGGGTTGGCGCGGGTGTCGCCGTCTGAGAATTGCCAAGCGCCACCGGCAGCCGCAACGTACAACCGGTCAGGCCAGGGAGCAGTAGCACCAGACAGATATAAACGAACCGGATTGAGTAACGCAATGTATGCATATCTTTCATGCCGGCGATCAGAAATCAGCGGTCAAATCTGAACATGCGAGTTGCTTGCTTCCGACCTCCGGCATCTCACAACGAGCTATTCAACTTCAAAGGCTGCCTGCAAGACCTGTCCGGCCAGTTGCGCCGCGGCACCACTTCCCTCACCACCATGTTCTATCATAACACATACCGCATAACGTGGTTGGTCAAGGGGCGCAATCGCAATAAACCAGGCATGTGGGGCAATATTGGGGCCAAGTTCCGCCGTCCCCGACTTGCCGCCAACCGCTACCCCCGGCACAAAATTGCTCACGACGCTGCCAAACCCATACTGGCCCACGGCCTCCATGTTATCACGCATAATCGCGGCTGTATCGGCAGACATAACCTGGCGAATAATGCGCGGACGCCGCTCCAGTACCAGATTTCCATCGGGGTCGGTCACACGCTGCACCAGGTAGGGCTGGAGCATCACACCATCATTGGCAATTGTTGCGGCAATCAGCGCCATCTGCAATGGCGTAACCTGCAGTTGCCCCTGTCCATAGCCGGTATCAGCCAAAGCTGCATCGCGGTTCAGGAAGCCGGGTTGCACAAACAACCGGCTGGGCCTCGTCGCCAGGTCGGTAAAGTAGGGATAGCTCTCCGGCGCGTTTCCCGGACGGTAAATGTCGAACTTGCGCGCAGTCTCGGCCAAACGCTCGGTACCGAGTCGCAACGCATACTGAGCAAAAGCCGTGTTGCACGAGTAGGCATACACCCGTTCCAGATTGGAGGGATTGCCCGTCAGCGAAGCGAGACCGGGTACGGCATTGACCACCGGCGGCGCACCCGTTTCCACCGGCAGTTCATTCGGACACGTGATAGTGTCCGGCTCGGCGTTGTGCTCCAGGATCGACACTGCGGTCAGCGTCTTAAAGGTCGAACCGGGTGGATACTGCCCCTGGGTGGGCCGGTTAACCAGCGGCTGACCGGCGGCCACATCGTTGAGTTCATTCCAGTACTGCTGGATGCGCGCATCTTCAGTGGTCCAGTCGGGAACATTCGGGTCAAAGCTCAGGCCACGCGGATCAAATCCGGGGGCGCTGACCATCGCCAGCACCGCGCCGGTCTCTGGATCGAGGACGACAATCGAGCCGCTCTGACCGCCCAGCAGCGCCGCCGCGCGCGCCTGGAGTTCGGCATTAAGCGTAAGCTGGAGGTTATTGCCTTCCAGCGTATTGCCCAACAACTCGTTGCGCAGGTTGCGGACCGAATTCCCCCGCGTGCCACTCAGGTAATCGCCATAGGTCGCCTCCAGGCCGCTCTGCCCAAACTGGCGGCTGAAGAAGCCGGTGATGTTGCTAAATGCGCGCGGCTCGAACCGCTCCGTCAGGGGGTAGACCCGGTGGGCAAAGCCGTTGGGCGCCACCGTACTGCTGACCAGCGGGATGCCATTCCGGTCAAAAATGGTCCCGCGTTTAATCCGCTGCGCCTCCAGCACCGGGCGCACATTGCTGATCACCTGCCCGGTCTCGGCATCAATCTCGACATGCTCATAAATTGCGCCCGCCTGCACCACCTGTTGCCGCAACAACTGCAGACTGAGCAGCACAAAACCCAGCGCAACCACCAGCGCCAGGTTGTACACACTGCGGGACAGTCCGCGGGGCAGCGGTGGCCGGCTCAGCCAGATCGCCAGGCCCAGCAGCGGCGCAGCGCCCCAGAGGCAGAGCAGCCAGCGGCTATCCTGATCCACCGGCTGTATCAGCCCGTAGATGATCAGGGCCAGGGCACCAATAAGTGGAATAAAGCGAAGTTTCGCACGCATGCGGCTATTTCCTGCTGGTATATCCAGTCCGCGCATAATCTAAGCATTGCTGTGGGATAGCGCTGGACAGAGTGAGTGGTAGCCAATAAAGTAAACTGGTATGCGCGACTCATTGGGGCAACACAGTTTCACAAACTGCTATTATACGACTGAGTGGAAGTAGGGGCAAATAATGCGACAATGCGACCGGAAATGCCTGTGATCGCCTAAAACTCCTCCAGCGGCAGCGTTCCGCGCACTGTCACACCACTGTTCTCGCCTTCAAAGACTTCGAGATGACCATCGAGTTCGGCCAGGCGGTAGTACATGGCACGTAACGCATGGATACCGGGCCGGTGATACGTTCCATCGAGCAGGCCCACGCCATCATCCTGAACAGTCAGGATAACCGTGTCGGCCTCATACCGCAGCGTGAGGCGGGTGGAACGGGCGCGGGCATGTTGTTGTACATTCAACAGTGCCTCCTGCACCAGCCGAAACAGCGTACCATACTGCACAGGTGTCAGTTGCCGGGGCGTGCCGGACTGCATCAGATGCATATCGATCAGATGCTGGTTGCGGAAGGTGGTGATCAGATGATTCAGGGCAATGGATAAATCAACGTTCGGGTGTGGCTGTATCACAAATGTTGCGCGCCACGACTCCGGGTTGCTCTGTTCGATCTTCTGTTCCATCGTCGTGCGGGCCGGTGTTTGTTGGGAAGCGATAGACAGACCGGCGGTAAGTTGCTGCATGCTGCGTTCGGTCTGCCTGGGAACCGGCAGCACCGGTTGCGATGCATTCATGTCGGACGATGCCGGGTCTTCCTGCTCTGCCGCAAATAAGCGGCCGGAGTGGCGGGCGGGTGTCACCATCGGCAACAGCATAATCCGCCGGGCCAGCCAGGGAATACCGCTCCAGATCAGGGCAAAGGCGGGTGGAATAGTCGCACGCACGGCCGTATCGATCAACCCTGCGCTTTCCGGTATGCTCATCTGCACACTGAGCAGGGCGAGATCAATTGCCACAAACAGCAGACTCAGCAGCAGCGCGCTACGCCATCCCAGCAGCAGTGCGGGCAAAATGAGCGCACCCAGCGCGTAGGGCAGAAAAGGTAGCGCCATCCCTCCACCTATCCAGATCAGGGCTACACTCGCTACGACATCGAGCGCAAGCAGTGTTGGACGACGACGAATAACGCGCAGATAGGTTAGGGAAAATGCGGTCAGGAAAAAGTTGACTACACCGGTCAGCACCAGCAGCAGCATGCCGGGAGTGAGTAACGCATCCGGGGTGGAACGGCTATGCAGAAATATCACCAGGGCCGCCACTGCCCAGGCTGCCCAGCGATAACTGAAAAATAGTACATGTTCGTTACAAAACGCACGCAACTTATATCGAATTGATTTCATTCGATTTCCTTGCTGCGGTGGCGAAACCGGCCAACTCGCCAGAGGTAGATGGAATAAAATAATCGGGTGGAACTAAGTGTTACTCTTAGTGTAACAGAAAGGTGGCCCGGCGGCAACCCTGCAAACGGCTAACTTTACAGAAAAGTTATGATTGCCGTCGCTGTATCGGCTGCATATAATGGAGCAGGTGTTGTGATAATGTTTAGTAACCAGGGATAGAGACAAATGGGTATACGCAACTGGATCACGCGCTTCTTTCGGGTGGAACGACAAGATGACGCGCGTAACTCGGCCAATGCTGCTACCACTGCTCCCCCGGAGCAACCGGACGCGGACACAACGGATGAGGAAGGAACTGCCGAGATTTCGAATGTTCCGCGTGGAACACGCTTGAGTCGTGGTTCCACACCACCGGCGCAAGACGCCCCCACGGAAACGTCCTGACCAGAACGAGTGCGATATAGTCAGTTCCGTCTGATTACCAGACCGGATTTCCGACAAAATTAAAGTTGGCTCCTTGAGCCGACTTTTTTCTCGGGAAAATATCCCGTTCTACTTGCATTGGACTGCGCAAATCCCGGCATAACCCGGTGAATCCCTCCTCTCAGGTGTAGGCTTTTTGTGGTAGGGACGCGCTTCTGCGCGTCCGCTGCCCGTCCTGGTGCGGGAAATGGTTTCTGGAGCGGCGGTCGTTGTCGGTCGCGCCAACCGCATTCCAAATGCGCTCTGGCGAAAAAGTCTACACTTAAGAGGTGAACCCCTCCAGGTGGCCAGGTTAATCCCGCCGTGCCGTGGCATAGTTTATGCTGTCTTTCTACGCATGTATCATAGCCGGAAGAGATCTCCGGTTGCATGTCATGACGCGCGCTATTCGGGGTTACGTCATCTAATGCGGACGCATACTCCTTCCCGATACTCCGATATTTTGCATTTCTCCATTCCGCATACATCCATCCGCCCGACTGTTGCGTAGATGATAGCATATGTGGACTAAATCTGTGCATGCCCTGTACAAATTCTTGACATAGTTCAAGAAATCTGGTCTACTGTAACGTGAGGTTTCTTAAAGAGTTTATAGGAGGTTTTGGTATGAAAGTAGGTAAGCTGCTCGTCCTGAGTGCGCTGACGCTCGTGCTTAGTCTGGTCCTGATTCCGAACACCTTTGCTCAGGCAGAAAACGCCCGGGTGCGTGTGATCCACGCTTCCCCGGATGCTCCCGCCGTTGATGTCTTCGTTGACGGCAATCGTGTGTTGACCGATGTGCCCTTCTTTGCTGCCAGTGATTATCTGGAACTGGCCCCGGGTGAACATCGCTTCCAGGTGGCTCCGGCCGGCGAGGCGGCGGAGTCGTCCGTGATTGACACTACCGCGACGCTGGAGGCAGGCATGGCCTACACCGTGGCCGCCACCGGCCTGCTCGAAAACATTCAGCCGACGGTGTTTGTCGATGATTTGAGCGCTCCGGCGGATGGTCAGGTCAAAGTGCGTGTGTTGCACCTCGTCCCCGATGCTCCGGCCGTCGATGTGAGTGTGCAGGATGGCGATACGCTGATCTCCGGCCTGGAGTTCCCGAACGCCAGCGACTACCTGGAGGTTCCGGCGGATACCTACGATCTGG
This sequence comes from Chloroflexaceae bacterium, assembly GCA_034437035.1. Classification (GTDB taxonomy): domain Bacteria; phylum Chloroflexota; class Chloroflexia; order Chloroflexales; family Chloroflexaceae; genus CAKZQX01. Next base: position 40,993 of record DAOTUI010000082.1, read on the forward strand.
TTGTCACCCCGTCCGGTGATGACACGGTTGTGATTGATCTGACGGGTACAGCGCTGGAGGCCGGGACGATCTACGATGTGGCGGCGACCAACACGCTGGATACGATTACGCCGGAAATTCTCACGCCACCTGTAGGCGCGGCCGCTCCGGCCCAGCAGGAGGAGCCGACCGAAGCACCTGAGGAGGCCGCTACGGAAGAGCCGGCCGCCACAGCCGCTCCGGCCGCAACGGCTGCTCCGGCCCCCACCACGGCTCCCGCCGCCGGCGCACCTTCGACGCTGCCGACGACCTCCGAGGGTACAACATCACCGCTGACGCTGCCGGCGCTGGGTGCCCTGCTGCTGGTCGGTCTGGGCGCGTTGCTGCTGCGCCGCCGTACATTGGGCTAGTTGACGGAATATCCATCCACACTTTGCACAAAAACGTTGCTCTTAGAGCAACGTTTTTGTGCAAAGCAATGGGTTCTTCTGTACGGGTAATTGCGTATGTTTAATTATTTATACGAGTTACGTAGATTCCGCCGCCCTCGAACGTCGCATCCATTGACTGCTTACCGCTCACCGCGGCACCGATCAATTCCAGCGTACCATTGTTGAAGATGCCACCGTCGTTGAATGCCACATAGCCGCCAGTGATGATCACATTTTCGATCCGCACATTTGCGCCCGACAGAATCTGGAGCACACGATCATTCAATCCCACAGTTGCACCATCCCAGTTGCCGGTTGCTGACTATCACCGGGTCAGGCAGGATTGGCAAGACCCGCCTGGAGCGCCAGGCGGCGCACCACTGTCTGCAAGCCTCCTATCCGGATGGCGTCCGGTTTGTGTCGCCGGCAAGCATTGACGCGACTGAACATATTGCGGCCACCATCGCCGGCGTTCTGCCCTTCCAGGTGCAAGGGGCGCGTGAAGTACACGCGCAACTCCTGAGTTTTCTCAGCACGCGGCGGGGACCGTCCAGAGTTAGCGACGATAGATGCTACCGATCTGGAAGCGGTGCTGCGGCCGGCGCGTGAACAACCTGGGGCCACCGTTCGGTAGGATGGTTGCACACCCGGTACTGCTAAATTTCTTACACTTTGTAGTAGGCTCTGTTTGGGAAAACCTGCCTGATCCAGCATGCGGCCGGTTCGCCGGCCGGTTATCTATGCCTTCAGTCTTCGCCGTCCACTTCCTCCGGATGCCATTCCTACGCGATATTGTGGTAGTACCCAGCGTACTGGTTAATGGTACCATAACTATTGACAAGACCTCACCCCCTGTGCTACTATTCGGAAGTATATATTTCGTTTATGTAAATTTAGTACAGATTATCTAGTAGCTGTTTTGCCTTAACAGAACAAAAGAAATGCCGGACAGTTTTCTAAGAGGACCGCATCCCATGATCGGGGAATTTGTGGTAAAATTGCTCCCAATGTGTAAACCGAATTAGAGCGATGCGCACAAGCGGAGGATCATCTCCGGCGCTTATCACACCAGGTCAGCCTCAGTAACACCTGTCACACATACTGCATCCCGGCTCCTCACTCAACGCCTTATCACACCGATACAACGGGGATGCAGTCCGCAAAGCGCGGTTGGTGGCGGTGCCGGTATCCAGGCGGTTGTTCCGAATCAGGTGGTACGTTTCGCTTGCCGACGCCTGTTACTCGTGTTAAAATAGAACAGAAGTTCTGTAATTCAGGTCACGCGCCAGACAGGGGTAGTCCCCGGAGCCAGTTTCGAATGTGGCAATTCGCATATATATTTTTGTAGTTGTATTCATAGGTGCAGCGTTGATGCTGACTGGTTGTGCCGAACCACTCCAGACAGGTCGTCCACCGACGCTTGAACCCTCTCCATCGTTGCCAGGGCCAGATATGATATCCCCGGCAACATCTATGAGTCCCACCCCTGAAATCGCTGACGTGACCCCATCGGTTACGGAACTGCCGGCGACTTCGCCACCCTCGCCCGCTTCCGAGAGTCCAACCATACCGCTTACCGAGACAGCGGAGTTAGCGCCAACCGCCGGCCCTGAACCTGAGTTGACCATCGTACCGCCAACATTGCCCCGGCTGACGAATGAGGAGCGCTGGCGTGCACAGCAGGCCAATCGCGAGGTCTTTGCAGCCCCGCAAGCCTATACGACTTCCGGTAGCCGGCTCTGGTGGTATGACCCGATAAATCAGCAGCATGTTGTGCTGGGGAATTTCTCTGGGCCCTTTGTTGCACAGGCCCGGTTTCAACTGGTTGGTCAGGGAGGAGTTGCCGCCCTGGAAGTGCCCTATCAGATCAATGAAAGTTATGGGTTGACGGCTCTGTCGCCGGCACTGGTTCAAAGATTACGCGATGCCGGGTATGAAGACTGGGTCGAAACATATGTCATTCTCTCGCCCGATGTTCAGCCAGTTGATGCGCAGGAGTAAACACTGGACTGTCATCCTGTGTTAATCCGATCTGTGAAAAACATCGGGGCGGTTGAGTTTATAAGCAAGTTATGCTAACACAGAGATCGCTGATGCTGACTTTTAGTGCCGCAAGCAGGTTCATGAAAGCGCAGGTTTATTCATCAGCGTGTTACGTAGTCGTTCTACATTGTTGTCGTCGGTATAGTCACAGATTATACCGCATCCAGAAAGGTGGCACCACGTGAGCAGTCGCTATCTCGACATGGTACGAGGACAACGACGCCGGAGTAGTGGGGTGCAGTTTACCGCGAAAACGTTGCTGGCCCTGTTGGCCTTTATTGCTATGGGCGGCTCGGCCGTCTACTGGTGGGGCGTTCAGAGCCAACTGACCGATAATCCGGTTGTGGCCGGCGCATTTACGGCGATCCTGGTCCTTGCCCCCCCCAGTTTGACTTCATTCTTGATTCCGTGGTCACCTGGTGGGATGCTGCTACAGAAGATTAACGCAAAGACCTGGGGGTATGCCGTGATTATCGGCGCGTCCCTCTATTTGCTCTACTACTCATTCGAGATCCAGTATAGTTGGTGGGCTGCGCAGCCAACGGTTGCCGACACCGGGTTGATTTTGCAGCAGGTTATTATCGGCATCATCGGCTTTATCCTGATCCCGGCACTGCTCTGGACACCGGTGACGACGGATGAACTGGTTGAGCAGGTGCGGCAGGCGCATCTGGTGAAGCGCTATGAACTGCAAACGCAGGCCGATATTGCGATCCTGCGCAGTACGCTGCTGCATGCTCAGGAGAAAGCCCTGGTCGGCTTTGCCAACCTGACCGTTGGTGAGCGGGCTGAACTCGCCGCGGTCATGCAGGGGCTCGTGACCGGCATTGACCAGACCCTCCGGGAAATCGGGCAGAGTGTTAAAACGGTTAGTGGCGCGACGATTCCCTTCCATAGCTTGAATGATAATGAGGAGATCCAGAAGTATCTCGATTATGTCCATGACAGCCTGACCAGCGGTGAAGCCTGGGACGATGTAGCGCGCCTGCCGGAGCGGCGCGGCGGTTCGACGCGCGTGCCGGCATTGCGGGAGCATAACGACGAGGCCATGCTGGAGGAGATGATGCATAGCCGGGTACCGGCTGTCACGCAACCTGCGCGCCGACGCGATATGGAGTTTGACGATCTGCAAGATTTCTCGCCGGGTCAACTGCGCGAAGAGTATGAGGATGTGCGGCGTATGTCGTCGAATATGCGCGCCACGGCTGCACAACGCCGCCAACTGCGGGCCAGTCGGAACCGCCGGAAGTCATATTCAGACGAATGATCGCACAAACGGTGAGGATGAGGCTTTATGCGCGGGTATCACTATAGCACAACAAAACAACTTCCAGAACGCATGCTCTTTGAACTAGCGGATCTGCTGGCGCTGCAACTCCACGAGCGCCTGGGTGCGCGGGTCTATATGCTCCCCCGGAGCGATGTGACGGAACTGATTATGCCATTCATTGATGATCTGACATTTGAAGATCAGCGTACCGTCGCCTGGATGATCTGGCATCTCTTTCAGGATGCGTTAGAACTGGAACTCGAAGACGAGCGTTAAGCTATGCAGCGTATCGGTATTCTTGGTGGGACATTTGACCCGATTCACTATGGACATCTGGTCATTGCGGCGGAAGTGCGCTGGGCACTCGGGTTAGAGCAGATCTATGTTGTACCGGCGGCCCAGCAGCCCTTCAAGCAGGGGCAGCAGCGTGCCAACCCAGCGCAACGCATGGAAATGGTCCAGCATGCCTGCGCCGGCAATTCTGTGCTGGTTCCCTCCGATGTTGAGCTTCGGCGCACGCCTCCCTCGTATACCATTGATACGTTGCAGGAGTTTCGTAATCGATTAGGCACTGGTGCTACGATCTGGTTTGTCGTGGGGGGAGATGCGCTGGAGTCGCTGCCACACTGGCATGCGTCCGCGGAGATTATTTCGCTGGCGCGCCTCGCGGCAGTGGGTCGCCCCGGTTCTGCGCCGGATCTCGCCAAACTTGATGCGGCCCTGCCGGGGCTGGCAGATGCTACCGACATGGTCACCGGGCCACAACTGGATATTTCCAGCACTGCGCTACGCCGGCGTGTTGCCGCCGGGCAACCGATACGCTACCAGGTACCGGAGACAGTACTGACCTACATTGTCGAACAGCGGCTCTACCAGACGTAGCGCCGCTGTTTGCTTCCGTTTGCTTCTTTTCGTAGTCGCACAGACAGACAGGTGCCTCAGGCCGTTCTCTGTCCCCGGCCTAGATAGATCCCCAGGCCGATCAGCAGCACGGGTAGCCAGACCAGTCCACCGGCGAAGAAGGCCGGCAGATTCGTCGCGGCAACGATGATTCCAACCGCAAACAGCGGGACTGCCGGGTAGATCGGCCAGTGGCTGCGCAGATTGAACATGGCACGTCCCACAAACATGATCCCCAGAAAGCCCAGCGCCAGCCCCCAGAGTACCGATACTCCCTCGGTAACGTCGGCAAATGTCACGCCAACACTCAGGCCGGCCAGGATACATCCGGGAATCACCAGCCCAAAAACACGCTTCCAGAAGGCAAAGAAAAGAAAACAGCCGGCAATGGTCAGCAGCACCATGCCGCCTTCAAACTCCAGATGCAGCGGGGCAAAGCGGCCCAGCAGCAACAGCACGCCCATGCCAATCAGCGCCGACGCTGCGAGATTATTGCGACCCTGCGGATGGGCGGGAGTGAGTGTATCTCCCTGGGGCATAGAAGGGAGCCGCTGCGTCTGCTGTCCGGCGGATGAACGCTCCACCTGCCGGGCATGTTCGCTATCCTGCTCGGTATACTCGGATTGCATAAATCCTCCTTCGCTGGAACATATGCACATGCTTTAACTGTGTCCATTTGACGTATGCGGGTTGCGAGTGGTTGCGGCCGGCAGCATGTATCTGAACAACATTATTTACAGGAGTTACGCGGTCGGTTCCAAACCCAGGCGTCTGCCTGGACAACCGGCACGATGCGCCTCCGGCAGGGTGGAACATGACATTCTTTTTCCGAAACATGTGGCTCGGAGAGCCACATGTTTCGGAAAAAGACAAAACAGTACCATGCTGCCGCAGGCGAAATACGCCGTTATCG
>DAOTUI010000083.1:0-10983 GCA_034437035.1 Chloroflexaceae bacterium
AGACATAACCAACCCGATCCAGGCACCACCTGAATACCAGGTGCGACGAAACAGTGCTGCCCACGGCTACTCACACCAGACCAGATCCGCCACATCGGCAGGGGTCTGGTAGCACCAGGCCGGTGTCACGGTAACCGGTTCGCGCAGGATCGGTTCGGCGACCGGGATGGGTTGCGCGGGTGTGGCGAGTATCTCGATGGCCTCGAAGAAATGTGGTGGCTGCATTGCTGCCGCAAGCTGGTCGTAGGCATAGAGCCGGTTCAACCCTTTGGGATAGCGCGCATCGCCATGGTAGTAGTAGATCGGATTGCCGGCCCAGACATTGGGATCATAGACGACGAAGTAGCGGCGTCCCGTCTGGCTATCGCGCACAATGCCCTTGAGCACCAGTCCATGCTGCTGGTCATACTCATAGTAGCGCCCGGTGATTGTCGGGAGGAGCGCACCGGGCGCGGATGACACCTCCTCCTGTTCCGGTGCAATCGCCGACATATGCAGGTTGATCAGTACAATATGATCATTGGCAATCGCCGCCGCGATCTCCGGCAGCGTCCGCAGCCGCCGGGTGGGCACCTGCCACTGGTCAAGGGCGGTCACCAGATCGACCAGGACCATGCCGCTCAGGGTGCCGGCACGACGCGGGATCATATCACGCACCTCCTCGGGGCTCACCTGGATCATGTTGTTCGAGCCATAGCGCAGGGCCATGGCGACCGTGGCCGGGCCGCAGTTGACTTTTGCGCCCGGCTCCAGTTGCCCATCACGCTGATAGCCCTGCCAGACATACCAGGCAAAGGGAGCCTGGATATCGTAGACGACGTCCAGCGGCGTACCTGGCGGATCGGTCTCTGAGCCTGGTGTGAGGTGTATGGGGGTAGCATCGTCCAACGTACCGCTTGCCGGAGAAGCCGTACATGCGGTACCTATCATCCAGCCGAGCAGGAGGCAGAACAGAATGTGCAGCGAGCGCCCTGGCATAGATCGACTCATTTCCATTGATGCAGGCATCTGCACCAGTCATAAAAGATGTTTAGGATCTTGTACTCCGCGTACTACCAGATGTAAACAGCCAACTCAGGTCTTTCACGGCATATGTCATGGATTCACCCTGTTGCATCAAATCAAGCGCAAAGTGCTTCAGTGAGTCGAAGTAGGCATCAAATCCAAAGAGCCGGGTAGAGTTGGCCGCTTTGTACAGGCGCACCGGCCAGCTCTGCCATGCCTGGTCGGGCATGGGTTCAGAAATAGCGCATTGCCGCACCACATCCCACCCCCAGGAGGCACTCACCAGTTCAATGCCCCGCAGATACGTGGTAATATACCGGTCATCGGTTTTTAATTCCTGGATATCACCGTCATACACCGTCCAGGTCAGGCCATAGCTGCTTTTGCGATTCACGGGAAACATCCACCAGTCATAGTGACTCCGGTGGAACATATTCCACTGTCCGGCGGCAACCCATGCTTCAAACTGATCGAGTTGCCACTTCTGTTTGGCTTTGATCTGTGCAATGCCGACAAATTCCGAACTGGTGTTGCGTTTCATACCGGGTTGCTCCTTTTTCTTGGCGTTATGCTACCCATAATTCTCAGAAATAATTCAGTACCATGCCTGAAGCTATCTTTGCAAGCATCAGGCATGGTACTGGCGCTGCTCTTCCAGGGCTGTTATGTGCGGTGCATCAAGACAGTGTTATATACTTGTCGAGTGTCCATTGAACGCATGCCTATTTGACAAAACTTTATCCCGAATAACAAAGTCAAGAATTGCGAACACTATGCCGATGACACCTCCAATAACGAGATTAACAATCCCAATAGCAATAATGCCACCCAGACGCTCATACTCGCTCGGAATAGCCGGATCGCGCGCAAGAATGCGGGGTGAGCGCTTCAAATGCGAGATACCGGCCATAATGTTCCATATCCCGACAACTGGACCAAAGACATAGAAGACGAAGATGGTCAAACACTGCAAAATGCCGAGAACTATCCAGAAGATGCCGGATAAGCGCTCATAGTCGGATATCTGACGTACGGTATTTTGTTCGGATGTTGACATAGGGTGCCTCCGCGATGATTGAGATGGAACGATAGACAGCGCGGCATGCGTGTCTTACTGTATAAGTACCGAAGTATTCTGTTTTTCGCTCGTCACATTTAACTACAGTAGGAAGAGGCTCCTTCCGTACAATGCACCTCATCGATCTCCCAGTCATTACCGTCCCAGAGATAGTGCAATAACCAGGTTCCGCGAATATCGCAGGCACTTCCGGTAAGCTCATACCATGCTTCATAAGTACTACCATATGCCCTATTCTGACGAAGATTTACCGGGTGATTGCATCCCCGAAACACCCGTTGGTGCATGACTCGCTTGATATCATTGCCCATCTGGTTGAGTGACGGTTCGGATGGGTTATGGATGATCGCCAGTTGCCTATCCCAATCCGGCACATGCATATCTTCAAGCCGCCATCCCTGCTCATACTGTTTATAATCAAGCTCAACCAGCGCACTAACGGTTAACTTGTCATCGGCCAACTCCAGTTGAGCACTGATGTACTCAGTGCCGGCATCACGATCGGTTTTCCGATCAAGAACATCCAACGACTGGATATCACCTTCCGCTACATCCCAGGCCAGGTCAATCCCAATAAAAGGCGTAAAAAGCGTTTGACCAACCAGATCCGCACGGATCTGCCGCTCCGATACGCCACCTCCGCCACCAGCGATGCTCAGGCCGTTACTCACCAGGAGCAGCAGCGCCACAACTGCTACCACTGCGCCACCCGCAAGCCAGTACAATGTCTTTGTCGCCCCCGTACCGGCAGAGGCAATCTGCTGGTTGAGGGTGTCGAGTTCGTCGGAAAGGTGCCCAAGCTCCTGGTCAAGCGTATCCATGCGTGCGTAGTGCTCGACCAGACTGTCGTGCTGCGGGCGCGTGCGATTAAGTGCTTCGCCCAGACTCTGCTGCAAGGCAGGGAACTGCCGCTCCAGGTCGGCAAGCCGGCGGCGCTTGTGCTGCATTTCCTGGCGCAACTCGGCCAGCATTTCGTCTGCCCGGGCGCGCGCCTGCTGCTGCTCGGTCTGGATTGTCTGCATATCGCCGGCTACCGGGACAGCCGGTTCAGCGGCAGCGGTAGCGGGAATATCGGTGATATCGAGTCGTTTCGTTGCATAGGGACTATCGGGATGCGCCGATTGCCGGGTGACCTCAGGGGGTGGTTGTGTGAGCGTTTCTGTGACCGGCTGCTCCTCAGTAGGTTGCGTATGGAGAGGAGCGGCATGATCAGGCTGTTCCGCTTCCCGCTGACGGTCGGAAAATTCAGCGGTAAGCCGGCGCTTGCGGGTTTCCTCCTGCTGGATAGTGGTTTCCAGCGTGGCGATGTGGGCCTGCGTTGCGTTGCGCTGCTGCTCCAGATCACGCAGTTGCGCAAAGAGCTCGGCGTAGTCGGGATGTTCGATGCGTTGTTCCCAGGCCAACATACCCAGGGCGGCAATAGCCTGGCGGCGCTCCCGCGTATGGGTGGAGCGCTCATAGCCCAGCTTGAGGGCGCGAGCACGCCACTTGCCAACATCAATCCCTGCGCGGAGTCTGGTCTTCAGTTCGTTGATCTGCTGCATGGTGGGTCTCCTTGTGTGTCGTATGTCTACATCAGCGAGTATTAGTCCGCCGGACCGATGCGCTCGAGTTCCAGTTCCATTCCATCCATGACCCAGGTCATCCGGTCGCCCGAAAGAGAAAACTGCATGACCATTGACTCCTCATTACCGTCCTCATCGCTGGTGGTCACATACATATGCGTATCATCAACAATGTCATAGTTTCCGTTGTATCTTCCATTCCTACTAATTACTTGCAAGGTACCATCTGGATAAAAAAAGGCGAATCTCATGTCATCGTCTACCTGGTCAGGATATAGCTCAAAAAACCACTTACCAGCAACTACCTCACGGGTATGTTCACGGATGCGTTCAATAGCTGCCAGGTCAATAGAGCCAACCCGCTCGAACTCCATTTCATATCCGCCCTCATCGATCAAGGTCATCCGGTCGCCATCGAGAGCCACCTGCAATGTTGTTACATTATAACCATCGTCTACCCTCATTTTCGTATCATCAAGGATGTATTCGAAAAGCCCTGGGCCCATTGTGTCGAAAGATACCATTATACCATCGGGGTCGAAAGATACCATTATACCATCGGGTAAGAAGACATAATCATAGTCCGGCATCCAGGCTTCGCGCTCAATTTCGCCATTCGTATCACGGAGACCCATGATCGTATCACGGATGATGACCCACTTGCCCAGGATGGCTTCGCGGAGATCAGTGACTTGTGGCACTGGTTCCGCGCCGGCAGGTGTTTCGCCGGTCGCCACATCGTCCGCACCCAGGCTCACCACCAGGCTGACATCGCCCGCGCACGGGTCGAGGCGCGTGTCGCCCGCCGGCTCCTGGGCAATGACATGGCCCTCCGGTACATCGTCACTGAACTCGGCGCTACGTACCGGCACCAGGCCAACGCCCTGCACCATCCGCTCGGCATTGGCCTGATCAAACCCCACCACATCGGGCACCACGCACACCGCCGCACCGGGGGCGGCATTTTCCGCTTCCATTTCCACGGCAGTTGCCGGCTCCTCCTGGGGAGCATCTGCCGCCTCTTCGCCACTGCCACAGGCTGCCAGCAGCAGCGCCAGTATGCTGACTACGATCCAGAGACCAACTATTCGTCGCGCTGATGTATGTGCCATCGTTCTGCTCCTGCTTCTATGTTCACAGGTATGTTTTCAGGAATATCTTTTCAGTATCACCTGGATTTACTGACCTGTGGCTTATGAACTGCCGCCTACCTGCCGAGAACTGCCGACGGCAACTCGTTTACAAATTTTGTATCCGCTATTTCTACATCCGCAGGTACTGTCCATAGCTTCACTGTGGTGTCCCAGGACGCAGTGGTTAGCAACGAACTATCCGAACTGAACGACACGCCAAGCACGACATCGGTATGTCCGTTCAGCGTGGCAACTGCGAGACCGGTTGTCATATCCCACAGCCTTATCGTGCCATCCTCGGAAGCCGACGCCAGCAGTCCCCCGTCCGGGCTAAAGGCGAGTGCATTGACCCAGTCTGTGTGCCCGTCCAGCGTGACAACCATTTCGCCGGTCGCCATATTCCACAACTTTGTTCTCACCGTTCGCTTATTTCTGGAGGCGGTTCATGAAATTGCCCCACCAGCAGGTCAAACATGGTCACTTTTGCGACGTGTCACTCCCCATGACGGCTCATGTTGTCGAAATGGTTTACACATCCCGGTATCGTGTAGGCCGTAGTGGGGAACATGTCCCAAAATCAGCCGGTTTTTCGTGTTCAAGTGGGGACAGAATTTCATGTAATGCTTTAAAAAATAAGCGAACGGGATGTGATACCTTCATCCTGGTAAAATCAGTGTGTCGCGTAAACGGAGGCTCAAATGCGTACAACCCTTGATATTGAAGAGGATGTGCTGCTCGCTGTCCGGGAAATGGCGCACCAGCGCGGTGTCTCGGTGGGCAAAATCCTTTCGGACCTTGCACGGCAAGCGCTTGTGCATCAGCAAGCCGCCACGACCCGCAACGGTGTACCGCTCTTTTCGGTACAGCCTGATGCGCTAGTAGTCACACCCGAACTGGTCGATTAGTTGCGGGACGAACAGCCATGACAGTATTTCTGCTGGATGTTAACCTGCTGCTGGCACTGAGCGATCCTATGCATGTGCATCACGAGACGGCGCATCACTGGGTTGCCTCGGTTGGACGAGCGGCCTGGGCAATATCAAGGCCGTCCGCTCACTGACCGAACCGTTGTAGGTGGGGATGGACAACGGTGTCCGGCGGATTTATCCCGATAGGGAACAAGGGCAACTTCCATGATGTCTCAGCAGACATCATGGAGCGTGTCGGCCTGACTTTCTATGAGAACCTGTTGACTGCCGCGATAAAGACGCTGAGAATGAACTGACTGGGGATGAAGTGTGTGAAACTAGAGTGTCATATCTGCAAAAAGGCTGTCTGATTCTCGTTTGGGCTAATGTGACATTTCAAACAAATAAGGACAATCTTCGGTTGTTATGTCGGCTTGCGCTACCCATTGTGGATATCTGCCCGTGTGTTTATGGAAAAGCCGAACAACGGCGAGATTGGCGTGTGTACAGCTCGCTAGCCTGATACACAGAAGACAGTCTTACTCGGCTTACGATCATGTTGCGTTTGCAACCTTGAAATAGAAAAACCAGAAAGGTAGGATAATGGCAAGTAAAAAGCATATAACCTCGGCAGAAATTCACATCGAAGAACATTATACTTATCAATTATCACTGGGACTACTTCCATCTATGTCACTCGAGCAGCAAGAAGGTCATGTTCGAGTTATCATTCCCTGTGATGGAACGTTGAAATACACAGATCAACAACTTTTGCGTGATATTGGTACAGGCAGATCTGAAATTGCACTTGGTACAGTTATGATAGCATTACCGGACACAACTCACCCAGCTATTAATCTGAATATCCAAATGCCAACAAAACTAGAGGGTCAGTCAATAACTGAGTGGATGCGAAGTGGTAAAAATCTACAGTGGAAAGGGTCTTATCCGGTTCAGCTACCTTCTCAATCGCTGTTGTCAGTAACTGGTGAAATAACTGATGATATTAATGGAGATCGTATCCTTCAGCGTATCCAGAAGATGCTTTCCGGTTCACCCGAAAACTTTACAAGCGATCTCTATCTACAACTCAAGATATGGGTGTCCGATTTCATGAGCGGGTCACGCTGGCTGAAACAAAAAAAAGATGTAGAAGACTTGCTGTTACAAACAGACAGTGCTACCCTTGTCCGTTTACCGCATGCGGATGACCAGAATGAACTACAACGTCACCTTATAGAACTTGCCAACCGTGGAGGTGGTCTTTTACTCATTGGTGTTGACAAACAGGGTCAGGCTATAGGTCCGGCGGAGAATGAACTGCCCATGTATGCGGAACATGTCTCGTTGGCTCTGGTACAGGCTGCACTGAATTGTGAGCCGACCATACCTTTCGACAGTGAACCAGAGATTGTTGCCGCTTTTAATGGACGACTCGTTGCTCGTGTAGATGTACCGGAGGTTACCAGGAACACTCAATTCAAGAAGAAATCCTCTCTTTGGGGAGGTATACAGAGTGGTGTATCTCAGGTAATGGTCAACTCTTGCTTCGAGATACAAAACTATCATTCAACCTTTGATGATATCAATCAGTTTATTAGTACGCTTTCACGCGACAGTTTTGTGCGTATTGATGCAAGTAATGCTACCATTGATCAGATTGGTCAGACTATCAGCGGTCTGATTAATATTTACAGTGGTAATCCAACTAATCAGATTGAGCCACAAATTGTCTTTGTCAATCTACCTGAAGCATTTGCTCAGAATGACACTCTTGTCCACAACCAGGCACAGCGCGGCTGTTTATCACGCCTCACTACACCAGGCACGCACAACACGCCAGGTGCTGGTTCGATGAGAACATTTCAGGATCGCCTTAACACAGCGCTTAATCGTTGTGTCTCCATACCGAATAAGGTGACTTTGGAAGTTATAACAATGCGGAAAGCAGATGAACGGGTAGGTGTGCTCCGCCTGAATCAAATCACGTCACCAGTTCTGTATGAAGGGCAGGGGTTTGAGTGGCGTCATAACAGGCTGTATCCCCTGACTGGCCTTGATCTTATGAAGCGCTACATAACGAGTGTGCGATACTATAAAGACCGGGTCAATCTCCGTAAAAGTGTACGGGTCACTTATGGTGAACTGACTGTTCCAGTTCAACCACCTGCCGGGATACCTGACCGCGTTCGGCAAGATGACAGCGTCAACCTGTCCTTGCGACCTGATCAGGCCTACTATGATACGCAAACGCATGCGCTAGTTTGGAAGTCGGTTGAACTGCACCATGATAGAGATACCAACGGCTGGTTCTCATGGCTGGTTGCCCCACTCAAATATGCACTCGTTGATCCCAATGAGCTGTCAACTCAGCAGCATACAGTACAATCGAACAGCAAACAACAGCTTACTGGCAGATTTTCGCTCTGCTTCGATGGAGTGCTTGCTTCAAATGCCCAGCCTGACGTTACCGAAGCACCGGATACATTACCACTACGGCATCCCCTTATTGACAAGAAAACATATATTCATGTGAACTTTACTGCAGATCCGCAATATTTGTTTAAGCATCGTCGTCATGCTTCAAGCCTACGCTTCCAGTTGCCGAATATTACACTCGGTGATCAGAATAGTGTCGCACAGTCACAGATCTTGGACGGTATTTATAAAATAGTATGGCAAATATTTTCTGATCTAGGATTTCGCCTCCTTGAGTCACAACAACATTCACAGGTAACATCTTTTCGTCTGAGTGGATGGCGCAGCAAGGGTTTTTATGATATCGAACTCATTGCCGGGATTAGCTGGAAAGATACGCACGTTACCCGTGAGTTCCGCTACTTGCAACGTACGGATAACAAAGCGATAACTGTAGCAACGCTCGACATTCTGGTAATGTTACTGGGGTCCGGCAACAATATTGCTCGAGAATTAGCGATGGTGCATACTGATATGCACCATCTTATGAATACACGGTTACAGTTTCTCAGTACTGAATAGGAGTACTTCTTACCTATGATATCATCGCCCAGATCTACTACCTACGAACAGTCAGTTGTGCAATCTGATCGGCCAGTGGTACATAGCCATATTAGTTATGATAGCGATGTAGCTGCTGTATGCCATCATTCTGGATACTACCTGACGCAGCGCGAGACGAATCCAGAACCAGCGACATTCCTGCGGGAGATACATGATTTTCCTGGATTGAATACGCTTGATCAGGAGTTTCAAACCGCAGCGCATTCAGAAACACATCACCATCTTATCTGGAGTCCGGTAGGCATTGCGGGTAGCGCTATGGTAGTATCAGGCCTACTACTCATAAGCGCAATTTTACCGGCTATCGTCAACCGTAATCAAACAGCAAATGATATAGAGTTTGTGCTGCTCTACAGCTTTCTTGTGTTAAGTGGATTAGCGGGTGTCACCCTAACTGTGTGGGGTGCGCTCCGCATTTCACACCGGTTCACTATTTATCATGAGCACGCGCGAGCAGGACATCCGGTACCAACCCTGGCAGACTTCCCCCTGCTCCATTGTCGCTACCAACTTGAGGCAAATGAACGTCTGTTTGTTAACTTAAGTACCGCACATCAGTATAGACCGAGAGTTCATGCCCAGAATTGCCGCCTGAAGATTGACGTACATGCACAAGACATTGCACAGAACAGAGCAGATTTTCAGCAGTATCGTGACTTGTATGATGACAGGTATGGCACTCATGTGTATGCTGGTCTGGTGGCACTGGAGGGTATTCACACGCTGACTCAGGCGTCACGACAGCAGTTCGAATTGGATCACCGGATTCCATTGCGCGCAAAAACTCCGTCATTGCTCCAGATCAACACAGCAATCAGTACCAGGGATCTCAACGATGCGCCACTTATAACTATAGAAAAGCCATACACTATCATAGGCAAATTTATAAATCCTGACTATACGGCAGGCGAGCATTTTCCGCTCGTTTTCTTTGCGCGCCTTTCCGATAGCTATACCATTGAAATGATTTTTCAATGGTATAGGAACCCTGGAAAAACGACAGAATGTATGCTTGATATGTTCGAGTTAGATATTCCTAAAGAGCTTGAAACATCTATTCATGAAGTAAGCCGTGGTCGTTATGCTGTTGAGCAACGTAAGCTTATATGGCAGAGTCTTCGTTTTCACCAACCACTCGAGCAGGAAATAGAGCATTCTTGCCAGGAGTTACGATTACAGGTGATCTTTAATCAACCAATCCTGGAATATGAACCTTTTCTTAAGGGGGAATATCGATGTCTTATCAATGGATTGATCTCGGACATTCAGGTACATCCGCATCTTATCTGGGATGCACGTGGATTAAACATTGTCCAGCAAACGGCAGAGGTAAGGCCGAGTGTCTACAGACAGAGTAGCATCGAAGGAGATCTGGAACTCGATGTCAGGCCATTGCTTCAGGATCACGAATATGTTGTCTCAGAGCAGCTTCGTAACGAGCGCAAACCAGATCATACATTGATTCATGAAGTACTCGAAGCTCTGACGAAATGGGAAATCAATGTCCAGCATATTGAAGCAGCAGAACCACGCTTTGAGTCAATCAATGATCAACCGCGACGTACCTACTACTGGGATATCATCGGCCAGTGGCACGACCTGGTAACACTGAATACGTTCGATGTGTATGTGGTCATTACAAGTCAGGACCAACTTGCACAGGAAGGTGGCACATCTATAGATGCATTGTGTGATACTGTCATCGAAATCAGAGTGCGCTGTACACATGACCCACGTGACCCGACCATGCGGCATCAAGCGGATAAACTTCTGGGAGCAGTTGCCGAAGAGGTGCAACAGTTGCAGTCACCTCCAGAGTCCCGCGAGCCGGAAGCAGCGCAACCGCGCGAGAGTACCCCGCCAGAGGCAGCGGTTGTTGGTAAGGTAACAGTAGGGCACCTTGAAATACTGCTCAAAAATGCTAGGACGCACTGGTGGCTTCAGGCACGGAATATCAGTCAGACGGAAATACAGGCAGTAACTATTCAGGCTACCCCATCACAAACTATCAATAGCAGTCCACGCCTGTTTGAAGTGCGGCGGTTATCATCAGATGAATCTTCGGAGGATATGAGCATCGCCTTGCACAAAGTTCGTAACGAATTTATTGAGCAACAGAAGATCGAGCTTTCCCACGCAATCGAGCATGTGCAAAAGCGGATTCGTGTATTGCAGCGGCGCATGGGGAGTGCGGAACCTATCCAACGGGCGCGGCATAAGCAGGATATCGAGGATCAGCAGGAGGCGCTGGC